>NZ_JAODNM010000157.1 GCF_025464955.1 Amycolatopsis sp. | reverse complement strand
GTTACTTTATACATAAGCTCTACTGGCTTAGTTCACTAGCACACTGTTGAGTTCTCAAGCAACACACCGCAGATCGCGCCACCCAAAAGCAGCCTTATCCGAGACGGTCATTCCTTAGCAAGTTTTTCAAGCTGGTGGGACACCCACTCAATCACCTTGAAGTGAGAGCTTGGTTCGTGTCCCGCGGCCACCCGGTTTCCCTGGCGACTTGGAGAACTTTACATGGCCATTTGACGTCGAAAACAGGGGGGTACCTTAACGCTGTTTTCGCAGGTCAGCCACCACATTACGCCGTCAGGGCGGCGTCCGGCCCGGTCCTGGCCAGCGTGGCCAGGACGTCGAGTGTCGACGTCAGCGTCGTGATCGTCGACGACGAGGGGGCAAGCCGCTCGTGGTGATCGACGGCGCCGGGCACCTGCCGAACCTCGAGCGGGTGCCCACGTTCAACGCCGCGGTGGCCGGGTTCCTAGAGTCGGTGGGGTCAAGAGAACTGACAGAACGGTGAACCCCTCGATGTCTGACGTACAGAAGACCGTCTTCGTGACCGGCGCCAGCACCGGCTTCGGGGAAGCGATCACCCGCCGGTTCGTGGCCGAAGGCGCCCGCGTAGTCGCCACGGCCCGCCGCGCGGACAAGCTCGCCGCGCTCGCCGAGGAGCTCGGCAAGGCCGTACTCCCCGTCGAACTCGACGTCCAGGACCGCGCGGCGGTCGAGCGGACCATCGGTGACCTGCCCGCCGAGTTCGCCGAGATCGACGTGCTCGTCAACAACGCGGGGCTGGCCAAGGGCCTCGCCCCCGCCCAGCGCGCCGAGGTCGACGACTGGGAACAGATGGTCGACACGAACTGCAAGGGCCTCATGTACTGCACGCGGGCGGCGCTGCCCGGCATGGTGGCGCGCGGGCGGGGGCACGTGATCAACATCGGATCGATCGCCGGCACCTACCCCTACCCAGGCAGCAACGTCTACGGCGCGACCAAGGCGTTCGTGCACCAATTCAGCCTGAACCTCCGCAGCGACCTCCGCGGCACCGGCGTGCGGGTGACGAACATCGAGCCCGGGATGGTCGGCGGGACCGAGTTCTCCAAGGTGCGGTTCGACGGCGACCAGGGCAAGGCCGACACCGTGTATGCGGGCACGCAGCCGCTCGGCCCCGACGACGTCGCCGAGTCGGTCTACTGGACGGCGTCGCTCCCGGCACACGTCAACGTCAACACGCTCGAGCTGATGCCGGTCGTGCAGAGCTTCGCCGGGCTGGACATCTATCGGGACTGAGACAGCGGGACTAGACCACTTCCTAACCAGACAAAGGGCGCCTTCCCCAGTGGAAGGCGCCCTTTGTTGCGCTGGGTAACCGTTTCGGCACGGTCGGAACGCGCTGACCTGCGGCTGTCGGGATTTTTCGTTACTTGATTGGACTATTGCGCTCTAGCGTCCATAATTTGTATGATTCCGCTCACATACTAACAACTCAGTGAGTTAGCCGCCGGTTGATCACCGGTCTCCCAGTCCCCCGTCCGGTCCCCCGCACACAAGCCAAGGAAGGCGAGTGTCGCTCCGTGTCCCCAACACGTGTCTTTAGTGCACCCGAAAATCCCCCGGTGAGCAGGAACAGGAAGAGGCAGATCGGCGCGAGTATCGCGGCCGTTCTGGCCGCTTCCGGCCTCACCGTCGTCATGATCGGTGCCTCCCCCCACGTCGTCACCCCGGCTCTCGCGGCTTCCGCGACCTCCACGTCCGCACTCGACGTCGCCGGCCGAGGAGCGACCGTCCCGTTCGTCGAGCAGGAGGCCGAGAACGCCGCCACGAACGGCACGGTCATCGCCTCCCGGACGGCGGAAACGCTCGGCGGCGAGGCTTCCGGCCGCAAGGCGGTGACGCTGTCGGGCCAGGGCAAGTACGTCGAGTTCACGCTCACCGCGCCGGCCAACTCGGTCGATGTGCGCTACAGCATCCCCGACACCGGTGACGGCACCGGACAGGATTCCACCGCGGGGCTCTACATCAACGGCGCGAAGAACAGCGACCTGAGCCTGACTTCACGGTATAGCTGGTATTACGGCTCGTACCCCTTCACGAACCGGCCCGGAGACGGTCACCCGCACCACTTCTACGACGAAACCCGCGCGCTCCTCGGCAGCACCTTGCCCGCGGGTACCAAGATCAAGGTCCAGCTCGACTCCGGTTCCGCTCCGGCCACGACGGTCGACCTCGCGGACTTCGAGCAGGTCGCCGCGGCCGCGACCCAGCCGGCCAACTCCCTTTCGGTGACCGCCTACGGCGCGACGTCCGGGGACACCACCGACGACGCGAACGCGTTCGACGCGGCCGTCGCGGCGGCGAAGAGCCAGGGCAAAGAGGTGTGGATCCCGCAGGGGACCTTCACCATCAACCACCACATCAGGGTCGACCAGGTCACCATCCGCGGTGCCGGCCAGTGGTACTCGGTCCTCAGCGGCTCACGTGTCGGCATCTTCGGCCTTGGCGAGCCAGCGAGCTGCGGCAGCTCCACTTACGGCGGTAACCCAGCGATCCCTGGCGTCAGCAGCAACGTCAAGCTCTACAACTTCGCCATCATCGGCCAGATCAACGAGCGGAACGACTGCGACCAGACCAACGGCATCGGCGGTGCGCTCGGCGGCGGTTCGGTCGTCTCCGGGCTGTGGATCCAGCACGTCAAGGTCGGCCTGTGGCTCGACGGCCCGTTCGACGGCCTGACCGTCACCGGCAACCGCATCCTCGACACCACCGCCGACGGACTGAACCTGCACCAGGGCATCAGCCACGTCACCGTCACCAACAACTTCCTCCGCAACACCGGTGACGACGGGCTGGCGATGTGGGCGGAGCACGACGCCGACCACGACAACACGTTCTCGTTCAACACCGTCGAACTGCCGATCCTGGCGAACAACATCGCCATCTACGGCGGTTACGGCAACACGGTGTCGGACAACGTCGTCTCCGACACGCAGGACCAGGGCGGCGGCATCCACATCGCCAACCGGTTCCAGGCGGTCCCGCTGTCCGGGGTCACCACGGTCGCCCGCAATACGACGCTGCGCGCCGGGGTGCTCGACTCCAACTGGCAGTTCGGCGTCGGTGCGCTGTGGTTCGACGGCCGCGACTCGGCGATCACCGGCACGGTCAACGTCACCGACACCGACCTACTGGACAGCAACTACGAAGGCATCCAGTTCATCGACAGCAACACCACCGACGTCCACTTCACCAACATCAAGATCACCGGTGCGGGCACCTTCGCCATCCAGTACCAGTCGCACGCCACCGGCACGATCAAGAACGTCGTCGCCAGCAACATCGGCGTCGCGGGCACCTACAACTGTCAGGGCCCGGACGCGCTGACCGGACTCGCCGACCAAGGCGGCAACTCCGGCTACGGCACGACGTACTGCGGTCCGTGGCCGGCTCCGGTCTACAACGGCAACAGTGGCGGCGGCTCGACCACCCCGACGACTCCGCCGACGACCCCCACCACGCCGACGACGCCCACTACTCCGACCACGCCGACCACCCCGCCGGCCACCGGCAACCTCGCGCTGCACCAGCCGGCCACCGCGAGCGGTTCGCAGGGCGGGTTCCCGGCGGGCAACGCCGTCGACGGGGATGCCAACAGCTACTGGGAATCCGCGAACAACGCGTTCCCCCAGTCGCTGACCGTGGACCTCGGCGCGTCGAGGAGCGTCGGCCGGATCGTCCTGAAGCTGCCACCGCCGTCGGCCTGGGGCACCCGTACCCAGACGCTGTCGGTACTGGGCAGCACCGACGGTTCGAGCTTCTCGACGGTCAAGGCTTCGGCCGGATACACGTTCAACCCGGGCACCGGCAACACCGCGACGATCACCTTCCCGGCGACCTCGCAGCGGTACCTGCGATTGACGTTCACCGCGAACACCGGTTGGCCGGCGGGCCAGGTCTCTGAATTCGAGGCCTACACCGCCTAGCAATTCGGCGGGTGGGTCCACGACTCCGCGGACCCACCCGCCTTTTCAAGCCCTCCCCAAAGTTGCAGGAAGGTGTGTCGATTTCCCATGTCCCCAGGTAACACAACACCCGTCACCCGGAAGCGGCTGGCCATGACGCTGGCCGCCGCGCTGGCGACGTCCGGATTGGCGGCGGCTGTGCTCGGCGCCCCTGCCGAAGCGTCCCCAGCGGCCCCGGCCGCACCGGCGGCGACGTGCCCGACCGCCGTGCAAGGTGGCGCGACCGTACCGTTCACCGAGGTCCAGGCGGAGTGCTCCGCGAACAACGGGACGCTGATCGGTCCCGACTACACCCAGGGCAGTCTCCCGTCGGAAGCCGTTGGGCGACAAGCGATCACGTTGGGCTCGCAGGGCCAGTACGTCGAATTCACGACGCCTTCCGCGACGAACTCGATCGACCTCCGCTACAGCCTTCCGCAGGGTAAGAGCGGCTCGCTCGCGGTGTACGTCAACGGGACGAAGCTGGCCCAGGACCTGACTTTGACGTCGAAGTACAGCTATCTGAACACGGGCCAGATCGGCGGCTCGAAGACGCACAAGCTGTACGACGAGACCAGGATGCTGCTCGGGCAGAACGTCTCGGCGGGCGCCAAAATCAAGGTGCAGGTCGACGGGGAGAACACCGCCGGGCCGTACACGATCGACCTCGCCGACTTCGAGCAGGTGGCCGGCCCCGCGTCGGCTCCCGCGAACTCGGTCTCGCTGACGTCGTTCGGCGCGACGCCCAACGACGGAACCGACGACACCAGCGCGTTCCGCAACGCCATCGCCGGCGCGAAGTCGCAGGGCAAGGAGCTGTGGATCCCACCGGGCACCTTCGAAATCGGCCAGGCGGTGCAGGTCGACCAGGTCACCATCCGCGGCGCCGGTCCGTGGTATTCGGTGCTGCACGGCAACAACGTGTTCAACAACGGCGGCGCGAGCGGCAACATCAAGCTGTACAACTTCGCCGTGTTCGGGGAGATCTCCAACCGCAACGACGGCAGCCCCGACAACGCCTTCCACGGTGTGCTCGGCGCGGGCTCGGTCGTGTCCGGGCTGTGGATCCAGCACACCAAGTGCGGGCTCTGGCTGATGAGCGGCGCGTCGTCGAACCTGACCATCGAGAACAACCGCATCCTCGACACCACCGCCGACGGCATCAACTTCGACGGCGCGGTCACCGGTTCGACCCTGCACAACAACTTCCTGCGCAACAACGGTGACGACGGCCTCGCGCTGTGGTCCAACGGCACCGCCGACAGCGGCAACACGCTGAGCAACAACACCATCGAGGTACCGACGCTGGCCAACGGCATCGCGCTCTACGGCGGCTCGAACAACACCGTCACCGGAAACCTGGTGCAGGACACCAACGCGCTCGGCGGCGGGATCCTGGTCGGCAACCGGTTCAACTCGGTGCCGCTGTCCGGCACGATCACCGTCTCCAACAACACCACGTTGCGGGCGGGCGCGCTCGATCCCAACTGGCAGTTCGGGGTCGGCGCGCTGTGGTTCGACGCGCGTGACCAGGCGATCACCGGGGTGACGGTCAACGTCACGAACTTCCGGGCCGTCGACAGCCCGTACGAGGCAATCCAGTTCATCGACGGCAACGGCGTCGGCAAGGTGATCGGAGGCATCACCATCAACGGCGCGACCATCGACGGCACCGGCACCTTCGCCGTGCAGTCGCAGACACAGGGCTCGGTCGGCATCAGCAACCTGACCGCCAGCCGGGTCGGCGTCACCGGCACCTACAACTGCCCCTACCCGACCAGCAACCCGCCGATGTCCTTCACCGGATCCGGCAACACCGGCCTGACGGGCACGTGGAGCAACTGCGCGACCTGGCCGCCGCCGAACTCCGGCCCGCCGACGCCGCCCGCCACGGGCAGCAACGCCGCGCTCGGCCGTCCGGCTTCGGCGAGTGGTTCGCAGGGCGGGTTCCCGCCCGGAAACGCCGTCGACGGCAACTCGTCGAGCTATTGGGAAAGCACCAACAACGCCTTCCCGCAGTCGCTCACCGTGGATCTCGGCGCCGCCACGAGCATCAACAAGGCGACGCTGAAGCTGCCGCCGGCCTCGGCGTGGAGTGCGCGCACCGAGACCCTGACGATCCAGGGCAGCACGGACGGGTCGAACTACTCGACGATCGTCGGCTCGCGCGGGTACAACTTCGACCCCGCGAGCGGCAACGCCGTGACCGTCACCTTCGGCGCCACGAGCCCGCGGTACGTCCGGCTGGCCATCACCGGCAACACCGGCTGGCCGGCCGGGCAGATCTCGGAGTTCGAGGTGAACCGAAGCTGACAGCCGTCCGTAGTCACTGAAGAGAAGCCCTCGCCCGTCCTGCCAGCCGGCGCAGCGTCGCGACCGTGCGGCGGGACGGGCGAGTACCATCCTTGCGGTAACAAAAGTCGTGCCGTGATCAAGCCCGTCACGACACTCGGAAATTTAGGTCGGACTTTTGCGCGGTTTTGCGTCATAATTGCAGACATGACGCGTCGACTTGCCGAAGTAGCCAGAAAGGTCGGAGTCAGCGAAGCCACGGTCAGCCGGGTTCTCAACGGTCGATCAGGAGTCTCCGCCAGTACCCGAACCGCCGTATTGACCGCCCTGGACGTGATGGGCTACGAACGACCGACACAGCTGCGCGGGGAACGCGCGAGGCTGGTCGGGCTGGTCCTGCCGGAGCTGCAGAACCCCATTTTTCCGGCACTGGCCGAGATCATGGGCAACGCGCTCGCGCAGCAGGGCTTCACCCCCGTGCTGTGCACCCGCACCGCGGGCGGCGTCTCCGAAGCCGAGTACGTCGAGCTGCTGCTGCAGCAGCACGTGTCCGGTGTCGTGTTCGCCGGCGGGCTCTACGCGCAAGCCGACGCGGTGCACACGCACTACCACCGGCTCGTCGAGCGCAAGATCCCCACGGTGCTGCTCAACGCCGCCGTCGAGCACCTCGGGCTCCCACAGGTTTCCTGCGACGACGTCGTCGCCGTCGAGCAGGCAGTAAGTCACCTGAACTCACTGGGGCACGAAAGAATCGGACTGGTCCTCGGGCCGCCCGACCACGTGCCCTCCCAGCGCAAGCTGACGACGTTCCAGGCCTGCGTCGCGTCCCTCGGACTGACGGCGTCGGCGAACCTCGTCGAGCACGGCATGTTCTCCATCGAAGGCGGTCACGCGGCAACGGCACGACTGTTCGCGCGCGGCGTCACGGCCGTCCTGTGCGCGAGCGATCTGCTCGCGCTGGGCGCGGTGCGCGCGGCGCGACGTCAGGGCCTTTCGGTGCCCAGCCAGTTCTCGGTGGTCGGTTACGACGACTCGTTCCTGATGAACTGCACCGACCCGCCGCTGACGACCACGCGCCAGCCGATCGAGGCGATGGGCCGCGCTGCCGTCGAGTTGCTCGTCAAACAGATCAACGGGGGTTCCGTGACCGCGGAAGAGCTGTTGTTCGCACCTGAACTAGTGGTCCGTGGTTCAACTGGCCGAGCGTTGGTGACGTCCGCGACGTGATCGTGACGACCCTGTGATCTAAATTGTTCGTAACTTGCGAATCTTCGTCGATGTCTTGCGAGCTTCTGGTTAACACTTTAGGGTGATGGCCATCACGCGACAGTCGTCGCAACCGCGAGAAGAGGCGTCAATGAAGAGTCTTTCTGCCCGCAGGGTGATCAGTTTGCTGGCTGTGACGGGCCTTGCCGTGTCGTTGTGCGCCTGCAGCGGCGGATCGAGCGGCACCAGTGCCGCCGGGGGCAAGGTCACCATCACCATCGACGGCCAGCCGCCGACGACCCAACCGTTCGAGCGCAAGCAGTTCGACCAGGACGTGGCCGCTTTCGAGGCCTCGCACCCGGACATCGTGATCCAGGCGCACGAAGGGTTCATGGACCCGAAGACGTTCTCCGCGAAGCTGGCTGGGGGCCAGCTGGAGGACGTCTACTACGTCTACTTCACCGACCCCGCGCAGATCATCGCGCGTCATCAGGCGGCCGACATCACTGAAGCAGTGAAGAGCGTGCCGCATGTCAGCGACATCCAGCCGCAATTGCTGGACAACTTCAAGGATGCCGGCGGCAAGCTTTACGGCCTCCCGACCGCGAACTACTCGATGGGCCTGGTCTACAGCCGGCCGCTGTTCCAGAAGGCCGGGCTCGACCCGGACAAGCCGCCGACGACCTGGGCCGAGGTCCGGACCGACGCGGCGAAGATCGCCGCGCTGGGCAACGGCACGGTCGGTTACGCCGACTTCTCCAAGAACAACCAGGGTGGCTGGCACTTCACCAGCTGGATGTACTCCCTGGGCGGCGACATCGCCAAGAAGGTCGGTGACACCTGGAAGGCCGACTTCAACAACGACCTCGGCCGCCAGGCGCTGAACTACCTGCACCAGATGCGCTGGGACGACAACTCGATGGGCACCAAGCAGCTCCTCGAAGCCACCGACGTGCAGCGCATGATGGGCGCCGGCCAGCTCGGCATGTACATGGCCGCGCCGGACAACGTCCCGGTGCTGGTCAAGCAGTTCAACGGCAAGTACGCCGACTACGGCCTGGCCGGGGTCCCTGAGGGCAAGGGCACGCTGCTCGGCGGCGAGGGCTACATGATCAACCCGAAGGCGAACGCCGCGCAGGTCAAGGCGGGGCTCACCTGGGTCCAGTGGAAGTACCTCAACCCGGACCGCTTCGACAGCTTCGTCAAGGCCTACGCCGACGGTCAGCAGCCGGTGGGCCTGCCCGCCCAGCCGACCCCGGACATCTGGCAAGGCGCGGTACGTGCGCAGCAGCAGGCCGTGGAGAAGAAGTACGCGAACGTCCCATCGACGAACTACCAGTCCTACGTCGACACGTTCCAGCAGATCAAGGGCACCATCGAGCCGCCCGACGCCCAGGAGGTCTACGCGGCCCTCGACAACGTGATGCAGGCGGTGCTGACCGACAAGAACGCCGATATCAACCAGCTGCTGTCCTCCGCGGAGTCGAAGGTCAACAATGTCCTCTCCCAGGTCAAGTAGAGTTCTCGAACCGGCCCGGCCCGCGGCGAACCCGCGGGCCGGTCGGCCGGTCATCTCCCCCAAGGTCCGCAAGCAGGCCCGGATCCGGCGCAAGCTGGCCGAGAACCTCACCGCGTACGGACTGCTTTGCCTGGCGTTGATCTGCTTCGCGCTGTTCTCCTGGTACCCGATCGTCCGCGGAGTGCTGCTGAGCTTCCAGCAGATCAATTTCGTGGACCCGCCGACCTGGGTCGGCTTCGACAACTTCACGAAGCTGTTCAACGACCCGCTGTTCGGCACGGCCTGGCTGAACACGCTGGAGTTCACCGGGATGGCGCTGGTGTTCGGCTTCCTCGTGCCGTTCATCACCGCGGTGCTGCTGAACGAAATGCGGCACGCGCGGGCGTACTTCCGGCTGCTCGTCTACCTGCCGGTGATGTTGCCGCCGGTGGTGACCGCGCTGATGTGGAAGTGGTTCTACGATCCCGGGCCCGGGCTGTTCAACGAGGCGCTGCACTCGGTCGGCCTGCCGACCAGCAGCTGGCTGGATTCCAGCACGACGTCGATGTTGGCGCTCGTACTCGTGTCCACGTGGGCCAACATGGGCAGCACGACGTTGATCTACCTGGCGGCGCTGCAGACCATCCCCGGTGAGCTCTACGAAGCCGCGGAACTCGACGGCGCCGGCATGTGGCACCGGCTGCGCCATGTGACGTTCCCGCAGACCAGGTTCGTGCTGCTGGTCCTGTTGCTGCTCCAGATCGTCGCGACCATGCAGGTGTTCACCGAGCCCTACATCATGACCGGCGGCGGCCCGAACGACTCGACCGTCACCGTCTTGTTGCTGCTCTACCGGTATGCGTTCGTGTACAACGACTTCGGCTCCGCCAGCGCGATGAGCCTGCTCCTGTTCGTGGCACTCGGCGTGTTCTCGGCTGCCTACGTTCGACTGACTCGACGCGCGGACTAGGAGGCGCCATGACCATCACGCTACCCAAGAAGAAAGCGAAGACCGGTTCCTCACCCGAGTACGCCGTCCGAACCCTGGTTTCGCCGGCGCAACTGCGGTCGAGGAAAGGGAAGACGATCTACTGGGTGGTCCTCGGACTCACCATCGTGGCGTTCACCGCGGCGTTCCTGTTCCCGATGTACTGGGCCGTGACCGGCGCGATGAAGTCACCCCAGGAGCTGGCCGCGACCCCGCCCACGTTGATCCCGAAGACGTTCCATCCCGACACCTTCGCCGAAGCGTGGACCCAGCTGAACCTCGGAAAGTACTTTCTCAACACGGTCATCGTGGCCGGCGGCGCGCTGTTCGTGCAGCTGCTGGTCGATATCCCGGCCGCGTTCGCGCTGTCGAAACTGCGGCCGATGCTGGGAAACGCCGTTCTCGGGATGATGCTGGCGACGTTGATGCTGCCGGCGTCGGCGCTGCTGGTGCCGACATATCTCACCATCACCGACGTTCCACTGGTACACCTGAACCTGTTGAACTCGCCGTCCGCGATCTGGCTTCCCGCGGCCGCCAACGCGTTCAACATCTATGTGCTCAAAAGGTTCTTCGACCAGATCCCGAACGAGCTGATCGAGGCGGCGCGGATCGATGGCGCCGGCTCGCTGCGGATCCTGTGGCGGATCGTGCTGCCGATGTCGCGTCCGATCATCGCGGTGGTCTCCATCCTCGCGATCGTGACGGCGTGGAAGGACTTCATCTGGCCGCTGCTGGTCTTCCCCGACCCCGACATGCAGACGCTTTCGGTGATGCTGCAACGGGTCGCGATCGACCTGCCGCTGAACCTGCTCGTCGCCGGCCTGGTGCTGGCGAGTATCCCGATGGTCGCGGTCTTCCTGGTGTTCCAGCGGCAGATCCTGGCCGGCCTGAGCGCGGGCAGCCTCAAGGGCTGACGTCCGGCGCTTGGGGTGGGGGATCCATATTTTTCAACGACCCTAGGAGGGGCAAGCAGTGAGCGTTTCGGGGCATCTCTCCGCCGAATCGAAGCTCGATTGGTGGCGGAGCGCGGCGATCTATCAGGTCTATATCCGCAGTTTCGCCGACGGTGACGGCGACGGCATCGGCGATCTCGCCGGCGTACGGTCCAAGCTGGGCTATCTGGCGGACCTGGGCATCGACGCGATCTGGTTCAGTCCCTGGTATCCCTCGCCGATGGACGACGGCGGCTACGACGTCTCCGACTTCCGGGGCATCGAGCCGGTGTTCGGCACACTGGCCGATGCGGAGGCGACCATCGCCGAGGCTCACGCGCTGGGCCTCCGGGTGATCATCGACATCGTGCCCAACCACTGCTCCGACGAGCACCGGTGGTTCCAGGCCGCACTGGCCGCCGGGCCCGGCTCGCCCGAACGCGAGCGGTTCTGGTTTCGCCCCGGTCGCGGGCCCGACGGGGACGAGCCCCCGAACAACTGGCCGTCCCGCTTCGGCGGCTCGGCGTGGACGCGGATCACCGAGCCCGACGGCACCCCCGGCGAGTGGTTCCTGCACCTGTACAGCTCGCGGCAGCCGGACTTCAACTGGGAGAACGCGGAGATCCGCGCGGAGTTCGAGGACATCCTGCGGTTCTGGTTCGACCGCGGGGTCGACGGGTTCCGCATCGACGTCGCCGACGGGCTGGTCAAGGACCCGGCGCTACCGGACATCGCGCTGACCGGCGACGAGTCCGCGTACTCCGACCAGGATGGCCTGCACGACATCTACCGCTCGTGGCGGAAGATCGCGGACAGCTACCCGGGCAACCGGATCCTGGTCGCCGAAATGTGGCTGCCGGACATGTCGCGGGCGGCCCAGTACCTGCGCAAGGACGAGCTGAACTCGGCGTTCAACTTCGACTTCCTGGTGTGCCCGTGGGACGCCGCGCGTTTCCGCGACGTCATCGAGAAGACCCTGGAAGCGCACGCCGCGGTCGGCGCGCCCGCCGCGTGGGTGCTGTCGAACCACGACGTCACCCGGCCGGTGACGCGGTACGGGCGGCCAGGGGACACCGGATTCGCCTTCGCCGACCGGCTGCACGGCACCCCGGTCGACCGCGCGCTCGGCACCCGGCGGGCCCGCGCGGCGGCGTTGCTCGCGATGTCGTTGCCCGGCGGGCTTTACACCTACCAGGGTGAGGAGCTGGGGCTGTGGGAGATCGAGGACATCCCCAGCGAACTGCGCCAGGATCCGGTGTGGGAGCGGACAAAACACGTCGACCCGGGTCGTGACGGTTGCCGGGTGCCGCTTCCGTGGTCGGGCTCGTCGTCGCCGTTCGGGTTCAGCCCGGCCGGTGCCGAAACCGACCCGTGGCTGCCGCAGCCTGCCGTCTGGTCGGAGTACACCGCCGAGGCTGAAGCCGCGAACCCCGGATCCGTGCTCGAGCTCTACCGCGCGGGGCTGAAGATCCGTGCCGAAGAGCCCGCGCTCGGAGACGGTGAACTGGCCTGGCGCGGTGACGACGACGGGGTGCTTTCGTTCACGCGGGACCCCGGGTTCGCCTGCGTGGTGAACTTCTCGGTGAAGCCGGTTTCCCTTCCGGACCACGAAGAGGTGCTGCTCGCCAGCGGCTCCTTGGTCCACGGCTTGCTTCCGCCGAACACCGCCGTGTGGCTCCGGTTGCGCTGAGTCCAAAGACCCCTCAACCGGCCACCCCCGTGGCGTTCAACGCCACGGGGGTGGCCGGTTGAGGTGGCGGGTTCGGTTTTACTGACTCCTGAGGTTGGTGTTGCTGGAGTGGCGCGGCACCTGACCGACTCGAAGATCGCGCGATACTTCGAGCTGGAGGTGGCTCCTCCGCTGCCGAGTCACGACGGCCCGGCTACCACGAGTACGTCGAAACCAAAGGTATGTTCGTGGCCGTCTTCGACGAGTTTCGCAAGCGCAAGATCATTCCCTGAGCAGGAGATTCGATGACCGCGAGCTGGCTGGCCGGACGCGGCCGCGCCGACATCACCGGGGAGCCCGCGCAGTGCGGGATGCTCGGCTATGGCATGGCGTGGCAGCAGAGCGCGGGCATCCATCTCAGGTTGCGCGCGCGGGCGTTCGTCCTGGCCGACGCCGCGAGCGGCAAGCGGATCCTGCTGGTGGTGAACGACCTGCCGCTGGTGTTCGACAGTATTCGCGAGGCGCTACTGAGCCGGCTCGGCGCGCAGTTCGGTGATCTCTACACCGCGGAAAACACCATGGTCACCGCCACGCACACCCATTGCGGACCTGGCGGTTACTCGCATCATGCGCTGTACAACTCGAACACCAGAGGCTTCCGGCCGTCGACATACGCGGCGATCGTCGACGGTATGACCGAGGCCGTCGAGCAGGCTCACGCCGACCTCGCCCCCGCGTCACTCGCCCTTTCGCACGGCGAACTGCGCGACGCGAGCGTCAACCGCTCCCGCTCGGCCTTCGACCGCAACACCGAGTCGGAGCGGGCGTTCTTCCCGGACGCGGTCGACCCGCAGACGTCGCTGCTCCGGATCGATCGCGACGGCCGCGCGGTGGGAGCGATCAACTGGTTCGCCACGCACAACACGAGCATGACCAACCAGAACCGCCTGATCAGTTCCGACAACAAGGGTTACGCGGGGTACCACTGGGAAAAGGTCGTCGAGGACGTCGACTACCACGCGGACGACCCCGGTTTCGTCAGCGCGTTCGCCCAGACGAACGCCGGGGACATGTCCCCGAACCTGGAGCTGAAACCGGGAATCGGACCGACCGACGACGAGGTCGAGAACACGCGCCTGATCGGACTGCGGCAGTACGAAGCCGCGGCGAAACTGTTCGCCGGCGAGTCCGAAGCTCTCGAAGGCGGGCTGGACTACCGGCTGGTCAATGTCGATTTGTCGGCTATCGCCGTGCGGCCGGAGTTCACCGGCGACGGACGTCCACATCGGACTGGAACGCCGATGGCAGGCGCCTCGGCGCTGGCCGGCGCATGGTCGGACGGACCTGCCTTCCCGACCTTCCGAGAAGGCAGGAACCCGGTGTGGGACTGGCTTTCGAGGAACGTGTTCTACCGCCTTTCCCCAGCCATGGCCGACGCCCACGCGCCCAAAGGACTCGTCCTTCCCGCGCATCTGCTGAACCGGCTCAAACCGATGGTGGCGGAGCGGTTCCCGGTCCAGCTACTGCGGATCGGGCAGCTCTATCTGATCGGGATCCCCGGCGAAGCAACGATCACGGCTGGTCTTCGCCTTCGCCGGACCGTCGCGGCCATCGTCGGCGCAAACCTCGCCGACGTCCTGGTTGCCGGGTACAGCAACGGATATGCGCACTACGTCACGACTCCCGAGGAGTACGAAGCGCAGCAGTACGAGGGCGGCAGCACGCTGTTCGGGAAGTGGGAGCTCCCTGCGCTGCAGCAAGTCGTCGACGGGCTGGCGTCGGCGATGCGTGACGGCGTCGACATCGAGCGGGGGAACGGGATCGAGGACCTCTCGGCGAAACAGCGTCCGCAGTACCGCCTCAAGGGGGACGAACCGGTCGCGGGGTACGACTTCGGGGACGTGATCGTGCAGCCCAGCGCTCGACGTCGACCCGGCGACGTCGTGGCGGCGACGTTCGCCGGGGCGCACCCGAACAACGACCTGCGGCGCGGCGGGACGTACTTCGAGGTGGAGATCGAGGACGGCGACGGCTGGCGCGGCGTTGCCGACGACGGCGACTGGGCGACGACGTTCCGCTGGTCCCGCGTCGGCGACGCCGGGTCGACCGTGACGATCACCTGGCACATCCCCGAAGACGTCGAAGCAGGCGTCTACCGCATCCGGTACACCGGAGACGCGCAAGTCGACGGCGACTTGCGCCCGTTCACCGGCACCACCCACACCTTCACCGTCATCTGAGCCTGTCCCCAAGATCCCACTTTTGCGCTTCCCCGGACCGCTGGAACCCGGTCAGCTGGCGTGAGCGGGCTGCATCGCCGGGGCCTTCCGGCCGCGCAGCCGCAAGCCGACCGTCCGGGTCAGGATCATGGCCAACGCCATCGCGATCAGACCGTCGGTGATGATCGCGCCGATGTCGGCGATCTTCGCGCCGTGTTCGAAGAAGAAGCGTCCGAGGTCGTCGCCGAACCAGTTCGACGCGCCGACGGAGAACAGCGTGCGGGCCGCGGCGATGACGATCCAGAGCGAGGCGTACCCGATTCCGGCCCTGGTGTGGACAACACCGCTTTCGTCACGCTCGAACTTCATCAGGCTCACCGCGACCGCGCCGACCAGGGCACCGGCCGCCAACCCGACGAGCTCCGTCGTGAGGCCGATGCCCGAGGTGAACACGGTCTTCACGAACAGCGGGACAACCACGGCAACGATCAGCACCGGGCGGAGGAACCGCATCGACGTCACCTTTCGCCGGCCGAGATCGGCCTGCAGCGTGGTTATCAGGACGACGACGTTGATGAGGATGGCTTCGGCGAGAGTGGACATCGGGATCGGCTCGTTTCTTTCGGTTCGGGAGAAGCTGAAAACAGCCTGCTCCCGAACCAGATCCCGGTCTTGCGCCCCAGGGTGGACCCCGGGTGGAACTCGGGCTCCACCCCACGGCCCGACCGACGCCCTACCCGCGGCCGATGAAGGGCATGGTGGTGGCGGTGATGGTCAGGAACTGGACGTTCGCGGCCAGCGGAAGCCCGGCCATGTAGACGACGGCGTCGGCGACGTGGACCGGGTCGAACGTCGGCTCCGGCGCGATCCGGCCGTCGGCCTGCGGGACGCCGTGGGCGAACTTCCCGGCCATCTCCGTCGCCGCGTTGCCGATGTCGATCTGTCCACACGCGACGCCGTCGGCGCGGCCGTCCAGCGAGATCGCCTTGGTGAGTCCGGTGATGGCGTGCTTGGTGGCGGTGTACGCGACGCTCGCGGGCCGAGGGGTGTGCGCCGAAATCGAGCCGTTGTTGATGATCCGGCCGCCTCGAGGGTCCTGCGCCTTCATGATGCGCACGGCCTGCTGCGCGCAAAGGAACATGCCGGTCAGGTTGGTGTCCACGGTCCGGCGCCAGTCCTCGACGGACAGTTCGTCGACGGTGCCGCCGATCGACACGCCCGCGTTGTTCACCAGCAGGTCGAGCCGACCCCAAGTCTCGCGAACCGTGTCGAAAAGCGCCGCGACGGCGTCCGGATCAGCGACATCGGTGGGCACGACCAGGGTCGCGTCGCTGCCCTCCGCGGTTTCGCGCAACGCGTCGGCCCGTCGTCCGGCGAGCGCCACGTGGTATCCGGCCGCCAGCAGCGCCCTCGCGATGTGCCGCCCCAGCCCGGAACCGGCACCGGTCACCACTGCCGTCTTGCTCACCGTCGACATGGGAGTCCCTTCTCGTCACCGACATCCGTCGTCCCAGTCTGTCCTGTGTGGCGTAGGTCTCACACCCCGGAGTGACGCCGCTCATTGCGATCAGCGAACCCGGCTGTTCATTCTGAAGGGGAGCGGGGCTAGCACCGATGGCGAGGAACGTGATCACATGGCCGACTCGGTATTCGAGTTCGCGGTCGACCTGACAGCGGACGAACTGCGGCGGCGCGCGGAAGTGCTCAAAGCGCTCGGCCCCGATTGGGATCCGGTCGCCGCCATCCAAGGTGAGCAGGAAGCCTACGACCTCCTCTACTCCGGCCTCGACGCCGAGCAGGAAGCCATCTACGCCCAGCTGGTCGAAGCGGGTGTGCTGCCACCTCGGGAGGCGGGCCGTGATGCCGCTTGACCCCACGGCAGACCTCGGCCGTCGCGCCTGGTTCACCTGCCCGCGGTGCGGCCACGGCAAGAGCTGCCTGACCTGCGAAAACGGCCGAACCTGCGGCGACCACTGGCAGTACCTCCTCGCCAACAAGGCGAGTCTCCTGCACCTGCAGTGCCCCGAGTGCACCCACCTGTGGAGCCACGACACCCGGAAGTCCACGCCCGTTCGCTGAAAGGGACGTTCGTCGCACTCGGCGCGACGAACGTCCCTTTTGGTGTTTTGCCTAGCCGGCCTTGCCTAGCCGACCGGGGCCACCCCGAGCGCGGCCAGAGCTGGTCCCGCCATGATGATCCCGTTGCCGGTCACGGTGTCGAACCCGGCCGCGCCGAGGTCGATCGTGCTGGCAACGAGCGCTGTGCGGATCTGCGCCTGCGTCGCCGTCGGCTTGCCCGACAGCAGCAGCGCCGCGATGGCCGCCGCGTGCGGTGCCGCCGCCGATGTGCCGTAGAACGGCTGGAACCCGGTGACCGCAGTGGACACGCCATCAGCCGCGGTGATGTCCGGCTTCAAGCGCGTGGTGCCGCCGGTGGCCGAGACGTTGCCGGGCGTGACCGCGGTGCCGTCGGCGTTGTAGAACAGGTGCCGCTTGCCGTCCGAGGAGAACCGCTCCCACTTGCTGGCCGAGGTGAACGTGCCTGGGTAGGGGCCGGTCGGGTTCGCCGGGTCGCCGGTCTCGAGCGGGCGTCCGAACGCGACCGCGGCCGGTGCCGCCGCGACACTGAACGCGGCCGCCGCTGCCGAGTGGCCGGAGGTGACACCGTTGGTGCTGAACGCTTTCAGCGTGCCGGAAGCGACAAACCTGCCGCGGACCACGTTGAGCGCGAGGAACCGGTCGGCACCGCTGTACTTGACCACGGCCACCTTGTAGCCGGACCCGGTGGTCGGCACCGCCGCGATCTCGTACGGGTTCTGCGTACCGGTCTGCGAGTCCTGGCTGGACGCCACCACGCTGCCGGCCGAGTTCAGGATGTAGAGGTCGTAGTCGTTCGCCGACTTGCCCAGCGGGTCGGACCAGAACAGCGTCACCGGCTTGCCGAGCGAGCCCGCCGAAAGCGGGTCGTACAGCTGGGTCGCGCTGCTCGGGTCGAAGTCGTGCGCGGTACCGGAAATCCCGCTCAGCGTCTGACCCGAGTTGACGTAGTCGCCTTCCCAGTAGCCGCTGGTGCCGTCGGTCAGGTTGCCCGAGTTGCCGGCCGACGAGAAGTAGAGCGCGCCCGCCGCGGTGACGGCGTTGACGGCCTGGGCCACCGGACCGTCCTGGAACGGCGACTCGTCGTAGTAGCCGACGTCGTCGACGATGACGGTGCACTTGCCGGTGCTCTGCAGTGAACGGATGTTCGCGGCGAAGCTGACCTCGCTGGTCATCGCGGTCGCGAAACCGAGAGTCGCGTTCGGGGCGAGGTCGTGGACGATCTCCAGCATCGCGGTGCCTTCGTCGCCGCTCCCGGCCTGGCCGGACAGCACGTCGACAGCGGGGAGTTCACCGGCGGTCTGCGACTTCGACAGCGAGTTGACGCCGTCGGAAAGCACGCAAACCTTGACGCCGGCGCCGCTCACGCCGTACTTGGTACGCGCTGTGTCCGCGCCATGCGCCTTGTCACCCTCAGAGGTGACAGTGGCGGCGAGGGCGCTCGCAGCGAGTTGCTGCCGCTGTGACCCGGCCGGCGCCGCTTCGTTCCACGTCGTCGCCTGAGCGGCGGGCTTGACCGAGCTGACGTCGGCGCGGGCAGCGATGCCGTCGAGAGCGCCCAGCGGCAGGTCCGCGCTGACGGAACCGTCCACTCCGGAGCTGTACTTGACCTTGCCGCCGACGCTCCTGATCGCGGTCAACAGCGCGGGATCCACCGAGGTCGCCTTGATGTCGACACCGACCGTGCCGGTGTTCGTGACGCCCACACCACTGCGGTAACCAGGGAGTTCACCGGCCAGGTTCCGGTCCGCGCGAAGCCGCTTTTCGACGACCAGCGCACTCGACTGCTTGCGCTCGGCCGGGGAAAGCGTCTGCTTGATCCCCTGCAATGCGCTGATACCGGCCTGGGTGCGGGCGGACTCGGCGCCGGCTGCGGACGGCTGCGCCACGGCCACGGCCGTGGACAACAGCACCGCGCCGACGGCTATCGGAACCGAATACAGCACTACCCGGTTGAATCTGACCATGGGGGACTCCCTGTTCCAACGCGGCCAGGCTCCACTCGCGCAATCACGAACGGATGACACCCGACCGGGTGTAATCAGGAGAATCTAAGGAGCCGCCGGGACGATCACCACCGACCAAAGTCGGGAACGCCCGAAAGTCCACATGGTGGGCAGAACGCCCCGCTTGCCCGGCTCCGGGCAAGCGGGGATCAGATGTTGGTGCTGTTCGGGATCAGCGAAGGCTGCAGGTAGTGGTAGGCCTGCGGACGGCGGCGGTTCCGCGCGATGATCTCGTCCTCGATGCTCGTCAGGTTCCCGACGAACTTGCCCAGCGCGCCCGCGACCCGCGAACCCTTGAAGTCGTCCTCGTAGTCGCCGAGCACGGTGTGGTGGATCGAGCCGAGGAAGTTCATCACGCAGAACTGCTGCACGGCGACGTCGAGCGGCGGCAGGTTCGCCAGCCAATCTGCCTCGGTGTGCTCCTTGCCGCGCGGCTCCTCGGTGTACCCGGCCAGGGGGTTTGCCGGAAGGAACGCCATGTGGTCCTTCTGCGCGAAGTTCACCGCGGCGTGCTGCGGACCAGCCGTCCAGACGACCATGGTGAGGATCTCAACGAGGTCGTTCCGGTCGCCGATCTGACCGGGCGTCGCGCCGAAGTCCCGGACCTGGCCGCCCTCGGGAGAAGCGACCTCCGAAGCCCACGCCTGCAGCTCGTGGTCGGTGAGGACGTCGGCGTCGGTCCGGTAGTACGCGGCGACGAAATCGCTGATCCAGGCGTAGATCGCGTTCCAGACGAGCAAGCCGTCGTCGCGGTACGGGTGGTACGGCAGCTCGCCGATCCGGTCGGTGCCGGTGGCGGAAAGTTTCGTCGGGAGGTAGTTGTCCCGGAAGGAGTGGTTGGTGCGGTGCTTGGCCAGCCACGGGTACGTGCTCTTCAGGTCCGACCCGATCAGGTACTCGACGGCCTTGCCGGGCTGGATGAGCAGCTCGACGGCCAGTTTGTTGATGGTGAACGTGCCCTCGAAATGACGTCGCAGCAGCACGGCGACCGGGTGGTTGGCCGCCAGGTTGCGGACGGCCGAGATCAGCACCGGCTCGCTCATCAGATGCGTGAACCCGAGGTGGGTGAGCACTTCGTGGTAGGTGTTGTGTGCGGAGAGCACGCAGTTCTTCGCGATGCGCCACGAGTAGCCGTCGGTCGGCGTGTAGATCTCGCGGCCGGCCGGGTCCTGTCCACATTGGATGGCGAACGGCCGCAACGGCCCGCCGCCGCGCGGCACGCAGAACGCGACCATCGGCGCGTACATGTACTTCGGCGCCTGCGGGTGCTTTCCGTTGTCCAGTTCGGACATCAGCTCGTAGTCGATCCAGTAGACCCGGCCGGCCGCCATCGCCGTCGGCAGGTCGTCACCGGCGAAGTCCGGGAGGCCGGTGAGATGCTCGGAGGTGAACGGGAACTTGCCCGGAACGCTGCGGAGCTGGATCAGCCGCGTGGGATCGGGTCCGGCGACCATGCATTCGGCGAAGTATTCGTCAGATTCGAACCGTTCCACCACCGACGGCGGCTGCCCTAACGCGAATACTTCTCGGAATTCACGAAGGCTCTTGTCGCGGGGATCACCGTTGACGCCGCCGGGAATGGGCATGAAGTAATCGACAATGCCCGCCATGTTGTCGTTCTTGACCATCGTGGCCAGTTTCACCGGGGCGAGCGGCTGCAGTTCGTTGATGAAGTTCCACTTGCCACGGCGCTTGAGCAACCGCAGGTTGAGGCGCGTCCGCTCCTGCGACTCCAGGGATTTCACCTGCCAGCGCAGGGACGGCTCGTCCTCGGGGCGAGTGCCGGCGACCACCGGAAAACCGAGGTCCATATTGTATTTGTAGCTCGCCCGCACGGCGGCCACCTGCTCGGCTCGCTCGGCGCGGTCGTCCTGCTGGGAAATCAAATACTCGGGCACGAAGCCGACAGTAGCGGGTGCAGTTCCCCGCGTCATCGACGAGCTACCCGGACGGGCGAACCTTGCCCGTTTAGGCCGTCCACAGTGGATCCCCGGGGCAGCTGTCCCGCACATCGGGAACGCGGCCCGCGGAAACTGTCGGTGGTCGGCGCTACGGTCGGTCCAAGTACTCACTGGGAGGGTTTGACATGCAGATCGAAGGGGCCGTGGCGCTGGTCACGGGAGCAAACAGAGGACTGGGCCGGGCGTTCGCCCGCGTCCTGCTCGAGACAGGGGCGCGCACGGTCTACGCCGGGGCACGCGACCCCGCGAGTTAAGGCGGCTCATGCTCGCCAGCCGTTCTGGAACCTGCACATCGAAGGATTGCGGCGGGTCGGCGTGCACCTGCTCTACGGCGACGACGTCTGGCCACTGCACGAACCGCGGAGCGCTCCGGGCCGGGAGTTGCCCTGGGCAGCAATGCTGGGTGCGATCGAAACGGCTGTTCCCGCTGAGCGCTAGTCCCTCGCGGAACCGACCCGGACAGTTTGTCCGGGTGATCACTCCCGCCCAGGTGTCTCCTGACTCCAGCGCGTCCAGCGCTCGGCAATAGACACAAAGGACAAACAGATGATGTTCGATACGGCGTTGGCTCCGGGGCCGGGTGCGGTCGAGGGGATGCGGGTGCTGGGAATGCACACCGACCAACCGGCGCTGGTGATCTTCTTCGCCCCCGAGAGCCTGGCGATCACGGTCCCGGGTGGACCGGCGACGTGGCCGGAGTTCGTGAGGTTCCTTCGCCAGCTCCGCGATGGCACTGAGGAGATGGCCGACTTCCTCGAAGTCCACCCAAGGTGAGTGCGACGACTACGCCGCAGACTCTGTCCGAGGCACACGATCACGCTCGCCGCGTCAGGCCGAAGCCGGACGCGGATTTGCTTACGTGGCAGGCTTTTCATCTGCGGAAAGCGCGGTTGCATGCGGAGATCGCGGACATCGACCGGGGGCATCACCACGAGGCGCTGTACTGGGTCGGGTACGAGCAGCGCAAGGCTGCGGAGTTCGCTCAGCTGCTCGGCAAATGACTTGGGGGACGTTTCGTACAATTGAATTGTACGAAACGTCCCCCAAGTCAGAACGTACGCGAACTGCACACGGCCGGACGCCAGGTGCACACGCGGCCGCGATCACATGTTGATCATGTGGCCGGCAAGGCCGTGGATGGCTTCCTTGACGGCCTCACCCAGGGTCGGGTGGGCGTGGACGTTGCGGGCGACTTCGGTGACGGTCAGGTCCCACTGCTGCGCCAAAGTCAGTTCCGGGAGCAGCTCGCTGGCCTCCGGGCCGATGATGTGCGCGCCGAGCAGCTCACCGTGTTCGGCGTCGCTGAGGATCTTGACGAAGCCGCCGGCGTCGGCGAGGCCTTGGGCTTTGCCGTTGGCGGTGAAGGGGAACTTCGCGACATTGACGTCGAAGCCCTTTTCCCGTGCCTGCGCTTCGGTCCAGCCGAAGCTGGCGATCTGCGGCTGGCAGAAGGTCGCGCGCGGGATCATGGTGTAGTCGAGTTCCATGGTCTCGGCGCCACCGATCGTCTCCGCGGCGATGATGCCCATGGACTCCGCGGCGTGCGCGAGCATGAGTTTCGCGGTGACATCGCCGATGGCGAAGATGTGCGGGACGTTGGTGCGGCAATGGCCGTCGATGGCGATCGCGCCGCGCTCGGTCAGGTCGACGCCGGTGTTCTCCAGGCCGTAGCCCTCGACACGTGGCTGGAAACCGATCGCCTGCAGCACCTTGTCCGCTTCGAGGACCTGCTGCTGCCCGTCCTTCGACACCGTCACGCGCACCTTCGCGCCGGACTCGTCGATCGACTCCACCCGCGTCGACGTGAGGACTTCGACGCCCAGCTTGCGGTAGCGCTTGGCGAGTTCCGCCGAGACCTCGACGTCCTCCAGCGGCACCATCCGGTCGAGGAACTCGACGATGGTCACCTTGACGCCGTAGTTGTGCAGCACGTACGCGAACTCGACGCCGATCGCGCCCGCACCGGCGATGATGATGCTCTTCGGCAGCGTCCGGTCGAGGATCTGCTCCTCGTACGTCACGACGCGCTCGCTCTTCGACGTGCCCGGCAGCAGCTTCGTGGTGGCGCCGGCGGCGATGATGGCGTTGTCGAACGTGATGGTCTCGGTGCCGTCGTCCGTGGCGACGCGCATCGTGTGCGCGTCGGTGAACGTGCCGCGGCCGGAGAACTCCGTGATCGCGTTCTTCTTCATCAGGAAGTGGACGCCCTTGACCCGGCCGTCGGCGACCTTGCGGCTGCGGTCGAACGCCGCGCCGAAGTCGAAGGTGATCGGGCTGTCCGAGTGGATACCGAACGTCCGCGCCTCCTTGGTCACCAGGTGGGCGAGCTCGGCGTTACGCAGCAGCGCCTTCGAGGGGATGCAGCCGACATTCAGACAGACGCCTCCCCAGTATCGCTCCTCGACGACGGCGGCCTTGAGACCCAGCTGGGCGGCCCGGATCGCGGCGACGTACCCACCCGGGCCGGCGCCCAGGACAACAACATCGAAATGTGCGCTCATACCAGCCATCATGCCCGCTGCACTCAGCCGACCGGGGGTGACTCTCCTCGCGTCACACCGAGGAGCGCCGTGATCGCCGCCATGATGCGCGCGGTCGCCTCGTCGAGCACCTCGCGTGACGGATCGGGCCCACGCAGGTCGTCCAGGTCGACCGGTGGACCCGCCACCAGGTCGACGGTCTTGCGCGGGAAGCCCCGCGGGATCCACACCGTGGACGGCAGCAGCCGGTGCGTGCCCCAGTTGGCGACCGGGACCACCGGCGCGCCGGTCTCCAGCGCGATGCGCGCGGCCCCGGTCTTGCCCTTCATCGGCCAGTGGTCCGGGTCGTCGGAGAACGTCGACTCCGGGAAGATCGCCACGCACTCCCCGGCGTTGACGGCGGCGACGGCGTCACGGTAGGCACCGCCCGCGGTCGTCGTGCCGCGGTGGACCGGGATGTGCCGTCCGTTCCGCATGATCGGGCCGAGCACCGGCACCTTCCACAGGCTCGCCTTCGCCAGGAACCGAGGCACGCGCCCAGCCTCCAGCACGAACGCGGCGAGCGTCGTCGGGTCCAAGAAGGACAGGTGGTTGGACGCGACGACCACGCCGCCGGTCTTCGGGATGTTGTCCGCCCCGCGAGCCCGGAAGCGGGTGAGCAGCACGAGGCACGGCCAGATCACTTCGATGGCGGCGCTGTACCAAACGCCCCTGCCCGCACGCGCGAACCGGCGCCCATACGCGATCATCTCGCGGTAGGTGAGCGGACCGCGCCCGGTGTCCAGCGCGGTCCAGCGTCCTCGCGTTACTCGTCCTAGTGCCACAACGGTCATTCGTAGCCGATCGGAGACCGGATCGGCTACCGGGAATCAGGAGAACGCGGCCGTCGTCACACCCGGTCGAGCACGACGACCGGAATCTCCCGGTCGGTCTTCTTCTGGTACTCGTCGTAGTCCGGCCAGACCTTGGCCATCAGGGGCCACAGCTTGGCCCGCTCTTCCCCCTCGGCGGTCCGGGCCCGCGCGGTGTACTTGTCGGCCTTGACCTGCACCTTCACCTCGGGGTGCTCGAGCAGGTTGAAGTACCAGCCGGGGTGCTGCTCGGCGCCGCCCTTGGAGGCGACGATGACGTGTTTGCCGTCGATCTCCTGGTAGATCAGGGCGAACTTGCGCTCCTGGCCGGTCTTGCGGCCGGTCGTGGTCAGGACCAGCGCGGGCACGCCTTCCTGCCAGTCGTGGCCCTCCACGCCGTCGGTCTCTTCGTAGCGGCGGACGTGTTCGTCACCGAACAACATGGACAAAACCCCTTTCATGGAAAACTTCCGGCCTGGCGGTCATCCTCCGGCAAGCCGGTCCGTCGCGCTGATCAGCTCTGGCAACGTCCCCGGCTCGTCGAACGAGTGCCCGGAGTCGCCGACGATGATCAGTTCCGTGCCGGGCAGGGCCTGCTTGAGGTCCCATGCCGTCTTCGCGGGCGTGACGACGTCATAACGTCCTTGGACGACAACGCACGGTATGCCCGAGAGCTTCCCCGCGTCACGCAGGAGCTGCCCCTCTTCGAACCAGCCCCCGTTGCGGAAGTAGTGGTTTTCGATGCGGGCGAACGCCAGCGCGAACTCCGGGGAGCTGAAGGCGTCGAGCAGGTCCTGCCGAGGGCGCAGCGTGAGCGTTCGCGACTCCCACCCGCTCCACGCGAGCGCGGCCGACTGGTGGACCGCGGGGTCAGGATCGTGCAGCAGGTCGTGGTAGACCGCGATCAGGTCTTCGCCGCGCCTGGCAACCGGCACCGGTTCGAGGAAACGCGCCCAGGCCTCGGGGAACAGGTTCCCGGCCCCGCCGTTGTAGAACCAGTCGAGTTCGGCTTTCCGCAGGGTGAACACGCCGCGGAGGACCAGCTCCGACGTCCGCTCCGGATGCGTCTCGCCGTAGGCCAGCGCGAGCGTGCTGCCCCAGGAACCGCCGAACACCTGCCAGCGGTCGATCTCCAGATGTTCGCGCAGACGTTCCATGTCGGCGACGAGGTGCCAGGTCGTGTTCGAGGCCAGATCCGCCTCGGGCGTGCTGCAGTGCGGGGTGCTGCGCCCGCAGCCGCGCTGGTCGAACAGCACGATCCGGTACCGCGCCGGGTCGAACAGGCACCGGTTCTTGGCACTCGACCCGCCGCCCGGACCGCCGTGCAGGAAGACGACCGGCTTGCCGTTGGGGTTTCCGCACTCCTCCCAGTAGACCTCGTTGCCTTCGCCTACGGACAACATGCCGTGGCGGTACGGTTCGATCTCGGGGTAGAAGCCGTTCATGGCTGGCGTTCCTCCACTCGGGTGGTCCATTTCGGACGGTGAAACCGGTTCCGGAGCAGGCATGGGAACGGCCGTTAGACTGTCTGCGGCCGGGGACCGCGGCCGTGACGAACGGCCGACGGAGGGTTTCCATGATCGCTCGCCCCCACGTCACCCTAGAGGACGTCGCACGCAGCGCGCAGGTGTCGCTCGCGACCGCGTCCCGAGTGCTCAACGGCACCACGAATGTGCGGCCCGACCTGCGGGAACGCGTGGTCCTGGCGGCTTCCGAACTCGCCTACACCCCCAACGCGCACGCCCAGGCGCTGGCGGGCGGCGCGCGGCCGGCGGTCGGGGTGATCTGCCACGACGTGAGCGACCCGTACTTCGTCGCCATCGCGACCGGCGTGATGCGGGTGGCCAGCGCGAACGGGCTGCTGGTGATGCTCGCGAGCACGTTCCGCGACCCGTACAAGGAAGTCGAGTACGTGTCGATGCTGCGCGCCCAGCGGGCCTCCGCGATCCTCCTGATCGGGTCCGGGTTCGAGGACCGCGCCTGGGAGCGCGCGCTGGCCGCCGAACTCGACCCGTACCGCCGCGGCGGCGGGCAGGTGGCGGTGGTCAGCCGCCACCGAAGCCTCAGGGTGGACAGCGTCCAGCCGGAGAACCTCGAGGGCGCGGCCGCGCTGGCGGGGGCGATGCTGGAACTCGGTCACCGCCGGTTCGCCGTGCTCGCCGGGCCGCGCACGCTGACCACGGTCGTCGACAGGCTGGCCGGATTCGCCGGCGAGCTGGCCGACAACGACGTCAAGCTCGCCGAGGAAGACATCGTCGAGAGCGCGTTCACCCGCGACGGCGGTTACGCGGCGATGCAGACGTTGATCGCCCGCGGCGGCACCCTCCCGACCTGCGTTTTCGCGGTCACCGACGTGATGGCGATCGGGGCGCTCACGGCGTTGCGCGAGGCGGGCATTTCCGTGCCTGGGGAAGTCTCGCTGGCCGGGTTCGACGACATCCCGGTCGTCCGCGACCTGAGCCCGGCGCTGACGACGGTCGCCCTGCCGCTGGAACAGCTCGGCGAGCGAGCGATGGAACTCGCGATCCGGGGTGCGCGAACCACCCGAAGCCGCACAGTGCGCCTACCCGGCGAAGTCGTCCTGCGGGAAAGCACCGCCCCACCCGCCCGCTGAAGCCGGGCTCTTGTCGCGCGAACCTTGATGGCCTACCGTCCGAGAAAGCGCTTTCAGCGATAGCGAGAGAGGCGGACCATGACCGCGCTGTCCCTCCCCACCCCCGGCGGCGGCCTCGAAGACTGGCTGCCGTCCGGGCTGCTCGCCCCGGCTCCGACGGCACGTCCAGCCGGATCGCGCTCGGTTTTCGCCGCGGCCCACGTCGTCGCGGATCCGTTGTCCCCTGGCGATCCGGGCGAGTCGACGGCACTGGACTGGGACGCCACGCTGGCCTTCCGGGAGCACCTGTGGTCGTGCGGACTCGGTGTCGCCGAAGCGATGGACACCGCGCAGCGCGGGATGGGATTGGACTGGGCGAAGACGCGGGAGCTGATCACGCGGACGGGCGCCGCGGCAGCCGGACGGAGCTGGGTGGCCGGCGTCGGAACCGACCAGTTGCCGCCCGGCCCGGCCCGCATCGAGTCCATTGTGGACGCCTGGCGCGAGCAGCTCGACCTCGTGCTCGAAGCCGGCGCGACCCCGGTCGTGATGGCCAGCCGGGCGCTGGCCGCCGCCGCGTCCGGGTCCGAGGACTACCTCACGGCGTACGGAAAGCTGCTTTCCGCGACCGACGGTCCGGTGCTGCTGCACTGGCTCGGCGAGCAGTTCGACCCGGCGCTCTCGGGATATTGGGGCCACCAGGACGTTCGCGACGCCGCGTCCGAGCTGGCTGGACTGTGCGCGGATCACAGCTCTGTGCTCGCCGGTGTCAAGGTTTCGGTGCTCGACGCCGAGGTCGAAATCGCGTTCCGTCGCGCGCTTCCGGACGGCGTCGCGTGCTACACCGGTGACGACTTCAACTATCCGGAGCTGATCGCGGGCGACGGGCTCGGCCACTCCGAGGCACTGCTCGGCATCTTCGACCCGATCGCGCCGGTCGCCGGAGCCGCGCTGGCGAAGCTGGATTCCGGTGACGTGGCGGTCTTCCGGAAGCTGCTGGACCCGACGGTCGCGCTGTCTCGCGAGATCTTCCGCACGCCGACGCCGTTCTACAAGGTGGGCGTGGTGTTCCTGGCTTACCTGAACGGCCACCAGCGGCATTTTCGGATGGTCGGCGGGCTGGAGTCCGCGCGGTCGGTCACGCACCTGGCCAGTGTGTTGCGGCTCGCGGACGCTGCGGGCGTGCTGACCGACCCGGATCTCGCGGTCGCGCGCATGCGCCCACTGCTCGCGGCGGCGGGTGTGCCGTGATGGACCGGCTGAGTCTCAACCAGATCAGCACGAAGAGATGGTCGGTCGCGGAGGCTGTCGCCGGGTGCGCCGAGGCCGGGGTCGGCTGGATCGGGCTGTGGCGGGACAAGGTCGCCGAAACCGGGCTCGACAGGACCGCGCGGCTGGTGGCGGACCACGGGTTGCGGGTGTCGTCGTTGTGCCGCGGCGGTTTCTTCACGGGTTTCCTGCCCGACGGCTCCCTTGTGGACGGGATAGCCGAGACGCGAACCGCGATCGACGAAGCCGTGGCACTCGGCACGGACGTGCTGGTGCTGGTGGTCGGCGGAGTCGTCGACAACGACCTCGCCGGGTCACGGCAGCGCGTCGCGGACGCTGTCGGGGAGCTCGCCCCCTACGCGCGCGAGCGCGGGGTCCGGCTCGGGCTGGAACCGCTGCATCCCATGCAGTGCGCCGAACGGTCCGTGCTGTCCACTGTGGATCAGGCGTGGACGATCGCGCGGGAGCATCCGGCGGACGCGGTGGGCGTCATCGTCGACGAGTTCCATGTCTGGTGGGACCCGGACATCGAGGCGTCGATCGCGCAGGCGGCCGGGCGGATCGTCGGCTTCCACGTGTGCGACCAGCTGGTGCCCCTGACCGACACGCTGCTCGGCCGCGCGCTGCCCGGCGACGGCCCGATCGACCACCGCCACCTCCGCGCCTGTGTCGAGGCCGCCGGCTACACCGGGCCGATCGAGGTCGAGGTGTTCAACGCCGAGCTGTGGGCCCGGCCCGGCGCCGACGCGCTCGCCGCCGTCGTCAATGCGTACCGAAATCACGTGGTCTGAGGCTCGCATTGGCTACGCTGCGGGTATGTCCAAGCTGCTGGTGGTCGAAGACGATGACACGATCGGGAAAGTCCTCGAATCGAGTCTGCGGCTGCACGGGTACGCCGTGTCCTGGCAGCGCACCGGTCACGACGCGCTGACCGAAGCCGCCGCGAGTGAGTTCGACCTCGTGCTGCTCGACCTGGGCCTGCCCGATCTCGACGGCGTCGAAGTGTGCCGTCGGCTCCGCGCGATGCTACCGAGCGCGGTACTGGTGATCCTCACCGCGCGGACCGAGGAGATGGACGTCGTCGTCGGGCTCGAGGCCGGGGCGGACGACTACCTCACCAAACCCGTCCGGCTCGGTGAGCTGCTCGCACGCGTGCGCGCCCACCTGCGGCGCGGTGGCACCAGCGCGCCGACGAGCCCGGCGCTCACCATCGGGCACCTGCGGGTCGACACCGCCGGGCGCCGGGTGAGCCTGGCCGGCAGCGAGGTCGCCCTGCGCTCGAAGGAGTTCGACCTGCTCGCCCGGCTGGCCGAGGAGCCGGGGGTCGCGGTCAGCCGGGAGACGCTGATGAGCGAGGTGTGGGACGAGCACTGGTACGGCTCGACGAAGACCCTCGATGTCCACATCGCCGCATTGCGCCGCAAACTGGCCGCGTCGGCGACGTCGACCGACCAGGTGCCGGAGATCTCCACCCTCCGCGGCCACGGCTACCGCCTGGAACGCCCCCGCTCCTAACGCCGCACTTTTGCGCTTTTGTGGGGTCTCCGGGCGGGGTGGTCCGCGCAACTCGCCGTCGAGTTGCGATCGTTGCAAGCCCTAAGTACCGCAACTCGCCGTCGAGTTGCGAAGGGCACCGGCGCACGAACGCGACCAGAGAGGGCACCCTTGTACAAAAGTGCCCTGCTTGAGAGCTCAACCAGGGCACAAAGGTGGAAGAGTGCCGCTTGGACGCGCGGTTTACCGGGGATCGGGCAGACTCACCGGGGTGCGCCGCCGGATCGTGACCCTCACCGTGGTGGCTGCCATGCTCGCCATCGGGCTGTTCGGACTGCCCTTCGCCGTCGTCGCCGCCAAGTACTACGCCGACGACGAGCGCGCCGAGCTGGAACGTGCCGCCGACTCCTCCGCGCTCGCGGTGTCCGACGACCTCTCCGCCGGTGTCGTCTCGCCCGCTCTGCCGCCTTCCCCGCACAACATCACCGTCGCGCTGTACTCACCGGGCGGCCAGCTCAGGTCGGGGACGGGCCCGCCGACGGCCGACCAGGTGGTGACCGATGCCCGGAACACCGATCTGAGCAGCGGCGACGTCGGCAGCAACATCGTGGTGGCCGTCCCGATCATCAACGGCGCCACCCTGGCCGGCGTCATCCGGGCTTCGACCCCGCGTACCGAGGTCTACCGCCGAACCGCGCTGACCGGGCTCGGCATGATCGGGCTCGCGGCCCTGGCCGTCGGCGCGACCTGGCTGGTCGCGCGCCGGCTCGCGGCGCGCCTCGCCCGTCCGCTCGAGGAACTGTCGACCGCGGCCGAACGGCTCGGCGACGGGGACTTCACCGTCCGCGCGCACCGCACCGGGATCGCCGAGATCGACCAGGTCGCCGCGACACTCGCCGCCACCGCGCAGCGGATCGGCGAGACCCTCGACCGGGAGCGGGCGTTCTCCGCGGATGCGTCGCATCAGCTGCGGACGCCATTGACCGGCCTGCGTCTGCAGCTCGAAGCCGCGCTCGACTCGCCAGGACAGGACCCCTCGGAGGCCATCGCCTCGGGGATCGCGTCGGCGGACCGCCTGGAACGCACGATCGATGACCTGCTCGCACTAGCCAGGCGAAGCCGGACGCCCAAAGCGCTGGTCGACGTCGACGCGCTACTCGACGAGCTGCGTCAGGGCTGGAACGGGCTGCTGGCGAACCGCGGCCGGGAACTGCGGATCAGCGCCGGCGACGTGCCACCACCTCGCGCGGCGGCCGCTGCCGTGCGGCAGATCCTCGGCGTCCTGCTGGACAACGCCGTCACCCACGGACAAGGCACCGTCCGCGTGTCCGTCCGAGACGCCGGGGACGCCTTCGCCGTCGACGTGTCAGACGAAGGCCCAGGTCTAGACGGCGACCTCGACGTCTTCGCCAGCGACAGGGCGTCCGGGAACGGCCACGGCATCGGGCTCACCCTCGCCCGCAGCCTCGCCGAGGCGGAAGGCGGGCGGCTTCGCTTGAGCACGCCGTCGCCGCCGACGTTCACCCTGTTCCTGCCTATCGACGAGCCGACGGAAGGCCCGGTCGGGACCGGCTTGGGGGGTTAGCCGATCCCGACCGGAGTCGTTGCGGAAGCACGCGTTCGAGCGCGTGTTCCAGTGGCTTGCGGGTGAACACTCCACAAGCCCCGACGGCCAAGCCGATGACGAACCCAGCCAGCACGTCGTGTGGGTAGTGCGCGCCGACGTAGACCCGCGTCAGCGCCATGACCAGCGCGAACACCAGGGCAAACAGGCCCCAGCGGCGGTTCAGGAGCAACACCGCGGCGGCGAAGGCGGCCACGATCACGGTGTGGTTGCTCGGGAACGAGTAGTCCGTGGGTCCGTCGCACGGCAGTACGGTGTGCACGCCGGGAACCACCCGGCACGGGCGAGGCTCGGCGACCAGGCTCTTGATCACCGAATTGAGCAAGTAGGCGACCCCCATCGCGATCGGCACCCAGAGCACTCCGGCCATCGCCTCGACACCCCGCCGACGGGCCCACCACCCCATCGCGAGGATCACCAGCACCAGCACGAACACGCCGTACGTGGTGAAGGCGACCACCGTTCCGTTGAGCCATTTCGTGGCGGAGGCGAACTCCGTCACGTCCCGGTACCACCCGGAGTCGATCATGTCGGTCGCTGAACTCTGCACCGCGTCGACGCTAGGCGCAGGCAGGAAAGCCCCGGGTACACCCCTGGTTAAGCTGGAATTTACCTTCGCTCAGCGTACTCGTGAGTGGCCAGGCCGGTTAGAACCGGCCGGAACACTCACGAGCCCCAGGCCGCTGTGGAACGATTCGCCGCCCAGCACCTCACTCACGCAACACACCATCCATGCGCAGCGCAAAAAGACAACGATTGTGTGTTTTCTGGCACGAAATACGGAGATATCGTTAGTTGGTGATCACCTCCGTCTGGCAGGGCCCGCAAAACGGTGCCGCGATCTTCCCCGCGTTGCGCGCCGCCGCGCTCGATGCCGCCGCGGCCGGCGCACATCTGTTGGTGTGCCCGGAAATGGTCACCACCGGGTACCACATCGGCGAGACCGAGACGCGTCGGCTGGCCGAACCCGCCGACGGCCCGACGTCCGCCCGGCTCGCCGAGCTGGCCGTCGAAGCCGGTCTCGCGATCACTTACGGCTACCCCGAATCCGCCGACGGGAACCTGTACAACAGTGTGCAGCTCGTCGACGCGACCGGCGCCCGGCTGGCCGGCTACCGCAAGACGCACCTGTTCGGTGACGTCGACCGCGACCGGTTCACCCCCGGCGCGCAAGCCGTCGTCCAGGCCGACCTGAACGGCTTCCGCGTCGGGATGATGATCTGCTACGACGTCGAATTCCCCGAGCTGGTGCGGGCCCACGCGCTCGCCGGCACCGAACTACTCCTGGTGCCGACCGCGCTGATGAGCCCATACGAGATCGTCGCGGACGCCGTGGTGCCCGCGCGCGCCTACGAAAACCAGCTTTACGTCGTCTACGCCAACCGGCGCGACGTCGAACACGAACTGACCTACTGCGGCCGCAGCTGCGTCGTCGCCCCGACCGGTGCGGTACTTGCCCGCGCGGAGCGCGACACGACGTTGATCACCGCCGAAGTCGACAGAGCGACATTTCGGGCGTCACGCGCCGAAAACACGCACCTGACCGACCGACGACCCGAGCTCTACCGCGAAACCGAAGGAACGAACCGATGACCTCCGCCGTCCCGACCGCGATCCACATCGAGGAACGGCCCGGGCGCCCGCTCACGATGTTCGGCCCGGACTTCCCGTTCGCCTACGACGACCACCTCGCGCACCCGGCCGGACTCGGCACGATCCCGGCCGCGCGCTACGGGAGCGAAGTCGCCGTGATCGGTGGCGGGCTGTCCGGCATCGTCACCGCATACGAGCTGATGAAGCTGGGGCTGCGCCCGGTGGTCTACGAGGCCGACGAAATCGGCGGACGGCTGCGGACGGTGTCCTTCGACGGCTGCCCGCCCGAGGTGGTCGCCGAAATGGGCGCGATGCGCTTCCCGCCTTCGTCCACCGCGCTGTTCCACTACATCGACAAGGTCGGCCTGGCGACCACTCCCTTCCCGAACCCGCTCGCGCCGGGAACGCCGAGCACGGTCGTGGACCTCAAGGGACAGAGCCACTACGCGAACACTTCCGAGGATCTGCCGAAGATCTTCACCGCGGTCGCCGACGCGTGGCAGCGCACCCTCGACGACGGCGCGGCGTTCACCGAGATGCAGACAGCGATCCGCGACCGGGACGCGAAGACCGTCAAGCGCATCTGGGACGAGTTGGTCGTCCGCCTCGACGACCAGACGTTCTACGGCTACCTGTGTGCCTCCCCCGCGTTCTCCTCGTTCCGCGACCGGGAGATCTTCGGCCAGGTCGGGTTCGGCACCGGCGGCTGGGACACCGACTTTCCGAACTCGATCCTGGAAATCCTGCGAGTGGTCTATACCGGTGCCGATGACGAGCACCGCAGCATCGTCGGTGGCAGCCAGCAACTTCCGCAACGCCTCTGGGACCGCGAACCCGCGGACCTCGCACACTGGCCGGCCGGCACGAGCCTGAAGTCGCTGCACAGCGGAGGCAAGCCACGACCCGGCGTCGCCAGGCTGCATCGCACCGCGCCCAACAACATCACGGTCACCGACACCCACGGCGGTATCCGCACCTATCCCGCGGCCGTATTCACCGCGCAGAGCTGGATGCTGCTCTCGAAGATCAAATGCGACGAGTCACTGTTCCCGATCGACGTCTGGACGGCCATCGAGCGCACCCACTACATGGAGTCGTCGAAGGTGTTCGTCCCGGTGGACCGGCCTTTTTGGCTCGACGCCGACCCGGCGACCGGGCGCGACACGATGAGCATGACGCTCACCGACCGGATGACCCGCGGCACCTATCTGCTCGGTGAAGACCCGGATTCCCCCGCGGTGATCTGCCTTTCCTACACCTGGGCCGACGATTCGCTGAAATGGCTGCCGCTGTCGGTGTCCGAACGCGTAGAGGTGATGCTGCAATCGCTGCATGAGATATACCCGACCGTGGATGTCCGGCGGCATATCATCGGGGATCCGGTCACGGTGTCGTGGGAGGCCGAGCCGAACTTCATGGGCGCGTTCAAGGCGAACCTGCCCGGGCACTACCGCTACCAGCGCAGGCTGTTCACCCATTTCATGCAGGACCGGCTCGAACCCCGTTACCGCGGCCTGTTCCTGGCCGGCGACGACGTGTCCTGGACAGCGGGCTGGGCCGAAGGCGCCGTCCAGACCGCGCTCAACGCCGTCTGGGGTGTGGTGCGGCAGTTCGGCGGCAACACCGATCCCGGCAATCCGGGTCCCGGCGATGTTTTCGACGAGATTGCGCCGATCTGCCTGCCTGACTAGTCGTTGCGTGCGAAAATGGGGGAATGAACCCGGACCCCGCACCCAGATGGCGACGACTGGAGCCGGACGAGCGAAAGGAACAGATCTTCGGCCGCGCGGTCGAACTGTTCAGTGACCGCCCGTACTCCGAAGTGTCCACTTCGGACATCGCGGCGGCGGCGGGAGTGGCCCGCGGGCTGATCAACCACTACTTCGGCACGAAACGGGAGCTCTATCTCGCCGTCATCCGCCGCGCGCTGACGGTTCCGCGGCTGGCGGTGCAGATCCTGCCCGAGGGCCCGCTGGCACTCCGCGCGGACGCGGCGATCGACTGGTTCCTCGACATGGTGACCAGCCAGGAGAAGATGTGGCTCGCGGCCATCGCACCCGAAGGCATCGGCCGCGACCTCGAGGTCGAGCAGATCGTCGAAGAGGCCGACAAGGAGTCCGCGGACAGGGTGCTGGAAGCGGTGGGGCTCTCCCGGGAGAGCGAGCACGGCAACGAGTTGAACGCACTGGTCAGGGCGTTCGGCGGAATGGTGAAGGCAGCCAGCCGCGAGTGGCTGGTCCGCAAGTCGCTGACCCGGCGCCAAGTCCACCTGCTGCTGAGCAAGTCGCTGGTGACCCTGGTCGGCGAGGTCTTCTCGGAAGTCCAGGCGGAGAAGACGGCGGACCCGGCCGAACCCTCAGCCTGATTTTCCATCGATCGAGTGAACGAGGGGACGGTATCGTCTCGGGCGGACTCGGTGACGACGCCCCGGACGTCTGCCCGCGCCGGCTCCATGGGACCGTGGCAGGCCAGCGGTGATCCGCCAGGCCGGGCGGTAAAGTTGCGTCCACCGGCGGCGGGGGCGCCGATTCGCGGGTGTGAGAGTGTCGCCCCGATCGTGAACCCATCGAGCGAGTCGGAGAGCCGATAGTGGCCCAGGAGCGCGGCACCTTCACGGGGACGCTGACGCTTCCGGACGCCGAGCCACCGGCGGACGGACCCGACAAACCCGCCCTCATGGGACGAGGGAAGCGCTGGCTGCTCCCGATCCTGCTCGTCGTGGTTTGGCTCATCCTCGGCGCCACCGGCGGCCCGTTCCTGGGCAAGCTCAGCGAGATCCAGAGCAACGACCCCGGCTCGTTCCTTCCGGCGAGCGCCGAGTCGACAGCCGTGCAGAAGCTGCAGGAGCGGTTCGCCCAGAGCCGGCTACTGGTCACCGTCGTGGTGTTCGAGCGCAAGAGCGGCCTGACCCCGGCGGACACGGACATCATCAAGGCCAAGGCCGCTGAGCTGGCGAAGGCCCCCGAGCTCGACGGCCAGCTCTCCCCGCCGATCCCGTCGCAGGACGGCAAGGCCGAACAGGTGCTGCTGCCGGTGTCCGGCAAGGACCCGTACAAGGCCGGCACCGCGGTCAAACAGATCCGCGAGATGTCGAAGGCGGGGCTGCCGCCTGGGCTGACCGCGCTGACGACCGGGCCCGGCGGCTACAACGCCGACTTCGCGGACGTGTTCGGCGGCATCGACGGCGCGTTGCTGCTGATCACCGCCGCGATCGTCGCGGTGATCCTGATCATCGTCTACCGAAGTCCGCTGCTCCCGCTGTTCGTGCTGATCTCGGCGGGGCTCGCGCTGGCCGTCTCGTCCGCGGTCATCTACTGGTTCGCGAAGGCCGGAACGCTGACGTTGAACGGCCAGTCGCAGGGCATCCTGCTGATCCTCGTCTTCGGCGCCGCGACGGACTACGCGCTGCTCCTCGTCGCCCGATACCGCGAGGAGCTGCTGAGAACCGCCGATGCGGCCGAGGCGATGCGGATCGCGTGGAAGTCCTCGCTCGAGCCGATCGGGGCGTCGGGCGGCACGGTCATCCTCGGCATGCTGTGCATGCTGGCCAGTGAGCTGACGTCCAACCGCAGCCTCGGCCCGGTCGCGGCGATCGGCATCGCCGGGGCGCTGCTGTCCTCGTTGACGTTCCTGCCTGCCGTGTTGATGCTGCTCGGCCGCGCCGCGTTCTGGCCGGCGGACCCCGTGCCGCGCAAACATCGCCGGACCACGTTCGGTCCCTTCGACTACATCGCGAAGCTCGTCCGCAAACGGCCGCGGGTGACGTGGGCCCTGACCTCGCTGGTGCTGCTGATCGGCGTCCTGTTCGTGCCGACGCTCAAGGCCAACGGGACCTCACAGCAGGCCGTGTTCCTCGACAAGGTCGAGGCCGTCGCCGGGCAGGAGGTGCTGAGCGCGCACTTCCCCGGCGGCACCGGCAGCCCGGTGGTCATCACCTCCACCGCCGCGACCGCGGGCCAGGTCGTCAGCGCGATCAAGAACAACCCCGAGATCGTCGACATCCTCGCCACCCCTGCCGATCCGACCAACCCCGCGGCCGGGCCGAAGGTCGTCGACGGCCAGGTGGAGATCAGCGCCACCCTGAGGGTCGCCGCGGACTCGCCTGAGGCTGTCGCCCTGGTCGGGAAGCTGCGGACGTTCCTGCACGCGATCCCCGGGGCCCAGGCCAAGGTCGGCGGCCAGAGCGCGCAGCAGGAAGACATGCTCGCCGCCGCCACGCACGACCGGAACACCATCATCCCGGTCGTGCTGATCGTGATCTTCGCGGTCCTGGCCCTGCTGTTGCGGGCGCTGGTGGCTCCGCTGCTGCTGATCGGCACCGTCGTGCTGTCGTTCGGCGCCACCCTCGGCGTCGGCGCGCTGGTGTTCAACCACCTCTTCCACTTCCCCGGTGCCGACCCGGCGATCCCGTTGTACGCCTTCGTGTTCCTCGTGGCGCTGGGGATCGACTACAACATCTTCCTGATGACGAGAGCCCGCGAAGAGGCGGCGAAGCTGGGCACCGCCGAGGGCACGCTGGGGGCACTGACGGTCACCGGCGGCGTGATCACGTCAGCCGGTGTCGTGCTCGCGTCGACGTTCGCGGCGTTGTCGGTGATCCCGGTGCTGTTCCTGGCGGAGGTGGCGTTCCTGGTCGCCTTCGGCGTCCTGCTGGACACGCTGATCGTGCGGTCGCTGCTGGTCCCGGCCCTCGCCGTGGACGCCGGGCGGGTCATCTGGTGGCCGGGCAAACTCGGCCGGGCGCCCCTCCCCGTCCACAGCTCCCGCCGCCCCGCTCGCCGCTAGCGAAGCCGCTCACCTCTGGGTTGTGGCGTTGTGACGTGTCGTGAAGGCCACCTTCATGGCGTAAGGCGTACTCAACTAGGCCTTGACGACCTCTCTGCCCTACCGAGAGTGCCTTCGGGAGTCCCAGCAGTCACATCGCCATCACCAGCACGGCGTGACTGGCCCTCAGTTCCGCTACCAGCACCCATTCGCCCCGGTCCTTGCTGCTTTGGACAGAACCGACCACCCCGACCCCCTTAGGTTCCAGGCAATGGCGTTGAACGCCACGGGGGTGGCCCCGAGGGGTCCTTCGCCGGACGTAACCGGACCACCGGACTGTTACGCTGAGTCGGGAGGCAGTGCCTGAGCGGGCTTGGGGAGCAGGAGTGCGCCGAGGGCGCCGAGGAGGCTGACGCCGGCGGCGACCAGGAGAGTCGCGCCCATGCCGTCGAGGAAGCTGAGGTGTCCGACGCCCCTGACGGCCGTGGCGAGTCGCTGGCCGACCGTGGCGGCGTCGAGGCCGGCGGGCAGCGAGCCCTGGGCGATCTCGTCGTGTCCGCGCGACACCAGATCGGCAGCCGAGGGCGGCAGCTGGGCCTGCGCGAGGTGCAGCGGCAGGGTCGCCGTCACGCGCCACGACATGACCACGCCGACCGCGACCACCCCGAGCACCCCGCCCGCCTGACTGGCGACCTGCTGGAGCGCGGAGACCATGCCGGTCGAGGAATCGGGGGTCGCGCCCATCATCGCCTCGGTCGCGGCGATGACGCAGAGCCCGGTGCCGAAGCCGACAAGCGCGCCGGGGCCGAGCAGATCGGTGAACGTCGAGCCGATGTCGAGCAGCGTGAACCCGGTCAGCCCGGCCGCGACCAGCACCAGACCGGCGAACACCGGCCAGCGCGGCCCGAACCGCTGCGCGAGCAGGCCGCCGATCGGCGCCGCCAACACGACGACACAGGTCGGCGCCAGCATCCAGGCACCGGCGGTGATCGGCGAGAGGCCGTGGGCGTTCTGCAGGTACAGCGTGAGCAGGAACAGCAACGTGAACACGCCGAACGAGCTGGCCGCGACCATCAGCGAGCCGACCCAGATGGCGCGATCGGCCAGCAGCCGCCGCACGGTGCCGCGGACGGCCTTGGCCGGGCCCTTGGACTCGGCGACGGCGAAGAACGTCAGCGCGACGGTGACCAGCGCGATCGGAACGTTGAGGGCGAAGACCGCCTGCCAGCCGAAGCCCTGCACGAAGCTGCCCGCGATGATCGGGCCGAGTCCGATCGCCAGCGCGTTCGCGCCGCCCCAGATGCCCAGCGGCAGACCGAGCTTGTCCGCGGGGAACGCCTTACGCAGCAACGCGAGCGCGGCGGGCTGCAACAGCGCGCCGGCCAGGCCCTGCAAGACCCGGAACGCCACGAGCGGCCACACGCCGCTGGACAGCACGATGCCGAGCGAAGCCAGCCCGAAGCCGAGTACGCCGATGACGAACGTCCGGCGGCGGCCGATGCGGTCGGCGAGCCTGCCCGCGGGCAGCAGCCCGATCGCGAGCGCGACGAGGTAGGCGTTGGCGATCAGCTCGAGCTGGCCGAGCGTGGCGCCGACCGACGCCGAGATGTACGGGGCGGCGATCGTGACCGCGGTTCCGTCGAGGCCGACCATCGCACCGCCGAGCACGGCCGCGACCAAAGTGGTCCACGGCCGCGGTGTGCGCGAGGCCACTTCCGGCCCGGCGCCGCCGATCATAAGCTCTGCGCGTTCCATCCCGATAAGCATGACTTGGGGTGGTCAGTGACCTGGAGGCACCCCCGCCGGAATCACCCGGTGGTTACCAATCACGGTCAGATCACGGCCACTTTGTGACTATGAGTAGCCGGACCCTAGGAAGGGTTGTCACCCGAATGGGGATAGATTTTCGGGCCAGCTTGCGCGTAGTGGCCGTGATCGCTACGGTCATGCTCACTCATCAGCCGAAAGCGTGATTGTCCGGTCACCGCCGATCCCCCGCGGCGATGACCTCCTCAACGACGTTGCACACTCGGTGAACGCTGTCCCAGTAGTGCCCCCGGTGCTGCCCAACAATGGATCCGGGCGAATTGCGAAAACCGCCGGGACGTACTGTGGGAAGTTCCGAAATCACTGCTGCACCGCGTAAGTAACCTGAACGTAACCCGAAAAGTACTTTCTACATGTGGGAGAGTGCACATGTCTTTGGCTGAGCGCCGGTCCCCCGAGCCGACGGACGGCCTGGTCCCCTCTCTACGTCCGTTGACCAGCTATTTGTTCGACCGGGCAGAGTCCTCCGCCGCCGCCGAACCGGCATTCACCTACCGCGATTATTCGGCCGACCGGGACGGCGCCGAACAGACGCTGACCTGGGCCGAACTCGCCGTCAAGGTGCGTGCCACGGCGGCCGAGCTGACCAGGATCACCGCACCAGGCAGCCGGGTCGCGATCCTGGCTCCGCAGGACCTCACCTACGTCGTCGGCTTCCTCGCCGCGCTGCACGCCGGCACCGTCGCGGTGCCGTTGTTCGCCCCCGAAGTGAGCCAGCACGGCTCGCGGCTCGTCGGCGCGCTCGCGGACTGCGCGCCCGAGGTTTGGCTTACCTCCCAAGGGGCTTTGGCCGCTGTACGCGAGCTCGCCGAGACCAGCGCGGTCCCGATGCCGAAGCAGATCATCGCCGTCGACACGCTCGATGACACGAGCACAGTGGACACGCCGGGTACCGGCACCCCACCCCCCGCCGTCATCGACCTCGACGCCCCCGCGTATCTTCAGTACACCTCCGGCTCCACCCGGACCCCGGCCGGAGCCGTCATCACGCACCGCGCCGTGTCCGCGAACTGCTGGCAGGCCGGCCAGGCGTTCGGCGTCGACGAAGAATGGGCCTGCGTCGGCTGGATTCCCTTTTTCCACGATATGGGCTTGGTCCAGCTCCTCTGCATTCCGGTGTTCTCCGGCGCCCGCTCGGTATTCATGACCCCGTTCAACTTCATCATGAAGCCGATGCGCTGGTTGCGGCAGATGTCCGATTTCTCCCCCGCCTTCACCGCGGCCCCGAACTTCGCCTTTGAATACGCTGTGAAGAAGGTTAAGGAGGCCGACCGGGCCACCCTCGACCTGTCCGGGGTCCGCGCCGCCATCAACGGCAGCGAGCCGGTCCGGCCGAGCACCATTTCCGCATTTCAGGACGCTTTCGGTAAGCACGGGTTCGCCCCTTCGGCGCACCGGCCGTCCTATGGACTGGCCGAAGCGACCGTATTCGTCACGAACACCGGCGAAGAAGGTCCGACCATCACCTCTTTTGATCGCGCGAGCCTCACCGAGGATCGGGGAATCGTTTTCCCGGCGGGTGCCGACACGTCGTCGAACAGCGTGCTCGAACTCGTTTCCGCCGGCAGACCAGTCGGGCAGCTGGTACGCATTGTCGACCCGGCCACCTCGGTCGCGCGAGCTGACAACGTAGTCGGTGAAATCTGGATCCACGGTCCGAATGTCGCTGACGGTTACTGGGAATCCCCGGAGCGCTCGCGGGAGACGTTCGGCGGCGTGATCGACGGCGAGCCGGGCAAGACCTGGCTGCGCACCGGCGACCTCGGGCTGATCCACGAGGGGCAGCTCTACATCACCGGCCGGATCAAGGACCTGATCATCATCGACGGGAAAAACCACTACCCGCAGGACCTGGAGACCACCGCGCAGGACGCCCACCCGACGATCAAGCGCGACCGGGTCGCCGCGTTCGCCGTGACCTCCGCCGACGGGGTGGAGGGTGCCGCGATCGTCGCCGAGTACGACCGCAAGGCCGGGGAACCGGACCACGCCGAGGTGGCGAAGGCCGTCCGGCGCGCGATTTCCGCCGCCCACGACGTCAAGCTGCGCGGATTCCAGCTGGTCCCCACGGGCGGCGTGCTGCGCACCTCGAGCGGCAAGATCGCCCGCGCCGCCACCAGGGACCGCTACCTAGCCGCAGAATCGAGCGAACGCCCATGATCACCGTCGCAGAACTCGAATCGTGGCTCGTCGGCCAGGTGGCCGAGGCCTGCGAGGTGGAGCCGGACGAGATCGACCGGCACAAACCGCTGGACGAGTACGGCTTCTCCTCCCGTGACGCCGTCGAACTGTCCGGTGAGCTGGAAGACCTGCTGGACCGGTCGCTGTCGACGACGCTGCTGTGGGAGCACCCGACCATCGAACGGCTGGCCAAGGCACTGACGGCCGGCGACGACGAGGTCGAATCCGCGCCGGAACCGGCGCCCGCGGCAGACCCGATCGCCGTGGTCGGGCTCGGCTGCCGCCTACCCGGCGGCACCCATGGCCCGGCCGGTTTCTGGCGGCTGCTCGACCAGGGCGGCGAGGCGATCTCCGAGGTCGCCGCGGACCGCTGGGCGGACTACGGCGACACCGGCACCACCACGCGCTGGGGCGGGTTCCTCGACGACGTCGCCGGCTTCGACGCGGAGTTCTTCGGCATCGTGCCGCGCGAGGCGGCCAGGATGGACCCGCAGCAGCGCATGGTGCTCGAGGTCGCCTGGGAAGCCCTGGAGCACGCGGGCATCGCGCCGCGGACCCTGCGCGGCAGCCGGACCGGTGTGTTCGTCGGCATCAGCGGCACCGAGTACGGCTCGCTGTCGCTGGGCGACCTCGAAGGCGTCGACGCCTGGGTCGGCACCGGCGCCGCGCTGGCCATCGCGGCCAACAGGCTGTCGTACGCGCTCGACCTGCGCGGACCGAGCATGGCGATCGACACCGCGTGCTCGTCCTCGTTGACCGCGGTCCACCTCGCCGTGCAGAGCCTGCGCTCCGGCGAGAGCGACCTGGCCCTCGTGGGCGGCGCGAACCTGCTGCTGGGGCCCGCGGTCACGGCGAACTTCGACGAGATGGGCATCAGCTCGGCCGACGGCAAGTGCAAGCCGTTCTCCGCCGGCGCCGACGGCATCGTGCGTGCCGAAGGGGCCGGAGTCGTCGTGCTCAAGCGGCTCTCACAGGCCCAGGCCGACGGCGACCGCGTGCTCGCGCTCATCCGCGGCTCGGCGACCAACTCCGACGGCCGGTCCAACGGCCTCACCGCCCCCAACCCCGAAGCCCAGCAAGCATTGCTGCGCACCGCGTACCGCAACGCCGGCGTCGATCCGTCCACAGTCGACTACGTCGAGGCGCACGGCACCGGCACACTGCTCGGCGACCCGATCGAGGCCAGCGCGCTCGGCGCCGTGCTGGGAGCCGGTCGGGTGCCGGAGAATCCGCTGCTGCTCGGCTCGGTCAAGAGCAACCTCGGCCACCTCGAAGCCGCGGCCGGGATCGTCGGCCTGATCAAAGTCGTACTGGCACTCGACCACGGGCGGATCCCGGCGAGCCTGAACTACACCGGCGCCAACCCGCACATCGACTTCGACGAGCTGCGACTGTCCGTTGTGGACTCCGCGCGCACCTGGCCGTCACACGGACGGCCTGCCATCGCCGGAGTCTCCGGGTTCGGCTTCGGCGGGACCAACGCGCACGTCGTCCTCGAACAGGCGGAGACGACAGCGGTGACGCCGCCCTCCACCGGACACCGCCGGTTCCTGCTCGCCGCGCCGGACAAGTCGCGGCTCGCGGACACCGCCGGGAAACTGGCAGGCTGGCTGGCGAAAGACGGCACGCACGTGCCGCTCGCCGACCTCGACCACACCCTCGCCCGGCGGCTCGACGGCAGCACACGCGCGGTTGTCGTGGCCCGTGACGCTGTCGAGTTGGCCTCGGGCCTGCGCGATCTCGCCGCGGGTGGCGAGGCTGGGGTCGTCCCAGCCGGAGCCCCGGCCGGCGACATCGTGTTCGTGTTTTCCGGGCACGGTTCGCAATGGGCGGGCATGGGTCGACGGCTGCTGGCCGACGAGCCCGTATTCGCCGACGCGGTCGGGCGGCTCGATCCGCTGATCCGCGCGGAAAGCGGCTTCTCACTGCTTGAAGACCTTCGTGACGGCGTCGAAGCGTCCACCATGGACCATGTCCAGCCGCTCGTGTTCGGCATCCAACTCGCGCTGGCCGAGCTGTGGGCGTCCCACGGCGTCCGCCCGGCCGCGGTGATCGGGCATTCGTTCGGCGAGGTTACGGCGGCGGTCGTGACCGGTGCCCTCAGCGAGGCCGACGGCGCGAAGATCGTCTCGCTGCGCTCGCGCCTGCTGGCCTCACTGGCCGGGGACGGCGCGATGGCACTGCTGGAACTCGCCGCGGACGAAGCGGGCAAGCTCGTCGATGGACTGTCCGATGTGGACGTCGCCGTGCTGTCGGCGCCGAACCAGACCGTCATCGCCGGACGGGGCGCTCAGGTCCGGGAGCTGGTGGCCGAGGTCGAAGGCCGCGGGCTGCTGGCCAAGCTGATCAACCTCGACGTCGCGGCGCACTCGCCGATCGTCGACAGCGTCACCGGCACGCTGGCCGACGCCTTGACGGACCTGCGCCCCGGCACCGCGGACATCCGCTTCTACAGCACCGCATTGGTCGATCCGCGTGAGGCGCCGGGCTTCGGCGCCGGGTACTGGGCCCGCAACCTCCGGCAGCCCGTGCGGTTCGCCGGAGCCGTCGCGGCCGCACTGGCCGACGGGTACCGCACGTTCCTCGAGATCTCGCCGCACCCGGTGCTCCGCCACGCCCTGACCGACAACATCGAAGCCGTGGGCAGCATCGGCACCCGGGTGCTGTCCAGCCTGCGCAACTGCGCCGACGAGACGGCCCACTTCCACAGCCAGCTCGGAATGCTGGAGCTGGCCTCGGAAACTCCTCCGGCGCGTGTCGAAGGCTCGGTCACCGACCTGCCCGGCACGCCGTGGCGGCACGTCCGCCACTGGCTGCCCAAACCCGCCGCGTCCGCGGTGCCTTCGGGCCGACACCCGTTGCTGGGGACGCATATCGAGATCCCCGGCGGCCTTCAGCATGTCTGGTCGGCGGACCTCGGCTCGACCGCGGTGCCCTGGCTTTCCGAGCACAGCTGGGACACCGTCCCGGCGCTGCCCGGCGCGGTCTGTCTGGAACTCGCTGCCGCTGCCGCGCGTGAGGTCTTCGATGCCCCCGCCGAGCGGATCACCGTGGGCTCGGTGACGATTCACCGGCCGCTGGCACTGGGGAAGAGCACGCCGGTCACGACGTCGTTGACCCCGACAAAGCCCGGCCACGCAGAAGTCACCGTGCACGCCAAGGACAGCGAAGGCTGGCGGTTGCACGCTTCGGCCGAGGTGTCGGTGTCCACGGCGTCCATTTCGGACACGTACCTATCCGAAGTGGACACTTCAGGGTTCTCGTCAGTGCCACTGGACGACGTCTACGGCTGGCTGAACGCGTCAGGCCTGGGTTACGGGCCCGCCCTGCGCGGCATGAACGCGCCACGAGCGAGCGCTGACGGCGTCCGCGCGACGGCTCAGGTTTCGTTGCCCGAGACGGTCCCGCGTGCCGCACAGGTGGTTCTGCACCCGTCGCTCGTCGAATCCTGCCTGCAATTGTTCGCTGTCGCGTTGTTCCGTCCCGGACGGAACAACGCGCCCGTCCACCTGCCTCGCGAATTCGGCACTATCCGGGTCTACGGCGATCTCGCCGCAGCCGAGCTGGCGCACGTTTCGGTGGCAGAACAGACCGGACGCCTCATCGGGGAGCTACACGTCACCGACGGCCGCGGCCGGGTGCTGCTGGAAGCCACCGACGTCGTGCTGAGGGAGTTCAGCCCGGAAGAGCTCGCCCCGCCGCTGACCGACCGGCTGCAGCAGCCGGTCTGGCGGCCCGTTCCGGCTCCAGCCGCGCAGCCCGCCGAGGGCCGAGTTCTCCTGCTGGGCCACGAAAGTGCGTCCATGGCCTCGGCGCTGACCGCTCGCGGCATCGACGCACTCACTGACCGCGCCGCACTGGGAGATCCGGCACTGCGCTCAGTTGTGCTCCTTCTGCCGGAGGAGGGCCGCGGGCTCGAAGCGCTCGCCGAAGCCGAACGCGCGGTGCTGACGATCAGCGAGATCACCCGGGAACTCATCGAACGTCCTTCGGGGGCAGCGCGGCTCCTACTGGTAACGACCGGTGCGACCACCGGTGTCTCCCCCGCCTTCGCCGCACTGCGCGGCCTGGTACGCGTACTCGCGTATGAACATCCCGATCTGGGCGCCACGATCGTCGACCTGGAGGCGGCGTCGGACCGGGAGGAGTCCGCGCTGCGGCTCGTGCGAGAACTCGCGACAGCGGCCGACGATGAGGTGGCCTGGCGCGACGGCGAGCGCCACGCGTCGCGGCTGGAGTGGACTGCCTCCCCGGCTGCGGACACATTCACCACACCACTCACTCGCGCTGACGGCGGTTACGTCATCACCGGCGGCCTGGGCGGGCTCGGCCTGCACATCGCGCGCTGGCTAGCGGCGGACGGCGCCGGGAAGCTCGTCCTCAACGGGCGGTCCGCGCCGAAGGCCGCCGCGCTGGCGGCGATCGACGCGATGACCGCGGCGGGCACCGAAGTGCAAGTGGTCCTCGGTGACATCGCCGAACCCGGCGTGGCGGAACGGTTGATGGAGGCCGCCGGCTCCGAATCGTTCACCCCTCGCGGCGTGTTGCACGCGGCCGCCGTGTTCGACGACCGCACGACCATCCAGCTCGACGCGGACACGCTGCACCGAACCTGGTTGCCCAAGGCGTACGGCGCGTGGCGGCTGCATGAGGCCACCCAAGACCTCGAACTCGATTGGTGGGCGGGCTTCTCCTCGGTCGCCGGATTGCACGGCTTCCCCGGGCAACCGGCGTACTCCTCCGCCAACGCCTACGTCGATGCGATCGTCTCGATGCGGCGCGCACAGGGTCTGCCGGCCGCTTCGGTCGCTTGGGGTGCCTGGGCCGAGATCGGCGCGGCGTCCGAGCTCGACATCCCCTGGCTCACCACGATCGGCCCGGCGGAAGGAATGGCTGTGCTGTCGGCCGTCCTGCGGGGTACCGCGTCCCACACCGGGGCGATCCGGCTCCGCGCGTCCGCGCTGGCTGCCACCTTCCCGCACCTGACCGAAGTCCCGTTCTTCGAGACGGTCCTCGGCGGATATGCCACTACGGCGAGAACGTCGGGACAATGGATGGGACTGGACAACGCGATCGCCCTGTCACCCGCCGAAGCCCGCGCGGTGGTTTCCACGCAGCTGCTCGGCCGGATCGCGTCGGTTCTCGGCTTCGATCCGGGCGAACTCGACACGGTGTCCCCGCTGAGCGCGCTCGGCGTGGACTCGCTGCTGGCCGTCCGCATCCGCAACGCCGTGCAGCACGATTTCGGGCTGGCGCTGCCGGTCTCGCTGATGTTGCGCGGCGGCAGCGTCGCCGACACCGAGCACTGGCTGTTCGGCGAACTGGGCCTGGCGTCCGCGGAAGCGCCTGTGCGGCAACGACGTCCCGCCCCGCCGATCGGTCCGCGTGACGCCGCCGAGCGGCTGGTCGCCAGCGCCTGGCGGGACGTGCTGGGCGTCGACATCGGTGTCACCCAGGACTTCTACGGCGTCGGCGGCAGCCGCGAGAAGGCCGAGCAGGTCACCGCTCTGCTGGCCGAACGCAGCGGGCGCGAGCTCACCATCTCGGAGCTGTTCGAGCACCCGTCGATCGAGCGCATGGCCGAGCACCTCCGGGAGGAGGAGCACGGCGGCTCACCGCTGCGCGTGCTCCGAGAGCGCGGAACCGTGCCGCCGCTGTTCTTCTTCCATCCCGGCGGGGGCGACACGGCCGTCTACCGGCAGCTGGCGCAGCTGCTTGACCCGGGCGTGGGCGTTTACGGGTTCGATCGGATCGAAGGCGTTTCTTCGGTCGAGGACAGGGTGCGCGAGTACCTGCCGGTTCTCCGCGAAGTGCAGCCGCACGGGCCGTACCGGCTCGCCGGGTGGTCGTTCGGCGGGTTCCTCGCCTACGAGATGGCTCAGCAGCTGCGCAACGCCGGTGAGGAAGTCGAGCTCGTCGCGTTGATCGACTCGATCATCCCGTTGCCGAACGACAGCGGCCTGAGCGACGTCGAGCTGCTCGCCAAGCGGTTCGAGCGGTTCGGTGAGTTCCTCGAGGCCAGCTATGGCGCCCGGCTCGAGCTGCCGTTCGAGAAGATGGCCCGGCTGGACGACGAGGAGCAGGTGCAACTGCTTGTCGACACCATGCGCGACAGCGGGTTGATCAACAACGACGTCAGCCAGGCGATCCTGCACCACCAGCGGACGTCCTTCCTCGACACTCGCTCGCTTGAGCGGTACTGCCCAGAGGCCTACCCAGGGCCGGTGACGTTCTACAGCGCCGCGGAGTCGATCCCCGGCGGACTACGGGATCACCGGTTCGACCGGACGGACCCGGCCCGAGGCTGGGACCAGGTGTGCGCCGACCTCGACGTCGTCGTCGTTCCCGGACACCACCTCTCGCTGCTCGACCCACCCAACGTCGACACGATCGGCCGGCACCTCGGGACCGTCCTCGCCGGCGCGCGACTGCTCGCCGGTGTGTGGAGGGCCGGGTGAGCGCGCTGGAGGTGCTCGACGACCAGGTCACCGAAGCAGGCCGGCACGAGCTGCGGATGTACTCACCGGCCGTGGGCCGGGAAGTCGCCGCGACCCTGCTCACCCCGCCGGGTTGGGAGCCGGGCGGTGCGAACCGCTATCCGGTGCTGTACCTGCTGCACGGGTCCTCTGACGATCACCACTGCTGGACGCGCAACACCGAGATCGCCCGGCTCGCCGCGACGGCGAACGTGCTCGTCGTCATTCCCGAGGGCGGCCGGATGGGGTTCTACACCGACTGGAAGGTCACCGACCGGCTCGGGACCGTGCCCGGCTGGGAGACCTTCCACCTCGTGGAACTCCTTTCCCTGCTGGAAAACTCCTACGGGGCGTCGGACGTCCGGACGGTCGCCGGGATTTCCATGGGCGGCTACGGCGCGATGCGGTACGCGATGCGGCATCCGGGGATGTTCCGCGCGGCCGGGTCGCTGAGCGGGCTCGTGCACCTCACCAGGCGTGGCATGGGACCGCTGCTGGGCGTGCTGGCCGTGCGCGAAGGCATGCGGCCCGGCCGGATCTGGGGCCCGCGACGCGCCGCGGCCGACGTCTGGGCCGAGAACGACCCCGTCCTGCGCCCCGAGGCGTTCGCGGGAATGAAGGTGTACCTCGCGGCGGGTGACGGCCACCGTGTCCCCGGCGAGCAGTTCGTCGCCGGGATGGGCCTGCTGGAGCGCTACGCCCGCGTGATGAACGAGGACTTCGCCGAGCGGCTCACCCTCGCCGGCGTCGACGTCACGACCCGATTCACCACCGGAACCCACTTCTGGAAGGCGCTGAGCGCTTCGCTCGACGAATTCTGGCCCTTCGCCGTGGAATCTTTAACCGACTGACGAATTAGCTTTTATTACCGTGAGCCGGGCGGCCAGTCCGTCGAGACAACGACTGACGGCATAGTCGTACATTTCGCCGTAATAGCGACGAACCTGCTCGGCGTCCTCGCTGTTTTCGGAGGCTTCCGAGGCCATCGCCGAAGCTCCGGGAAGATCGGCACGTTCCTGGTAGCGCCCGAATTTCGCCGCCGACTCGACCCGGGCGTTCTGATCGGCGTCGTGGTCGTCTTCCATCGTGATGAACTGGCACGCCGTGGAAGTCAGCACGTTGTAGACGAGCGGACTCTCGGCGCCGAAGCCCGCGCCCTGCAGGATCTGGACACCGCGGTCGATGAACTTCACCGAGGACTCGATCGACAGCCCGAACGACTGGACTCGCCGCGCAGACCCCGGATAGTGCCGGAACAGGCCGCGCATATCGGTGAGCATGCGGGAAAACCACTCGCGCCAGGGAAGATCGGCGTCGTGCAACGGCACCTTCGCGACCACCTGCTCGACCACCGCCTTCACCACGGCTTCCCGGTCTCCGACGTGGTGGTAGACCACGGCCGGATAGGCGTCGACAGCGGCGGCGAGCTGACGCACGGTCCAGTTGTCCAGACCATGCGCGATGGTGAGCTGCATCGCCGCGCAGGTCAACCGCTCGGCGGTGACCGCGGGCAACCCCGCCGCGGTCCGCGAGCGAGATCTGCTCGGTGAACCGGCTGAAGTGAAAGGCATGCGAGCACAGTAGTGGCCGAACCATCACTGAGGGCAAGTACGCCGATCTTGAAACCAGATTTTCCGCTGACTGGCACAAAATTACGGCTCTTATGTCGCGACCTTGGTCGGTCGAGTGGACCGCTTCCTCCGCAACTCGCCGTCGAGTTGCGATCGTTGCGGACGCTCAGTACCGCAACTCGACGGCGACTTGCGCGGGGCAACGACCCACGGAAGCGACCGAAGAGCCACCGAATCGCGGCGTGAGAGGATCGGTGGCATGCCTACCGCGAAGTCCAACGGCCTCGAGCTGGAATACGAAACCTTCGGCGACCCCGGCCACCCCGCCATCGTCCTGGTGATGGGCCTCGGTGCCCAGCTGATCAACTGGGACAGGAGTTTTTGCGCTTCAATCGCGGAAGAGGGCTTCCGCGTCATCCGGTTCGACAACCGCGACATCGGGCTTTCGACGTATTTGGACGAGCTGCCCCCGCCCGACCTGCAGGCGATCCTCGGCGGTGACCTGTCATCGGTCTCCTACGGGCTGGGCGACATGGCCGCGGACGTCGTCGGCCTGCTCGACGCGCTCGGCATCGACCGGGCCCACATCGTCGGCGCCTCGATGGGCGGGATGATCGCGCAGGTCGTGGCGATCGAGCACGCCGAGCGTGTCCTGAGCCTGTGCTCGATCATGTCGACCACGGGAGACCGCGCGGTCGGGCAGGCCACGCCCGAGGCGCTGGCCGGGCTGTTGCGTCCGCCTGCCGGCTCGCGGGAGAAGGCGATCGAGCAGACGATGGCGGGGACGCGCACGATCGGATCGCCCGGGTTCCCGGCCACCGACGACGAGCTGCGGGCGAAGGCCACGGCGTCGTACGACCGCGCGTATCACCCGGCCGGAAGCGCGCGGCAAACCGCCGCGATCGTCACCGCGGCCGACCGCACCCCGGCGCTGCGGAAGCTCGCGATCCCGACCGTGGTCATCCACGGCGACGCCGATCCACTGGTCGACCCGAGCGGCGGCAAGGCGACCGCGGAAGCGATCCCCGGTGCCGAGCTGGTCCTCGTGGCGGGCATGGGCCACGATCTGCCGCGCGGCACCTGGCCCACCGTCGTCGACGCCATCGTCCGCAACACCCGCCGCTGAGGCCTTCCCGTCACCGTGCGGGGCGTCAAGAAAGTGTCAAGAAGCACAGTGCGGGCGTACGGAAAGTGTCCGGAGCGACGTCGGGAGCAGGGGTCGGCGGTGGACTGGTTCCATGACCAGTTTCAGCCCGCCGAAGCCCGGTGAGGGGTTCGGCTACCCGCTCGGGTTCGTCGGCGCAGTCGCGGCGACGGTGGTTTCGGTAGCCGCCGGCGCCGCCGGGCATCACGTCTACGCCGTGGTCGCGTTGTCACTGGTCATCGCCTGGGTGGCCGCGACGTCGTCGCTGCGGGCCGCGCTCGGCACCGCGGTCGTGGCTTGGGGTCTGCTCGCGGGCTTCGTCATCGGCCGCACCGGCCTGGTCGTGTTCGACGCCGAGTCGGCCCGCGACGCCGCGGTGTTCGCCGCGGCCGGCCTGCTCGTCGGCGGATTCGCCGCGGCGCTGCACGCCGTTCGGGCTCACGCCGCAGCGCGAGTGACCGAGCCGCAGACGTTGAGCGTCAGGGCGGTTCCGGCACAATCCACCGGGGCGTCCCCGACCTGGCGCGCCAGGTCGGGCTCCACGCGCACGCCAGTAGCGCCCACCAGGTAGCCGGACACCGGCAGCAGGACGCCACCGAGGCCGAGCCGAACGGTTCAGGCGGTCCCCACCGCCATCACGAGCCACTCCCCATGGCATCGCCGTACCGCTGTCGGCTCGGCCTCGGTCCCCGACGTCCAGAAGATGGCCGCACCAGCGTCGACGTCGACCGCCAAGCCGGCTACCTGTGCGTCCACCATGGACCGATCCTCGGCGGTACTACCGTTGTCCGCCAAGGATTCCACTCCATCCACAGTGTCCGTCCCCCGGGAAGGGGCACTGTGGACGGACGGCGCCACGGAACGGATCCGCAACGCCTGTTCAGCGAGCTGGTGCTCGCCGAGTCCGGTCATGGGCCATGCGAAAGAGACTATGATTTCTGTACCCAGCTGTCAATAGGCTTCTTTAGCTGTAGTCAGGGGTACACTGGGCGTAGAACCGACAAGGGGGAAAATTCCAGTGACGGAAGCCACTGCGCGTCGCATCCACCCGGCGGGCGACCCGCTCCGCCGGGCGCTGGAACTACTCGGTGACCAATGGACGCTGTTGATCCTGCAGAGCCTCTTCCTGCGGTTTCGGCGGTACGAAGAGCTCCGGCTGCGGCTGCGCATCTCCCCCACCGCGCTCTCGGGCAGGCTCCGGGACATGGTCGCGGCGGGCATGCTGGACAAGACGCCCTACCGCGACAGCGGGCGCACCCGCCAGGAGTACCGGCTCACCGAACGCGGGCTCGAACTGTGGCCGCTGTTCATTTCGATCTGGGCGTGGGAGCGCGAATGGGTCCAGGGCCGCCGTGACGTCCTGCCGTCCCTGCGGCACGTCGACTGCGGACAGGACACCGAAGCCCCGCTCGGCTGCGCGACCTGCGTCCTGCCGGTCAACGCCCGCGATGTCGTGTCCAGGCGCCTCGACACGAAGGGCGCCGCCGGGGCGACAACCAGCAAACGCTTCCGCCGCAAGGACGCCGACTTCCTCTCCGCCGACCCGCTGATGTTCTTCCCGGACACGATGGAACTGCTCGGCGACCGCTGGGCGACCGGGGTGGTGGTCAGCGCGATGCTCGGCGCGCGCCACTTTTCGGAGTTCGAACGTGAGCTCGGCATCGGCCCCGGCGTCCTGTCGGACAGGCTGACGAGGCTCGTCGACGTGGACGTCCTGTGCACCACGACAGCCACCACGCGCACCGACGCGCACGCCTACCGGCTCACCCCCAAGGGCCGCGCGTTCTTCCCCGCGCTCGCGTTCATCGCCGAGTGGGCGCGGGAGTTCGAGGTCGAAGGGCAGAAGCCGGACATCATGCTCGACCACGTCGTCTGCGGGCAGCGGTTGCGCCCGATCCTGCTCTGCGAGCACTGTGGGAAGGCGCTCGATCGGGACAGGATCGTCTTCAGTCACGTCCCGTCACCAGACAGAGCGACACAGCCCACGTGACGCGCACCGAAATGGACTCGCTATCCGTCCCCGCAACTGACAGGCTGGTCCCAGATACACGTCGTAACCTCGGAGGTAGTTATGTCTGACCCGATACCGTCGCCCGAGAGCGACGAGGAGGACGACGTCAAGCGCAAGTTCCGCGAGGCGCTCGAGCGCAAACAGGCCAGCGCCCGGTCCGGTTCGGCCAACGAGAACGCCGGTGGGAAGAACCAGCACGCCCACGGCCCCGCGGCCAACAAGCGCACCTTCCGCCGGAAGAGCGGCTGACCGCTTCCGTCCAGTTCTGAATCAGGGGACCCCCGGTACGAATCATTCGTACCGGGGGTCCCCTGATTCAGGTGCGGTTACGGCGTGAGGATGGATCGCAAGCGGCCGACGTCGGACATCCGCCGCTCGGCGAGGCGGTCCGCGGCGGTGGCCGGGGGCACGCCATCGGCCTCGGCCAGTGCGTACACGGCCTTCGTGGTGTCGAAGATGGCCGTGGTCTTGCGCTTGGCGCGGGCGAAGTCGAACCCGTGCAGCTCGTCGCTGACCTGGATCACGCCGCCGGCGTTGACGAGGTAGTCGGGCGCGAACAGGATGCCGCGATCCTGCAGGGCCTTGTCGACCCCGAGGTGCGCGAGCTGGTTGTTCGCGGCGCCGCAGACGACTTTTGCCTGGAGCACGGCGACAGTCTCGTCGTCAAGCGCGCCACCGAGCGCGCAGGGGGCGAAGACGTCTATCTCGGAGCGGACGAGCGTGGCCGCGTCCGCGACCACCTCGACACCCGGGTAAAGCGCGCGGGTGCGCTCGATGGCCTTCGGGGAGACGTCGCTGATCACGACCTGCGCCCCGGACTCGACGAGGTGACCGACGAGGATGTGCCCGACCTTGCCGACCCCGGCGACGCCGACCCGGCGGCCGTGGAGCTCCGGGTTGCCCCAGACGTGCTCGGCGGACGCGCGCATGCCTTGGAAAACACCGAAAGCGGTAAGGACGGAGGAGTCTCCGGCGCCGCCGTCCTCGGGCGAGCGACCGGTGACGAAGCTGCATTCGCGGGCGACGACGTCCATGTCCTCGACGAAGGTGCCGACGTCGCACGCGGTGATGTAGCGGCCGGACAGCGACTGGACGAACCGGCCGAAGGCGCGCAGCAGGGGCTCGGACTTCAGCGTCGCCGGGTCGCCGATGATGACGGCCTTGCCGCCGCCGAGGTCGAGCCCGGCGAGGGCGTTCTTGTAGGCCATACCCTTCGACAGGGCTAGCACGTCGTCGAGTGCGGCGGCTTCGGACTCGTAGGGGTAGAAGCGGGTGCCGCCCAAAGCGGGACCCAGCGCCGTCGAGTAGATGCCGATGATGGCCTTGAGGCCGCTGGCCCTGTCCTGGCAGAAGACGACCTGCTCATGGGCGCTCTCGCGGCCGAATACACCTTCGGTCAAGGTGGTGACTCCTTTGTCGTGACCGGTCCGCACTTGTGGCGCGCCCCGGCGATTCGGGTTTCGTCGAACGACCCGGCCGGGAGAGATCGTCCCCCGCCGAGACGCTCAGACTACGCAACCTAGGCCACCGGCATACGAGGCGAAAGTTGGGATCGGGTGAACGTTGCGACGGCCCGCCCGGACGACACACCAGCGTCCCACTTTTGCGCTTTTGTGCGGTCTCTTAGTTTCTAAGAGACCGCAACTCGACGGCGAGTTGCGATGCTTTGAGGGCTCAACCTCAGTGCAGGCGGAGGTGCAGGGCCTGCATCCGGGCGTCGAGCTGGGCGGCGATGGTGGCGGTGCTGGCCAGTTCCTCGGCGAAGTCGGCGGGCACCTGGTCTTCGTACTTGTAGCACAGCTTGTGCTCCAGCGTCGCCCAGAAGTCCATCGCGATCGTGCGCAGCTGGACCTCGACCTTGACGTGCTCGACGCGGTCGGACAGGAAGACCGGGATGCGCAGGATGAGGTGCAGGCTCCGGTAGCCGTTGGCCTTCGGCGCGTCGATGTAGTCCTTGCGCAGGAGCAGCTCGACGTCGTTCTGCCTGGTCAGCATCTGCGCGACCCGGTAGACGTCCGACACGAACGGACAGACCACGCGGATGCCGGCCACGTCGTCGAGGTGCTCGGCGATCACGTCGAGATCGAGCTCGAGGCCCCGGCGGCGCAGTTTGTCCTTGATCGCCTCGGGGCGTTTCACCCGGCTCGTGACATGCTCGATCGGGTCGTGCCGGTGGATGAAGTCGAACTCCTCGCCGAGGATCCGCAGTTTCGTCATCACCTCTTCGATGGCGAACTTGTATACCAGCAGGAACCGGGAGAGATCGATGCCCGGCTCGTCGAGCGCATCCTCGGTCACCTTTGGCAGCGACCTGCGCACTGAGGAGCTCTTCACCGCACTTTTCCCGTCACTCGCGAACACTGTCCGTCATTACTATCCGTCACTGAGGAGAACGAGATTAACAGCGACGGGGTTCCCGCCCCCTGCGGGTGACCACGTCAAAACGCGCTGGACACGGCAGTGGAGGACACATGAGCGATCCCCGGAAACCCGAGCCCTGGCAATGGGAGGAGGACACGTGGCGCGGTCACGTGGACCACGTCCGGGCGGGCCGGTCCCTCAAACCGGCCTCCTGGCCGGGCGGGGCGAAGGTGGCTGTCGCGCTGTCCTTCGACTCCGACCACGAGACCCCGGCGTTGCGCGACGGAGACGTGCTGCCCGGCAAGCTCGCCCAAGGCGAGTACGGCGCGCGCGTCGGCGTCCCGCGGATCCTCGCCCTGCTGGAGCGGTACCGCGCGCCGTCAAGCTTCTTCGTGCCCGCCGTGTCCGCCCTGCTCCACGACGGCGAGGTCAAGTCCTATGTGAACGGTGGCCACGAAGTCGCCCTGCACGGCTGGATCCACGAGCGCAACACGCAACTCGCGGCAGCGGACGAGCGGGACCTGACCTTTCGCGCCGCTGACGTCCTCGAGCGGCTCACCGGCGTCCGGCCGGTCGGTATCCGGACGCCGTCCTGGGATTTCTCCGCGGCCACCCTGGCCATCACCCGGGAGCTCGGTCTGCGCTACGACTCCTCGCTGATGGCCGACGACGAACCGTACGAACTCCTGGCCGACGGTGAACCGACCGGAGTGGTCGAGCTGCCCGTCGAGTGGATCCGCGACGACGCGCCGTACTTCATGATGGACAGGTTCGCGTCGCTGCGGCCCTACACCCCGCCGCGCGGGGTGCTCACGATCTGGCGCGACGAGTTCGACGACGCCTACGCCGAGGGCGGTCTGTTCCAGCTGACCATGCATCCGCACATCATCGGGCACCGGTCCCGCCTGGCCGTGCTCGCCGAACTCCTCGACCACATCCGCGGTCACGAGGGAGTCTGGTTCGGTACCCACGCCCAGGTCGTCGACCACGTACTCGTGAGTGCTCCGGCCGCCTAGTGTGCCATGCGGGACACCCGCACCCGGGCGTGCCTAAACGCTCACGAGTCCTAGCCGGCGGCAGCGTCGTCCATGGCGCGGAGGACGCGTTTGGTCGAGACGGGGTGTGCGGTGCCGAGGGTCTGCGCGAAGAAGCTGATGCGCAGTTCCTCGATCATCCACCGGACGTCGAGCAGCGCGGCGTTGGACGTGCCGGGCGGCTGCGCGGCGAGCAGGGTGCGGTACTCCCCCAGCAGCCAGGTGACGTCGCCGAGCCGCTCGAGATCCCGGGTCGGGTCGGTCGGCAGCTTCTCGAGCCGGCGTTCGATCCCGCGCAGGTAGCGGACGACGTTGGCGAGCCGATCCTGACCGGTTTCGGTGACGAAACCCGCGTGCACCAACGACTTCAGCTGACTCCGGATATCCGCGAGCGATTCCGCCGGACCTCTGGTGTCGGACAGGAGCGTCTCGACGTCGTTCGCGGCGCGGAGGATGCGCTCGACCTCGTCCAGCACGACGAGTACGCCCGAGTTCAGTCCGGCACGCACCTTGTCGAGCAGTTTCGCGAAACCCGCCTCGTCCCACACCGGACCGCCGTTGTCGACCACCAGCTTGTCGACCGCACAGTCCACACAGTCGTCCAGCAACGCGGCCACACTGCCGTGCGGGTTGCGGTTGAGGACGAGTTTGGCCTGGTTGTTGAGGTTCCGGGTGATGTACTTCATCGGCGACGGCAGGTTCAGCCGCAGCATCTTGCGCGTTCCGGCCCACATCGAATGCTGCTGCTGGCCAGGTGTGTCGAGCAGCCGCACAGCGACCGTCTCACCCTCGTCGACCAGAGCCGGGTACGCCTTGACGTCGTGCCCGCGCTGCTTGCCGGCGAAGATCTTCGGCAGGTCACCGAACGCCGGAGTCTTCAGGCCGGACTTCTCGATGCTGTCGGCCGCCTGGGAGATCGTCGCCCGGACCTCGCCACTCAGCAGATGCTTGAGCGACTCGACATCCTTGCTCTCGCCCAGTTTTTTGCCCTTGACGTCAACCACGCGGAAGGTGACCTTGAGATGGTCCGGCACCTCATTGAGCTGCCATGCGTCATACGGGACGACGACCCCGCGCAAGTCTTCTAGAACCTCGCCGACGACGTCGAGCAGCGGACCGTCGGCAGGTTTCGCGTGTGCCAGCACCAGTTTCGCGTTGTCCGGCGCCGGGACGAAGTTGCGCCGGAGCTGCTTCGGCAGGGACTTTATGAGCGCTGTCACCAGTTCCTCGCGCAGCCCCGGCACCTGCCAGTCGAACCCGTCCTCGGTCACCTGGTTCAACACCGGGAGTGGAATGTGGACGGTCACGCCATCCGCGTCCGCGCCGGGCTCGAACTGGTACGTCAGCGGGAACGTCAGCGCGCCCTGCTTCCACGTGTCCGGGTAGTCCGACTCCTGGATCCCGCCGGCGGAATCGTTGATCAGCATCGACTTCTCGAAGCTGAGGAGGTCCGGCGACTCGTGCCGGGTCTTCTTCCACCAGGTGTCGAAATGCCGTGCCGACACCACGTCCGCGCCGACCCGCTGGTCGTAGAACTCGAACAGCGTTTCGTCGTCGACCAGGATGTCGCGGCGCCGCGCGCGGTTCTCCAGATCTTCGACTTCGTCGAGCAGCGCCCGGTTTTCGCCGAAGAACCGGTGGTTGGTTTGCCAGTCGCCGTCGACCAGCGCGTGCCGGATGAACAGCTCGCGCGAGAGCTCCGGGTCGATGCGGCCGTAGTTGACCCGGCGGTCGGCGATCAGCGGCACCCCGTACAGGGTCACCTTCTCGATCGCCATCACCGCGCCCTGCTTGCGTTCCCAGTGCGGCTCGGAATACGTGCGCTTGACGACGTGCGCGGCGAGCGGCTCGATCCACTCCGGCTCGACCTTGGTGTTGACGCGGCCCCACAGCCGCGAAGTCTCGACCAGTTCGGCCGACATGACCCAGCGCGGCTGCTTCTTGAACAACGCCGAACCGGGGAAGATCGAGAACCGCGAACCGCGGGCACCGAGATAGTCGCCCTTGTTCGGGTCCTTCAAACCGATGTGCGACAACAGACCCGCGACGAGCGCGGTGGTGACGCGCTGGGCGTCCGCCGGGGTCGTGTTCAGCGTGATGCCCAGCGGTTTCGCGGTCTGGCGGAGCTGACTGAAGATGTCCTGCCATTCCCGGATGCGCAGGTAGTTCAGGAACTCGGCCTTGCAGCGACGGCGGAACTGGTTGCTGGACAGTTCCTTCTGCTGCTCCTCGACATACGCCCAGAGGTTCAGGTACGTCTGGAAGTCCGAATCCTTGTCGACGAACCGTGCGTGCTGCTGGTCCGCCTGCTGCTGCTTCTCGGCCGGGCGCTCGCGGGGGTCCTGAATGGACAGTGCGGCGGCGATGACCATCACTTCGCGGACACAGCCGTGTTCCGCCGCTTCGAGCACCATCCGTCCCATCCGCGGGTCGACCGGGAGCTGCGAAAGCTTGCGGCCGACGTCGGTCAGCCGCTTCGAGTCCTCTGTGGCCTTCGGGTCGAACGCGCCGAGCTCCTGCAGCAGCTGGATCCCGTCGGTGATCTGACGGCTGTCCGGCGGCTCGACGAACGGGAACGCGGCGATGTCGCCCAGCCCCAAGGAAGTCATCTGCAGGATGACCGACGCGAGGTTGGTGCGCAGGATTTCCGGGTCGGTGAACTCGGGGCGCGCGTCGAACTCGTCCTCTGTGTACAGCCGGATGCAGGTACCGTCGGACGTCCGGCCGCACCGGCCCTTGCGCTGGTTCGCCGACGCCTGCGAGACGGGCTCGATCGGCAGCCGCTGCACCTTGGTCCGGTGGCTGTAGCGCGAGATCCGCGCGGTGCCGGGGTCGATCACGTACTTGATACCCGGCACGGTCAACGAGGTCTCGGCGACGTTGGTCGCGAGCACGACACGACGTCCGGTGTGCCGGTTGAACACCCGGTGCTGCTCGGCGGACGACAACCGCGCGTACAACGGCAGGACTTCCGTATTGCGCAGGTCCTGCTTGTTCAGCGCGTCGGCGGTGTCGCGGATTTCCCGCTCGCCGGAGAGGAACACCAGGATGTCGCCCTGGCCTTCGGCCATCAGCTCGTCGACGGCGTCGCAGATCGCCTGCGTCTGGTCGCGGTCCTGGTCGGCCTGCGGATTGTCCGGGTCGACGATCGGCCGGTAGCGGACCTCGACCGGGTAAGTCCGGCCGGAGACCTCGACGATCGGCGCGTCCGAGAAGTGCTTCGAGAACCGCTCCGGATCGATCGTCGCCGAAGTGATGATGACCTTGAGGTCGGGGCGCCTCGGCAGCAGTTGCTTGAGGTAGCCGAGGATGAAGTCGATGTTGAGGCTGCGCTCGTGGGCCTCGTCGATGATCAGCGTGTCGTACTGCCGGAGCATCCGGTCGGTCTGGATCTCGGCGAGCAGGATGCCGTCGGTCATCAGCTTGACGAGCGTGGTCTGGCCGGACTGGTCGCTGAACCGGACCTTGTAGCCGACGGTGTCGCCGAGCTCGGTGTCCAGCTCGCTCGCGATGCGCTCGGCCACCGTGCGCGCGGCCAGCCGCCGCGGCTGGGTGTGCCCGATCTGGCCGAGCACGCCCCGGCCCAGCTCGAGGCAGATCTTCGGCAGCTGGGTGGTCTTGCCCGAGCCCGTCTCCCCCGCGACGATGACGACCTGGTTGTCCCGGATGGCCGCGGCGATGTCGTCCTTGCGCTGGCTGACCGGCAGCTCTTCGGGATACTTGAGCGTCGGCACGGTCTCCCGGCGCTGCTGCACCCGCAGCTCGGCCGCGTCGATGTCGGCGGCGATCTGGACCAGGGCTTCAGGGCTGAGCTGAGCCGGTTTGCCGCGTGATCTGCGTGCGCCGTCGAGCCGCCTGCGCAGCCGATGCGCGTCGCGCGGCATCAACTCGGGCAGGCGGGATCGGAGCTCCTGAACCCGCGGACGGGTTTCGGCAGCTTCTTGGCGCGGGGGTGGCGTAGACATTCTTCCGACAAGGATAGCGGTGGGTGACGAGGGAGGCTTCCGAATATGACCGAGCTGACCGGCCGCGCCCGTGAGTGGGTCGAGACGGTGGCCCTGCCGGACGTCGAGATCGTCCGCATCTCGGTCCTGACCGGCGGTTATCGCAACGACAACCTGCTGCTCGAAGGCGTCGACGGCGGTAAGTGGGTGCTGCGCGGCTACGGCTCCGCGAACCGCGCGGACGTCGAGACTGCGCTCGCCGCGAAGCTCCGCGGAGTGGTACCGGTGGCCGGTGTCGTCGCGAAGGATCCCGCCGGGCCGTCGCTACTGCTCGACTTCGTCGAGGGCACTCCGGTCGACAGGCTCTTGCCCACGCTGTCGACGACCGAAGCCGAGGCCGTGGGTGTCGCGGCCGGACGAGTGCTGGCGGCGATCGGCACGATCGAGTTCGACCGGCCCGGGTTCTTCGCCGACGCCTCGCTTGAACCGGAGCCCGCGCCGACCAGCCTGGCCGGGTTCGTCGCGGAGTGCCTCGAGCGGCATGATCCCGGCTGGCAGCTCTCACCGTACGAACTGGACGGTCTCCGGTCGCTCGCCGACGCCTGGACGCCGCTGGTGAACGCCGTCAGCGGCACGGCACGGCTGGTCCACGCGGATTTCAACGCCAAGAACCTGCTCGCCGCGAGCGATGGCGACGGCTGGCGGATCACAGTGCTGGACTGGGAGTTCGCCTTCAGTGGCAACCCGCTGGCCGACCTCGGCAACGTGCTGCGGTTCGGCGAGACGCCCTTCACCGCCGGGATCGTCACCGGGGTCGGACCGCTACCCATGGGCTGGCGGGATACCGCTCGCGCGCTCGACCTCTTCGCGCTCGCGGACTTCCTGACCCGGCCGCCGAAGCAACCACTGGCCGCGGACATCCTCGCGCTGGTAACGAAACTGGTTCAGCGCGGCCCGTAAGCACGGACGAACAGCTCCGCCGCCGACTCCGCGATCGCCCGCTTCTCCGCCGAGGTCAGCGCGATCACGCCGTAGAGGGACTTCGACTGCCCCTCGTACCCGAGCAGGCCGAACAGCTGGGTCACGGCGGCTGGCACGTCCGGGATGTCGACGACCCCGTCGGCGGCGAGTTCACCGAACTCCCCCGCCAAACGCAGCCACAGCTCGGCCGGGGCGCCGGCGGCCCAGAGCTCGCGCAGTTTGGGCATGCGTGCCAGTTCACCGATCATGACCCGGCGCAGCGCAGCGACCCGGTCGCTCAGGACGAGCTCCAGGAGTGCCTCCCCGAACTCGACCAGCGACCCGCGCAGGTCCGACGCCGACAGCAACCGACGTCCAGGGGCCATCAGCGACGCCGGGGCCTCGGCGCGAGCGGCCTCGACCACGGACAGGAACAGCGTCTCCTTGTCGGTGAAGTGGCTGTAGACCGTCTGCTTGGAGACGTCGGCGATCTTCGCGACGACGTCGAGGTTCGTCCCGTTGTAGCCCTCCCGCAGGAAGACCTCGGTCGCGGCTTCGAGGATGGCGCCGCGCTTCGCGCTCGACGGCGGCCTGCCCCGCCGCGGCGGGGGCGTGCTTGACGACTGGACCGGCATGCTGCCATATTATCAAACGAGACGGTCCAGTCTAGTAAATGGGGGTAACGATGGTTCCGCAGTTCGTGTTCAGCTCGCTCTTCGTGGTGATGTTGGTGCTCTCGTTCCAAGCCGCCGAGAAGCTGCCGGAACGCCGCGAGGTCAGCGTCCGCCGGCTTCCCCGCGTCGCGATCGGGCTGTTCACCCTGGTCGCGGTGCCGTCCCTGCTGCAGTTCGCCTACCCCGGCATCTACCGCGCGTTGAACCGGAACTGGGACCTCATCCAGCACCACGGCCAGTGGTGGCGGCCGTTCACCTCGTTCATGGTCCAGGACGGCGGCGTCCCGGGCACCGCGTTCAACCTGTTCGTGCTGGCCATCGTCGCGGTCGCGGCCGAGCGCGTCTGGGGGTCGGCGACCACGCTGGCGCTGTTCTTCGGCATCCTGGCCGTGTTCAGCATCGACACGTTCCTGATCGCCCAGCCCGACGGCGGCGGCAACTCCGGGGTCACCTTCCGACTGGCCACCACCATGGCCGGGCTGGCACTGGTCACCCTGCCCGGCCGACGATCCGTCCTACTCGCGCTGGGCATCGCCGCCGACGGCGTCGTCTGCCTGGCACTCGGCAACGCACACGGCGAACCGATGATCACCGGAATCGTCGTCGGCGTCCTCGTCGCACTGGTCCAGCGCCGCCGGCGGGCACCTCAGGAGCGGTGCAGCACCGAGGGGGTCAGCTCCGCAGGCGTGCGGTGACCGGACAGTCCCAGCGTGAGGTCGAGATCCGCGAGCAGACTCCGCAGCACGTGCCGCACCCCGGCCTCCCCCGCGTGCGCGAGGCCGTAGACGAAGGGCCGTCCGAGCAACACGGCCTTCGCGCCCAGCGCCAGCGCCTTGACGACGTCGGCGCCGGTGCGGACACCCGAGTCGAACAGCACGTCGATCTGGTCGCCGACGGCGGCGGCGATGCCGGGCAACGCCTCGAGCGAGCCGATCCCGCCGTCGACCTGGCGGCCGCCGTGGTTGGACACGACGATCCCGTCCATCCCGGCGTCCGCCGCGCGGCGGGCGTCGTCGACGTGCTGGATACCCTTCAGCACGATCGGACCGTCCCAGTGCTCACGCAGGAACGGCAGCTGCTGCCAGCTCTTGTCAGTCCCGGTGAACATCGACACCCAGCGCAGGATCGCGCCGGGCGGGTCCTCCTCCGGGGTCTTGTCGAGGCGACTGCGGAAAACGGGGTCGGAGAACGGGATCGCCGTGCCGTGGCCGGTGAGGAACGGCAGGTACGCCTGGTCGAGGTCGCCCGGGCGCCACGCCAGCGTCCAGGTGTCGAGGGTCACTACGAGCGTGGTGTAACCGGCGGCCTTCGCCCTGGCCAGGATGCTTGCGCAGACGTCGGGATCGTTCGGCCAGTACAGCTGGTACCAGCGGGGACCGGCGCCGCTCGCGACGGCGACGTCCTCGATGGTGGTCGACGAGGCCGTGGACAGGATGAACGGCAGGCCGACCGAGGCCGCGGCGCGGGCCGTGGCGCGCTCGGCGTCGGCGTGCACGATCGACTGGACGCCGACCGGCGCGACCAGTACCGGCGCGGGGAGCCTGGTCCCGAGGACCCTGGTGGACAGGTCGCGGTCGGTGGCGTCGGTGAGCATCCTCGGCACGAGCCGCCAGTGGTCGAACGCTTCGCGGTTGGCGCGGACCGTGGCCCCGGAACCCGCGGCGCCGGCCACGTAGGAGAAGGGACCCGGGCCGAGCAACTCCCTCGCGGAGTCCTCCAGCTTCGTCGCGTCCGTCGAGCACGGGGGCAGGACACCGCTGAGTCCCTGCAGGTAGATCTCGTTCTGGTAGCTGCCGAACCGCTCTGTCACTGGGGCCTCCTCGCGCCGGTCCGCACTGTACCGGCCGGTAACCCGATCGGGATGTCCGGGAATACCTGGCGGCGGCCGAGCGCTACACCTGGTGCAGCCTTTCGAGGCGGGGGTCATCGCCCCTTCGGGCTTCCCAATCGGCTCGAGACAGCGCGTACTCGGCGTCGCCGTGCTCATCGCCTTCGACAGGCATCGGCCAGTCCGCGACGAAGATCCGCACGAACGTGAGTCCGCACTTCTCCATCACGCGCCTCGACGCGGCGTTGACCGCCATAGTGTAGGCGACCACCCGGCTCACACCCAGCTCGGTGAAGCCCTTGTCTATCAAGGCACGGGAGCCTTCGGACGCGTAGCCCTTGCCCCAGCAGGACTTTCTGAGCCGATAGCCGAGCTCCGGCTCGTCGGATGGGGCATCTTCGGCGGGGCGGAAATGGAACCAGCCAGCGAAGTCGCCAGTCGACTTTTCCACCGCAGCCCAGAATCCGTACCCGGCGAACTGCTCGTAGTACCAGAGATACCGCGGCATACGGTCGTTTTCGTACTCCTCACGAGGCGTCGGTAGCCCGCCGGTGATGAACCGCATGACCTCGGGATCACTGTCCAGCGCGACCAGATTGTCCACATCGGACTCGGTGAACCGGCGCAGGATCAGCCGGTCGGTCTGGAGGAAGATGTCCATCCGGCGAACGGTACGGACTTGCGCTGCGAGCGTCGAGGCATTAACCTAGTGTCATCCCCTGTGGATCGAAGGCTCGTGAAGAACGTAGCCGCTCCAGGGATCTCTGAGACTTTTCCCCCAGAACGACACGATTCAGTCGTTCCCCCTCGCGGACACCGTGATCACTTCCGGTCCGCGTCCATATTCTTACCCTTTTTCAAGGAGAACCCCATGTCAGACACCAAACGCACCACCACATCCGCACTACCCGCCCGACCCGTTCACGGGATCGTCGATCTCCGTGGAACCACCGCCTACCTGCGCACCGGCGGTTACGTCCCCAAGACGTCCGACCCGACAGTGCCGCAGGCCGTCGTCCGCAAGTACGGCCTCCGTGCCGGTGACGAAATCGCCGGCACCCTGCCGAACCTCGACACCATCAACGGCGTCAGCCCCGACGAGGCCCGCAAGCGCCCGCAGTTCGACGCGCTGACCCCGTTGCACCCCAACCAGCGGCTGCTGCTGGAAACCGACCAGCACCGGCTCACCACCCGCGTCATCGACCTGGTCATGCCGGTCGGCAAGGGCCAGCGCGCGCTGATCGTCTCCCCGCCCAAGGCCGGGAAAACCACCGTGCTGCAAGAGATCGCGCGGGCCATCTCGATCAACCACCCCGAATGTCACCTGATGGTGGTCTTGGTCGACGAGCGGCCGGAAGAGGTCACCGACATCCGCCGGTCGGTGGACGGCGAGGTCATCTCGTCCACCTTCGACCGCCCGCCGGCCGAGCACACCGCGATCGCGGAACTCGCCCTCGAACGGGCGAAACGACTCGTCGAAGCCGGTGAGGACGTCGTCCTCCTGCTCGATTCGCTGACCCGCCTCGGCCGCGCGTACAACCTGTCCGCCAAGGTTTCCGGCCGCGTGCTGACCGGTGGGATCGACGCCTCCGCGCTGCACCCGCTGAAGCGGATCCTCGGCGCCGCAAGGAATATCGAAGGCGGCGGCTCGCTGACCATCTTCGCCACCACGATGGTGGAAACCGGCTCCACCGGCGACACCGTGTTCTTCGAGGAGCTCAAGAGCACCGGGAACGCCGAGCTGAAGCTGGACCGCAAGATCGCCGAACGCCGGGTCTTCCCGGCCGTCGACATCAACCCGTCCGGCACCCGCAAGGAAGAGCTGCTGCTCTCCCCCGACGAACTCGCCGCCGTCCGCCACGTCCGGCGCGCGCTGCAGGGCCTCGACAGCCACCACGCGATCGACCAGCTCCTCGACCAGCTGAAGAAAACCGGGTCGAACGCCGAATTCCTCCTGCGGGTACTGGGTTCCGCGAGTGTCCCGGCCGCCAGGGTTCCCGCCTCGAGGGTCCCCGCCGCCGGGGCTCCGATCGCGGCGTAAGCGAATTCAGTTCGGCGGCAGGGTCCAGCGGAAGTCGCCGTCGGGATCGTCGAGCCAGACGCGGTGGAACCCGTCGGGCAGCACGGTGAGCCCGAATCGCTCCCAGCCCGGACTGCCGATGGTGCGCCATCGCGAGCCCGCCCGCTGCACCATCCCGGTACCCCTGGGCAACTGCAACAGCGCCAGGAACTTCACGATCGCAGGCTCTTCGCCGTCCTCCAGCGCGGCGGCGCCGGGCTCGGAAAGAAAGCGCCCCTGGAGCGAGTCGCCGTCGAGTGTCAGCCGCACCCGGCCGCTCGCGCCGCCGACGTCGAGCGGAACGAGCATCGCTCCCCCGGGCGCAAGCTGACTCGCCCAAGCCCACGGCACGGCCGAAACCGGGCGGCTGACCAGGAGCCGGTCGTACGGCCCGTGCTCGGCAAGTCCGTGCTCGAGTGCGGCGGCGACCACGGTCGGGATGGCCTCGGCCAGGGCAAGCCTCTTCAGGATCACCTTGACGACGTCCGCGCTCAACTCAGTGGAAAACACCTGGCCACCGCCCAGCCGATGGGCCAGCACCGCGGCGGTGTAACCGGTACCGGTCCCGATCTCCAGCACCCGATGTCCGTCGCTGAGTTCGAGCATTTCGAGCGCCCAGGCCAGCAGGCGCGGACCCGGATCGGACACGATCGGACTGCCGTCTGCTCGGCTCAGCTCGGTGACCAGGCCTTCTGGCGAGTACACCGACCTGAGATCGTCCACCGTGTCGAACGGCGTCCAGCCGCCATCGGCGTCCTGGCGATACGCGCGGGGTACGAACACGTGCCGCGCGACAGCCGCGAAGGCCTCGCGCAGACCCGCCGAACTGAGTTCACCGCCCTCCGCCAGACTCGCGGCGAACCGGCCCGCATAGGGCTTCCAGTCCAGGTCGAGTGCGTTCACTCCCACCGTCCTTGTGAATCTCGCGCCGCTATCGGGCCGTCGGTGTTAATTGTGACCCGTTTCCGTGATCAGAAGGAACCACCGTTCCCCATTTGGCCTCACCCCAACCTCTTCGCAGCGCGCTCGCAGACGTTGACCCGCTACGGTCGGTGTAGCCCACCACGTCCACTGGGAAGGAGTCAGCGAAGATGCCCACCGATCGCGCGTACGACTTGGTGCTGTTCGGCGCCAGCGGGTTCACCGGGGCGCTGACCGCCGAGTACTTGGCACTCAACGCTCCCGCGACCACGAAGTGGGCGTTGGCGGGACGCAATCCGGCCAAGCTCGAAACCCTGCGAAACCGGCTTGCCGAGATCAATCCGGCCTGTGCGGAGTTGCCGGTGCTCACCGCGGACGTGGCCGATTCGGATTCCGTGCGGGCTGTCGCCGAGGCGGCAAAAGTCGTCATCACAACCGTCGGACCATGGGCCGTACGCGGAGAACCGCTGGTAGCAGCCTGCGCCGACATGGGAACGGATTACGTCGACCTCACCGGCGAAGCCGACTTCGTCGACCGCATGTACGTCGCGTACCACGCTCGCGCGGTCGAGACCGGAGCGCGAATCGTGCACGCGTGCGGGTTCGATTCCATCCCTCACGACCTTGGTGCGTTCTTCACGGTCAAACAGTTGCCCGAAGGCGTGCCGATCACAGTCGACGGGTACGTGCGGGCTTCGGCGACGTTCTCCGGCGGCACGTTCACCACTGCGATGCTGGGGTTCGGGAACACCCGATCCATGGCGAGGGCGGCAAAAGAACGTGCGCAGGTGGAAGCGCGCCCGGAGAAGCGGCGGGTCCGGACGCCGTTGGGCGCGCCGCACCGCGTGCGTGACTCCGGGCTCTGGGCCGTGCCGTTGCCGACCGTAGACCCGCAGATCGTCGGCCGCTCGGCGAAGGCGCTCGAACGGTACGGACCGGACTTCACCTACCGGCATTTCGCGGCGGTCAAGCACCTGCCGACCGTCATCGCCGGCGCGGCCGGGTTCGGCGCCTTGTTCGCCGCTGCGCAGATCCCGCCGCTGCGCACCGCGCTGTCGAACTTCCGCAAGCCGGGTGACGGGCCGGACGCGCGCAAACGGGCGAAGTCCTGGTTCACGGTGACGTTCCACGGCGAAGGCGGCGGACAGCGCGTGCGCACCGAGGTCTCGGGCGGTGACCCCGGCTACGGCGAGACGTCGAAGATGCTCGCCGAGTCCGCCCTGTGCCTCGCCCACGACGACCTCCCCCCGACGTCCGGCCAGGTCACCACCGCGACAGCGATGGGCGACGCCCTCCTCGCCCGCCTCGTCGCCGCCGGCCTGCGCTTCACCGTCCTGTAACTGCACTCACCCGGTCGCCGCCTGCACTCGCCCGCGCGTCAACTGCGCTCCCAGCCCGCTTGAACGCCGACGTGTGCCCAGTGCCGAGCACGGCGAAGTCGGTGATCCCCCGCTGGCGCAGCCGGATCCCCGCACTGACGACGAGCACCTCGAAATCTCGCCTATACATACTTTGGATACTAATAGTCTCTCGATACTGACGGTAGGTACAACTTGTCGCGGGACAGACCGCCGGTATCCGGATACCAGGATCTAGAGTGGCCGCCATGGCTCGACTCACCCGCGCGGAAAGCCAGGCCCGTACCCGCGAGCAACTCGTCGCGACGGCCAAGGAACTCTTCCTGCGCGACGGCTATCTCGCCACGTCGCTGGAGAAGGTCGCCGACGAAGCCGGCTATTCGAAAGGTGCGGTCTACTCCAACTTCCGCAACAAGGACGAGCTCTGCCTGGCCGTTCTCGACCGGATCCACGAGGAGCAGGTCGCCCTCATCGCCGGCGCCCTTATCGACGCCGACGGGATGGAAGGCCTGATCACGGCGTTCGAGGAATGGGCCGAACGCAGCATCGGCGACCAGGCGTGGACCGCGCTCGAGGTCGAGTTCGCGACCAACGTCCGACACCATCCCGAGGTCCGCCACGAGCTGGCGATCCGGGACAAGGCCATCCGGGACACCATCGCGGCCCTGCTGACGAGCTACTCCGAACAGTTCGGGATCACGCTGCCGATGTCGGCGGACGACGCCGCGACCGCCCTGCTCAGCCTGGGCATCGGACTCGGCGTGCAGCGCGCGATCGACCCGACCATCCCGGTGCACGTACTCCCGGCCGTCATCCGCCTCTTCTCCGGCACGCCGCAGTAGACCCCTCAAGGCCATCCTGATGGCGACCCTCGCGGTGCGTTGACCACACTGCCTGGAACTTAAGGGGGTTTGGGGTGGTCGGTTCTGTGCAGAGCAGCAAGGACCGGGGCGAGTGGGTGCTGGTAGCGGGGTTGAAGGCCAGTCGCGTCGTGCAGGTGGCCTTCACGACACGTCAAATCGTCGCAGTCCCGCACACGCCGGGACTAGACCACTTCGACGTGTTCGTAAAGTAACCTACCAATCACTCTTGAATAATCATTCCAGGATGGCTACCTTACTGACAACGCCGCCACGACAGCAGGGCACACTTGCCCGCTGACGAAAGGAACCGTTTTACGGCAGCCGGTCCGAAATGGGGCACCGTGCCGGGCATACGTCACCTAATTACGCCGACCGGAGGCAGGGCTTCCACCTGTCCTTGGTGGCCGTGCCGAAATAGGGAAAAACGCAGTCGATTTCTCGCCTATTTATCGCGGAAGGAAACTTTCTGCATGTCTCATCGTCAAGTCGGCCCCGGAGTTCGCCTCGGCATCGGCGTCGCTTCCGTTCTGGCACTGGCCATCGCCACTCCGGCGACGGCCTCCCCCGCACTCGCGGCGGCGGCGCACGCGTCGGCGTCATCGGTATCGATCAAGGCCTCCGGTGGCGACCTCGCTTCCCCGGCCAAGAAGGAGATCGCGATGGAGCTCGTCTCCAGCGCGGAAAACTCTTCACTGGACTGGAAGGCCCAGTACAAATACATCGAGGACATCGGCGATGGCCGCGGTTACACCGCCGGCATCATCGGTTTCTGCTCCGGTACCGGTGACATGCTCGAACTGGTACAGGCCTATACCGATGCCAACCCGGGAAACCCGCTGGCCAAGTACCTGCCGGCATTGAAGAAGGTCAACGGAACGGCCTCGCACACCGGTTTGGGAAGTGCGTTCATCTCGGCGTGGCAGCAGGCCGCGGGCACCTCCGCCTTCCAAACCGCGCAGAACAACGAACGTGACCGCGTCTACTTCAACCCGTCGGTCAACCAGGCGAAGTCCGACGGGTTGGGCGCGCTCGGCCAGTTCGCCTACTACGACGCCATCGTCATGCACGGGCCCGGCGACACCTCCGACAGCTTCGGCGGAATCCGCTCGGCGGCGATCCAGAAGGCCAAGCCCCCGTCACAGGGCGGCAACGAGACCACCTACCTGAACGCGTTCCTGGACGTGCGCAAGAAGGTCATGCAGCAGGAAGAGGCCCACTCCGACACCTCCCGCGTCGACACCGAGCAACGCGTGTTCCTCAACGCGGGCAACCTCGACCTGCACACCCCGCTGAAGTGGAAGACCTACGGCGACTCGTACTCGATCAGCTGAGTCGTTCTGTAGATGGCGAACGGCCTGTCCTCTGCGGAGGGGGCAGGCCGTTCCGTCAATCCAGGAGCTAGTCCCCAAGCTAATCCCCGATGGCGCCGAGGATCCGGGCGAGGAACTCGGAAATGTGCGCGCGCAGGAGTTCGGCCGCGGTGTCGGCGTCGCCCTTTTTCGCGGCGGACAGGATCGCCTTGTGCTCGGTCCACTCCTTGCGCCAGCTGGGGTTGTTGTCCCAGCCGACGACGCTGATCAGCGCGGCCCGGTCCTTGAGGTCGTCGAGGATGTCGACGAGCAGCGGGTTGCCGCAGCCGCAGTAGAGCGCGCGGTGGAAGCGCCGGTTGACCAGGCTCAGCGTGGCCTGGTCGCGCGCGGTGATCGCCGCGGACGCCTCCTTGAGCGCGTCACCGGCGTCCTCGAACAGCGTGGCGTCGTGACGGTCCACAGCCCGCCGGACGGCTTCGGGCTCCAGCACCAGGCGGACGTCGTAGACGGCCCTGGCCAGATCGGCGTCGACCACGCGGACCGAAGCGCCCTTGTACGGGCTGAACGTGACGAGGCCGGAGTTCGACAGCACCTTCAGCGCCTCGCGCACCGGAGTCTTCGACACCCCTAGCCGCTGAGCCAGTTCGGCCTCCACCAGCGGCTGACCGGGCAGGAGTTCCCTGGTCAGGATGCCCCGGCGGATCTCCTCCAGCACCACTTCGGTCCGTGAGGCCGGCAAGCTGAACGTCCCTGGCATGGTGATCTCCGCATCGGCTCGCTTTCGCAGATACTGCCAAATCTACTTGCCTCGCGCTTGGCGAGTGGAGAAGGTCACGCGTCGGCAAATCATATATGATACTTCATATTCGACCTACCCGGTAAGATCGACGATATCGACCGGCAAGCCACCCGCAGCACCCCGAGGAAAACCATGAAACGACCCGAGGACCTACGCAGTCACCGCTGGTTCGGCGGCGACGACCTGCGCGACTTCAGCCATCGGGCGAGGAGCCGGCAGCTCGGCCTCAACCCCGAGGAGCACCTCGGCAAGCCGGTCATCGGGATCCTCAACACCTGGAGCGACATCAACCCCTGCCACATGCACCTGCGGGAACGTGCCGAGCAGGTGAAACGCGGGGTCTGGCAGGCCGGCGGCTTCCCACTCGAATTCCCGGTCGCGACGCTGTCGGAGACCTTCCAGAAACCGACGCCGATGCTCTACCGGAACCTCCTCGCGATGGAGACCGAGGAAATCCTCCGGTCCTACCCGATCGACGGCGCGGTGCTCATGGGCGGCTGCGACAAGACCACGCCCGCCCTACTCATGGGCGCCGCGAGTGCCGGGTTGCCCGCCATCTTCGTGCCCGCCGGGCCGATGCTGCGCGGCCACTGGCGCAACGAGGTACTCGGCAGCGGCACCGACATGTGGAAGTACTGGGACGAGAAACGCGCCGGGCTGATCGGTGACACCGAGCTCGCCGAACTGGAACGCGGACTGGCCCGCTCCCCTGGCACCTGCATGACCATGGGCACGGCGTCGACGATGACCTCGGCCGCCGAAGTGCTCGGGATGACCATGCCCGGCGCCGCGTCGATCCCCGCGGTCGACTCCGCCCACCACCGGATGGCGGCGGCGAGCGGCCTGCGGATCGTCGACATGGTCTGGGAGGACCTGACGATCGGCCAGGTGCTCGGCAAAGACGCGTTCGCCGACGCGATCACCACCGTGCTGGCACTCGGCGGCTCGACCAACGCCGTCATCCACCTCATCGCGATGGCCGGCCGCTGCGGGATCCCGCTGAGCCTCGCGGAGTTCGACGTCGTCGCGCGGGAAGTCCCGGTGCTGGCCAACATCCGGCCGGGCGGGGCCTACCTGATGGAGGACTTCTACTACGCCGGCGGCCTGCCCGGGCTGCTGTCCCGACTGACCGATCTGCTGCACACCGACCGGCCGACGGTCAGCGGCCGCACCCTCGGCGAGACCCTCGAGGGCGCGCGGGTGCACAACGACGACGTCATCCGGCCGCGCGACAACCCGCTGGCGGCCGAAGGCGGGGTCGCGGTGCTGCACGGCAACCTGGCCCCTTCGGGCGCGGTGATCAAGCACATCGCCGCCGAAGCCCGCCTACTGCGACACACCGGGCCTGCCGTGGTGTTCGACGACTACCCCGACCTCAAGAAGCGGATCAACGACCCGGCGCTCGCCGTCACCGCGGATTCGGTGCTCGTCCTACGCGGGTCCGGGCCACTCGGCGGGCCCGGCATGCCCGAGTACGGCATGCTGCCCATCCCGGACTATCTACTGGCACAAGGCATCCGCGACATGGTCCGGATCTCCGACGCGCGGATGAGCGGCACCAGCTACGGCGCGTGCGTCCTGCACGTCGCGCCGGAATCGTTCGTCGGCGGGCCGCTCGCGCTGGTCCGCGACGGCGACCCGATCACCCTCGACGTCCCGGCCCGCACGCTGCGGCTCGAAGTCGACGACGTCGAGCTCGAGCGTCGTCGCGCGGAGTGGGTCGCGCCGGCGCCGAAGTTCGAACGCGGTTACGGCGCCCTCTACTCCGAGCACATCACCCAGGCCGACGAAGGCTGCGACTTCGACTTCCTCGCCCGCCCCGGGGCGAATCCGGAGCCGGACGTCCGATAATCCTTGGGTGACTTGTCGGAGTTGTCCGGTAACCGAGTATCGTCACCCGAGTGGAGTTTTCGCGGGACCCCCGCTGGCCCGAGTCGCATTCCGAGCAGACGGACATCCTGCCGGTCACGATGCCCGAGCCCGCCGGCCCCCCGGAGCCGGAGTCGGAGCGCGGTGGACGGCGCCGACTGGCGGTCATCATCACCGGCTCGGTGCTGGGCGCGCTCGCCGCGATCTACGGAATCGACCTGCTGGCGAGCCAGGGCGAGGTGCCGCGCGGGGTGAGTGTGGCCGGGGTCGACCTCGGTGGGATGAGCCACGGCGCGGCCGACCAGGAACTCCGCGCCCGGATCGGCGCCCGGCTCACCCAGCCGGTGCGCGTCAGGGCCGGTGATGTCGAGGCGTCGCTGACCCCGTCGGCGGCGGGGCTGCGCCTGGACATCCCGGCGACGCTGGACGCCGCGGGCACCCAGCCGCTCAACCCGCTCACCCGGCTCACGTCGATGTTCTCCAGCCACGAAGTAGACGTGGTCACCCGCGCGGACGAGACGAAGCTGGCCGCCACGCTGGAAGCCTTACGTGCCAAAGCCGATCACGATCCGGTCGAAGGCACGGTCCGCTTCGACGGCGTCCAGCCGGTCGCGGTGGAACCGATACCCGGCCGCAAGCTCGACACCGCCGCCGCGGCCGAGACCGTGCTCACCCGCTGGGTCTCCGATGACGTCGTCGAGCTCCCCCTCGTCCCGAAACCGGTGAAGGTGTCGTCGGCGGCCGTGCACGAAACCCTCGACCGTGTCGCGAAACCGGCCGTCGCAGCGCCTGTCGTGGTGAAAGGCGAAGGCAAGGACGCACGACTCGCGCCGCTGGACATTGCGGGCGCGCTGACCTTCACCCCCGGTGACGGCGGCGCGCTGAACCCGGTCGTCGACCAGGCGAAGATCGTCGCGAAGGCAGAGCCGCAGCTGCAGTCGTCGGAGAAAGAGGGCAAGGACGCCCAACTCGTGTTCACCAGCGGGAAACCGTCGGTGCAGCCGTCCGTCGACGGCCACACCATCGACTGGGAAGCCAGCCTGAAACCGATGCTCGACGTCCTCACCCGCGCGGACGGCCGTGAGCTGGAAGCGCAGTACACGAACAAACCCGCAAAGGTCACCACCGCGCAGGCCGAGCAGCTCGGGGTCAACGAGGTCATCGGCGAGTTCACCACCGGCGGGTTCGCCCAGGACTCCGGGGTCAACATCCGGGCCGTGGCGAAGAAGGTCGACGGCGCACTGGTCAAACCGGGGGAAACGTTCAGCCTCAACGGTTTCACCGGCCCGCGCGGGGCTCCGCAGGGGTACGTGGAGGCGGGCGTGATCGAGAACGGCGCGCCGGCCCGCGAAGTCGGCGGCGGCATCTCGCAGTTCGCGACCACGCTCTACAACGCGTCGTACTTCGCGGGAATGAAGGACGCCGGGCACCGCGAACACAGCTACTACATCAGCCGCTACCCCGCCGCGCGCGAGGCGACGGTGTTCCAGAACCCCGACGGCGCCAGCGTCATCGACCTGAAGTTCACCAACGACAGCGAGACCGGCGTGGCGATCCAGACAATCTGGACCTCGTCCTCGCTGACGGTGAAACTGTGGGGCACCAAGCGATACGACGTCGAATCGGTGCCGGGAGAGCGGTCGAACTTCAGCGAGCCGCCGACAAAACCCGGGCCTGCCGAAAACTGCCACACCGGCGCCGGCGCGCAGGGGTTCACCACCTCGGACACCCGGATCCTGCGTGACGCCGCGACCGGCCGTGAAGTCCGCCGCGACACCCGCACGGTCCACTACAACCCGCAGCCGAAGATCACCTGCGGTTAGCGCGGCGCTGACGGTAGCCTCCTCCGATGGACAAGGGGGCTACATGACGCAACACACCACCGCCGGGGATCCTGCCGAACCCGCGATGTGGCTGTACGGGCTGTGCAAGTCGTTCGGGTCGACCAGAGCTGTCGACAACGTCGAGCTGAAGGTGCCGCGGGGGTCGTTCTTCGGCCTGGTCGGGCCGAACGGCGCCGGCAAGACGACGTCCCTGTCGATGGCCGTCGGCCTGCTGCGGCCGGACTCCGGCGGCGCGCGGATCTTCGGCGTCGACGTGTGGCAGAACCCGCAGGTCGCGAAGACGCTGATCGGGGTGCTGCCCGACGGGCTGTCGATCCCGGAACGGTTGACCGGCCGCGAACTGCTGAACTACATGGGCCTGCTCCGCGGCCTCGACGCGGTCACCGTCGCCGAACGCGCGCACGAGCTGCTCGGTGTCCTCGAACTGCTCGAAGCCGAACGGACACTGGTCATCGACTACTCCGCCGGGATGCGCAAGAAGATCGGCCTGGCGATGGCGCTGCTGCACGCGCCCAAGCTCCTCGTGCTCGACGAACCGTTCGAGGCCGTCGACCCGGTGTCGGCGTCGACCATCCGCACCATCCTGCAGCGCTTCGTCGCCTCCGGCGGCGCCGTCGTGCTCTCCAGCCACGTCATGGCGCTCGTCGAGCAGCTCTGCACGGACGTCGCGGTGATCACCAAGGGACGGGTCGTCGCGGCCGGTCCGCTCGCCGAGGTCCGCGGCGAAGGCACCTTGGAAGAAGCGTTCGTGCACATCGTGGGCGGACGTACCGGCGGCGCGGAAGGACTGTCGTGGTTGGCGTCCTCGCCCGAATGAAACTGCGCGTCCTGCGCAACTCCCTGCACGGACGCCAACTGGCCGCGATGATCTTCGGCGGGCTGCTCGGGCTCGGCGCCGCGGGCGTCACCATCCTGGCCGGGATCATCCCGTTCGACCACCCCGGTACCAGCGTCGACGTCCTCACTTCGCTCTACGCCATCTGGTTCATCGGCTGGGTGCTCTCCCCGGTCGCGACCGGCGGCGGCGACGAGACCCTGCGACCCGAGCATTTCGCGCTGCTGCCCATCCCGCGCCGGAAGCTGGCCGCCGGGCTGCTCGCCGCCAGCCTGGTCGGCGTGACATCCGTGGTCACGCTGGTGGCGTTCCTCAGCCTGTTCGTCTACGGGCTGCGGTTCGGCATCGGACCGGCGTTGATCGGCCTGGTGTTCTCGGTGCTGCAGCTGGCACTGGTCGTCCTCGTGTACCGCGTGGTGATGGCCGGGCTGGGCGCGTTGCTGACTTCACGCAAGGGCAAGGAGCTCGGCATCCTGCTGGTGGCGTTCACCGGGTTCTCCGGGATTGCCATCAACTACGTGCTGAGCAGCGTCGGACCGGCCATCGTCGACGGCAGGGCGTCAACGCTCACCACGGTCGTCCGGACGCTACCGTCGGGCTGGGGCGCGGTCGCGGTCCGCGCCGCGGCGGACTCCTCGTGGCTCGAGGTTCTCGGCCTGCTGTTGGCGATGGTCGCCGTCCTAGCCGCTCTTCTCGCGCTGTGGGGCGCGCTGCTGGTCAGACGCACGACGAGCACGTCGTTCCGCGGCTCGTCCCGCACCCGCGCGAAGCGCACGACCAGGCGGCAGCTGCTGCCGGACACCCCGATCGGCGCGGTCGCCCGGAAGGAGCTGCACACCTGGTGGCGCGACGTGCGCCGGCGGACAGCTCTGCTCTCGACGCTGTTGGTCGGCGTCGTGATCGCGGTCGCGCCCGCGTTGTCCGGCGGCACCTCGCAGACGCTGCCGTTCCTGTCGGTGCTGGTCGTGGTCTTCGCCAGCATGCAGGCCGGCAATCTGTACGGCTTCGACGGGAGCGCCCTGTGGCACACCCTCGTCGTCCCCGGGGCCGAGCGCGCCGACGTCCGCGGCAGGCAGCTCGGCTGGGCGCTGCTCATCGCGCCGCTCGGCCTGCTACTGGCCGCCGTGCTACCGGGCGTCACGTCGAAGGCTTGGCTGTATCCCTGGGTGTTCGGGCTCGTCCCGGCGCTGGTCGGGGCCGGGGCCGGCGTCATCCTGCTGCAGTCGGTGTTCGTCGCGTTCCCGCTGCCCGACCAGCGGCGCAACGCGAGCCCGTTCGCTTCGGGCGGCAGGCCGGGTTGCGCCCGCGCGCTGCTGCAGCTGTCGATCACGGCGCTGCTGGTCGTGGCCGCGCTCCCGGTCGCGGGCCTCGAACTGGCCGGGACGCTGACGCACACTCCGGTGCTGACCTGGGCAGGGGTCCCGCTCGGGATCGTCGTCGGCGGCGTGCTGGCCTGGTGGTGGGGCCGGATCGCCCTCGCCCGGCTCATCCAGCGCGGTCCGGAACTCCTCGCCACCGTCAGCAAGGAGCGCTAGGCGGCCGGTTGTGACCAGGGCTGGTGAGTGTTCCGGCCGGTTAGAAGCGGCCGGAACACTCACCAGCCCGGTATTCTGGACGGCCGACGGAGGGGTGGCGCATGTTCGAGAGGTTCACTGAATCGGCCCGGCGGATCGTCGTCCTGGCCCAGGAAGAAGCCCGGCTGCTCGAGCATCGGTCGATCGGCACCGAGCATCTGCTACTGGGCCTGATCTCCTTGCGGGAACAGGCCGGGGACCCGCCGCTCGTCGGAGTGGGGATCTACGTGGCACGCGACGTCACCCAGCGGCTCTCCCCCGCGCAAGCTCCGGCAAGTTCACATATCCCGTTCACTACCAGGGCGAAGAAGGCGCTGGAGGAGGCGTTGCGCGAAGCCACCGCCGCCCATGTCTCGTTCATCGCGCCAGGGCACATCCTGCTGGGCATCCTCGATGACACCGAGAACCTCGCCTGCCGGGTGCTGGCCGACATGGACGTCGACCTCGACGACGTGCGGCGGCGTGCGCTCGCGTCGGTGCAGGCAGAGGTCAAAGCAGGCTCGGGCGAGCGCAGCCCCGCGGTGGACATGGTGCCCCGGCTGGCGATCCTCGAGCAGCAGGTCACGCGGCTGACCGCGCAGGTGGCCAAGCTGCAGCACCGCCTCGACGAGCGCTGAACCGAATCTGTCGTACCCCGCGGCTACCGTTTGTGACATGGCCACCCTGGTTTCGTTCCACGCCCATCCCGACGACGAGTCCATCGCTTGCGGCGGAGTCATGCTCAAAGCAGCCGAGGAAGGACACCGCGTCGTGCTGGTCGTCGCGACCCGCGGCGAACACGGTGAAGTGCCGGACGGGTTCCTCTCCGAAGGTGAGCAGCTGTGGGAGCGCCGCATCATCGAAACCCAGGCCGCGGCAGACGTCCTGGGGGTGAAACGCGTCGAGTTCCTCGGTTACGTCGACTCGGGGATGATGGGCGAGACGCTCAACGACGCCCCGGGTTCCTTCTGGACAGCATCGGTCGAGGAAGCCGCGCAGAAGCTGGCCGCGATCCTGCGCGAGGAGAGCGCCGACGTCCTCACTGTCTACGACGACAACGGCGGCTACGGCCACCCCGACCACATCCAGGTGCACCGCGTCGGCATGCGCGCGGCCGAGCTAGCCGGCACCGCGCGGGTCTTCCAGAACACGATGAACCGCGACCACATGATCCGCGGCCGGCAGGCGGCCGTCGCGGCGGGCGTCGAACTCGAGATGCCCGACATCGAAGAGCTTCCAGACTTCGGCAAGCCGGAGTCGATCATCACCGCCGCCGTCGACGTCACGGCGTTCCTGCCGCGCAAACGCGCCGCCATGCGCGCCCATTCCAGCCAGATCAGCGAGGAGTCGTTCTTCCTTTCGCTGGCCGACGAGGCGTTCGCCGGAGCGTTCGGCACCGAGTGGTTCATCCGCGAAGGCCAAGGCCCCGGGATCACCGAAACCGACCTCATGGCCGGCCTCTGAGAGCACCTACCGGAGGCCGCGCCCGACAGCGGTCACGTCGAGTTCTACGAGCTGGCCCGGGTAGCCGAGCTGGCTGACGCCGACCAGGGTGCTCGCGGTGGTGAAGGCTTCGCCGATCTCGGAGTCCTTGAACCGGCTCCACACCGCGGAAAGCACGGGCTGCTCGTCGGACCGGACATAGACCACCGTGCGGATGACGTCGGACGCCCGCACATCGGCGTAGACCAGTGCGGTCGCTGTGTTGCGGATGACCTGGTCGACCTGGGCGAACACGTCGCCTTCGACGACCTGGTCGTCCGGGGTGACCGGGCACTGGCCGGCGAAGTAGATCGTGGTCCGGCTGTCGGTCTCGTTGACGTGGTGGTAGCCGGGTGTCGGATGAAGCCCCGGCGGGGTCCGCCTGATGATGCTCACCGCGTCATCCTCGTCGACCGAAACCGGCCGATGCCACCGCTTTTTCGCCGCGCCCAGCGCGGCAGCAGTGATGGCGTTGGAGTGGCTCCTGGAGGCACTTTCGGCAGGGCAGAGACGTCGTCAAGGCCTAGTTGAGTGCGCCTTACGCCGTGAAGGTGGCCTTCACGACACGCCACAACGAGACGACGCCACAGGCCCGCGGACCCCCTTGCGCATGCACCAACTCGCCTCGATCCTTGCTGCGGTAAAGCCGAACCTGCCACCTCAACCGACCAACCACCCGACACCCCTCGGGGCCACCCTTATGGCCTTGAACGCCACGCGAGGGTCGCCATGTCGTGCCGAGGGAACGCCGTCAGCCCCGCTCAGGCTCCGGGCTCGCGCCACATGGGCCACATCGGCGGCCCGTCGGGCAGGTGGAACGGGGCCCCGTCACGGTCGCGGTAGCCGTGGCGCAGGTAGAGCTCGCGGGACCGCGGGCCGCTCGCTTCCAGGTACCCCGCGACCCCGGCCGCGTCGAGCAGGCGGTGGTTCTCGTTGATCAGCACAGTGCCCAAACCCTGCCCCTGCACAGCCGGCAGGACGGCAAGGAACGCCAGGTGCTGGTGCTCGACGCCGTGGGGATGACTCGCGTCGAACAGTTCGTCGAGCGTCCGGAACCGGTCGGAATGCGGGCCGCAGGCCGCGACCAACCGGGCGTCGTAGTCCGCCGGTGGCGGCATCTCGTCGACAGCGGCGTGCGGGAACCACACGGCCGCCGCGGAGTAGTCGGACAGCAGGTCGACGTGGCCGTGGACGAGGGCGTGCTCGACCATGATCAGGAAGTCGGCCTTCAGCACCTTCGTCCGTTCGGCCGCATCATCGGGTACGAGCCACTTCGCGGGTTCGATGTCGGTGAACGACTCGGCGACGATCCCGGCGACCAGGTCCGCCTGCCCCGCCTCCGCGCGAACGATCTTCGGCGTCACAGCGAAGCCTCCTCGGCGCTGAACGCGACGGCCACAGCCGCGACAGCGGTCTTGGCACCCATGCCGATGGTCGCGTAGACATCCGGGCGCTTGGCCCGCAAGGCCAGCCCCCAGAAGATCCCGAGTATCGCGACGACCAGGTAGATCACCGGGATCAGCCAGCGCAGCGGGTCGTCCGGCTGCACGCCGAGCAACGTCGCGAAGTTGGTCACGGCGAGGTACACGACGACGAGCAGCGCGATGCTGGCCAGTGCGGGCGCGATCAGCCGACGCCAGAGGTTCTCCTCCGACGGCGTGCGCTTGAAGAACACCACGACCGAGATCGACGTCGTCGCGATGAGGAACAGCACACCGAGCCCACCGGCAGTGCCACCCCAGAAGAACAGCTTGATCAGCGGGTCCCCGCCGGTGACGGCGTAGAGCACGATGACCACGAACCCGATGACGGTCTGGATCAGCGAACCGATCATCGGCGAGCCGGTGCGCGAGGTCCGGCCGAGCGCGGCGGGGAGGACCCGCTCGCGGCCGAGCGCGAACATGTAGCGGGCCGTGGTGTTGTGGAACGAGATCATCGCGGCGATCAGGCTGGTGACGAACAGGACGCGCCCGATCTCGACGATCGCCCCGCCCAGATGAGCCTGCGCGAGGTTGAAGATCAGTTCCGTGCTGTCCGACTGCGACTTCGCGACGATCTGGCCCGGCCCGGTCGCAACGCTCATCGCCCACGACGCGAACGCGTACAGGACCCCGATGATGCCGACCGAGAGGAAGGTCGCGATGCGGACCGTCCGGCGCGGGTCGCGCGCTTCTTCGCTGAAGACCACAGAGGATTCGAACCCGACGAACCCGAGCGTGGCGAGCCCAAGGATCGCGCCGACCCCAGGGCCGAACAGGTTGCTCGGCTCAAGGGTGTCGAAGGTGATCGAGCCGCCGGCCGGGTGGAACAGGTCGGCAATGCTGAACAGCACGATGACCGCGACCTCGGTGCACAGCAGGACGGCGAGGATCTTGCCGTTGACGTCGATCTGCTGCAGGCCAAGCGCTCCGACCAGCGCCCAGGCGACCAGCGCGACGATCCACCAGGCGACGTCGACGGAGAACCAGTCGTGCAGGACCGGTGCCGCGGCGGCGCCGATCGCGCCGTAGAGCCCGACCTGCAACGCGTTGTACGCGAGCAGCGCGACCCACGCGCCACCGACGCCGAGCGGCTTGAACAGGCCCTGGCTGATGTAGGCGTAAAACGCACCGGCGTTGGCCAGGTAGCGGGCCATCGCCACGTACCCGACGGAGAACAGCGCGAGGACGAGCGCGACGACGACGAACGCGAACGGGATGCCGACCAGGCCGGTGATGGCGAAGCCGGTGGTCACCACGCCCGCGACCACGGTCAGCGGGGTCGCCGCCGACATGACGAAGAACAACACGGACGGGACGCCGAGGCGGTCGGCCGCCAGCGCCGTCGACACGCTTCCGCGCCGGTTCGATGACCTCGTATGGGACATGGCTGCTCCAGGGTTCAGGGGGGGACCGGACAGTGAGGGTGTTCCGGCGGCGCCTATTTCCGATGCCGGAGAACGGCGTCGCCGATCGCGGCCTCGGTCTCGGCGACCAGGGCGCGCAGCGAGGGCGGCAAGCGGGGCACGGCACCCATGAGGTGCTCGCGCCCGTCCGCCGGGACTCCTTCGAGCAGAGTCCGGTCGAGCCCGGTCGCGGCCAGCAGGCCGGCCAGGACGACGTCGGTGAGTTCCAGTTGCTCGCGGCGGGTGGCGCGCAACGCCAAGCGCGCGAGCGGCCAGGCCGCGGTGTTCATGTTGACCGGCCGGTAGACCACGGTGCGCCGGATGCGGCCCGCGGCGGTCGCCCGGACGTGGCCGGCGGCGAGCAGCCTGCGTGCGACGAGCTCGAACGTCGTCCGGCTGAGGTACCGCAGCCAGTCGCGGACGACGGTGACCTCGTGCTCGCGGATCATTTCCTCGAGAATCGCCTGGCCGGCGAGATCTTCGGGCAGCGTGCGGTCCACCACCGAGAGACGCCCTTTCGCCACGGTGATCCGCCCGGAGATGACAAGTTCGCACAACAGTGAACCGGCGAGCCCGAGGCCCAACGCGCGGTCGCCGAGCCTGCTCTTGCCGGACACCTCGTCCTGCGCGGCGAAGAAGAAATCATCGGCGAGTAGCAGCGCCAACACCGATACGGCTCCCCTTCCGGACCGACGTGAGCGAGCGGTGAACAGTCATCGTGGCACGAACTCCCCAGTTTCTGCCCTATTGGTCCAGTCATCCGTGGCGGCGGGCCAAGGGTAGTGGTTGGCGCTCGTACACGGCCCTGAGACCCCCACGTTCCTGGTAGCGAGTCCAGGTCGTGAGATCGGCGAACAATTCAAAGGGCACCTGCGCAGTACCGGATGCTCTATTAGTGTGAATAATTCGCACCAAAGGTCTAATCAGTACGAGCAACTAAGTCACCGTATGCGACCACCCCGAGGGCACTTTTGTCCAAAAGTGCCCTCGTTGAAAATTCAAAGGGGGCACAAAAGTGCAAAAGTGCCCCTTCGGTCGCTTCGCGCGTCGTTACCCCTCGCAACTCGACGGCGAGTTGCGGTACTTAGCGTCCGCAAGCATCGCAACTCGACGGCGACTTGCGGGCTTCAGGAGGCCAGGGTGCGGTAGAGGGCGAGGTGCGCGGAAGCGGCGGCGGGCCAGGTGTAGCGCGCGGCGAGCGCACGGCCGGCGTCGAGATGGGACGTCGGATCGGCCAGCGCCACCCGCAGTTCGCGTGCGAAGCCGGGCGGGTCGTCGGCAAAGCGCACGGCACCGTCGAAGACTTCGCGCAAGACGGGGAGTTCGCGGGTCACCACCGGGACGCCGGCGGCGAGCGCCTCCATCGCCGCCATCCCGAACCCCTCCTTGGTCGACGGGAACGCGAACACGCTCGCCGAGGTGACCAGCGACGGCAGTTCGCCGTGGTCCACGGTGCCGAGGACGGCGGGTTCGACGTCGAGCTCCGCGGCCCGCTTCTCCCACTGCTCGCGGTAATCGCGGTAGTCGAACAGCGTCTCGCCGCCCGCGATGACCAGCCGGACGTCCGGCTCCTGTTCGCGCAGCAGGGCGTACGCCTCGAGCAGGTCCAGCGTGCCCTTGCGCGGCTCGATCCCGCCGACGGCGAGCACGTACCGGCCGAACCACTCCCGCCACGGGCCCGGCGGCGCGGACGCGAACCGGTCGGCGTCGACGCCGTTGGGGATGACGGTCGCGGTGATACCCCAGCCGTCGGCGACCTCGGACGCGACCGCGGCGGACACGCAGACGTGCGCGAACGGCCGGACGATCGCCCGCTCATGGCAGGCCGCCAGCTCGGGCGTGGTGAAGTGGTCGAGGTGGTGCACGGTCCGCACGCAGCGGTCGACGGCGTTGGCGCTGATGCAGTCCTGCGCGTGCACGACGTCGAAGTCCGCCGGGGTGAACGCGGCACGCAGGGTGGCGATGGACCGCAGGATGCGCTCGCCGACCGTCTCCTCCGCGAAGTCGACGAACGGCACGATCGCCAGCCGCACGCGCGGGTCGACCGGCCGGAAGAACCCGGTGTCGCCGCCACGGCCCAACGTCCACACCGTGACGTCCTGCCCGAGCGCGGCCAATGCCTCGGCGAGCGCGAGTGTGTGCACGACCCCGCCACGCGGCTTCGTCGAGTAGCTGAGCAACGCGATCCTCATACCCGGCATCCGTTCACGCGAGGCCTCGGTAGCTGGCGGGTTTGCGTTCACCGAGGTGGTTGAGGACGCGGCGGGCGGTGGCGATCTCGGCGGCGACGTCGAGTTCGGCTACCGCGATCCCGGCCTTCGACCAGGTGCGCGCGAGAATCTCGCCGCCGGGGCCGACGACCTTCGCCTGCCCGAGGAACCGCATCCCGCCCATCGCGCCGGTCTGGTTGGACGACGCGAGCACGACCTGGTTCTCCGCCGCGCGGGCGCAGTCGTACAGGTCGAACAACCGCGACTGCCGGTCCTGCGCCATCCGCGGCGCGCGGTTGGTGATGCTCGTGGGCCACGCCGACAGACACGCGACGATCTCCGCGCCGTCGACGGCGAGGCTGCGGGTGGCCTCCGGGAACGTCTTGTCGTAGTCGATCAGCATGCCGACGCGCCCGACCGGGGTGTCGAACGCGGCGAAGGTGTCACCCGGCGAGTACGCGACGCTCTCCCCCGGCGGCTGGTGGACCTTGCGATGCCGCCCGAGGACGCCGTCGCCGGTGACACACACGGCCGAGTTGTACCGATCGTCCCCGTCCGCCTCGCAGTAACCGACGCAGACGACCATTTCCGCGGCCATCGCGGCGATCTTGCGCAGATGCGCGTCGTCCGGTTCGAGCGCCGGTGGCAGCGCCTCGGGGTCCGGATGGCGCAGGTCCGCGAGGTACCCGCCGAGCGCGGCGTCCGGCAGCACCAGCACCGACACCCCCGACTGCCGGGCGTGGTCGATGAGCGTCGCGATGCGCTGCAGGCCGAAGTCGAGGTCGCGGCCGAAATGCGCGGCGACGGCGGCGATGCGGATCAGCGCCATCTACGCGGCACCGGCGGCGTAGGCCTCCGGGCGCCGGTCCCGCAGATGCGCCATCGAGCGACGCGCGGTCGCGAGGGCCTCGGCGACGTCGAGCTCGGCGACAGCCATTCCCTCGGCGACCCCGGTGTCCGCGAGGATCTCGCCGCCCGGGTCGACGATCTTGGCACTGCACACGAACTTCAGGTCACCGAAGGTGCCGGACTGGTTCGACGACAGCCAGACGATCTGGTTCTCCAGCGCGCGGGCGCGGTCGAACAGGTCGAACCGGCGCTTCCACCGGTCCTGCTCGAGGTCGGCACTGGCGTTGGTCCGGCTGCCCGGCCACGCGGACATGCACACGACGATCTCCGCGCCGCTCAACGCGAGCGCCCTGGCCGATTCCGGGAATGCCTTGTCATAACAGATCATCATGCCCAACCGGCCGACCGGCGTGTCGAACGCCTCGAACAAACCGCCCGCGCCGTAGCTCGCGCCCTCGTTCAGCGGCTGGTGGACCTTGCGGTGGTGGCCGAGGACGCCGTCGCCCGTGACACACACCGCGCTGTTGTACAACCGGTCACCCGCGTCCTCGCAGTAGCCGGCGGTCACCACCATGTCGCCGGCCAGCGCTGCGAGCCGCCGGATCTCCGGGCCGTCGACGGCGAGTGCGGGCGGACCCTCGGCGCCGCCGTCGAGGTTGGCCAGGTAGCCGCCGAGGCAGGCCTCGGGCAGCGCGAGCAGTCGGACACCTTCGGCTCTGGCTTCCGCGATCAGCTTCTCGATGCGGGCGAAGCCACCTTCGAGGTCACGGTCGAACGGCGCCGCGACCGCAGCCATCCGCAAGATGGTCATGTTCTCCCCAATCCGGTTACATCGTCATCGATCACCCGGGTCTGTTCGCCGTCCGGCCAGCGCAGCGTGACGCCGCGTCCGTCGACCAGTTTGCCGCATTCCACGCTCACCGCCGGTCCGGCGTCGAGTGGCGGGCCGCCGGCGGTGAGCATCGCGAACCCGGGGAAGCAGGTGAACCAGTCGCCCACGGAAGCTTCCGGTGGCCGGGGCACGTCGGCGACGTCGAGGACCGCGCCGCATCCGCCGGCTTCGGCGAGCATCCCGAGGGTACCGGCGAGACCGGCCATCGAGACGTCCTTCGCCGCCGCCGGACGCGCCGCGGCGACCGCGCCGAGCATCGCCCGGAGTTCCACAGTGGACCGCGTGCTCGTCGAATCCCATTGACGTCCGGTGTACCCCGGCCGCCAGGAGCCGCCGAGGTCCGCGGTCAGCCGCACCTTCTGGCCAGGTCTTCCGCCGCCACCAGGTACCGGATTCGACGTACGGCCGAGCGCGGTGACGGCCAGCGACGCCGGAACCCCGAACTGCGTGTGTCCACCGAGGACAGGGACGCCGTAAGCCTGGCTCGCCCGCCGCAGTCCGGAAAGGACTCGCGAGGCGAACGACCGATCGCGGGCGCCGAGCGCGTCGAGCAGGCCGACAGGCTCGGCACCCATCGCGGCGAGGTCGTTGAGGTTGACCAGCACCGAGCACCAGCCTGCCCATTCCGGGTCGCGCTCGACCATCGACGGGATGATCGCGTCACAGGCCGCGACGACGTCGGTGCCCGGCACCGGGACACCGTCGTCGCCGACGAACCCGGGAACGCCGGTGAGACCATGCAGCAATGAGCCCAGCGCGCTTTTGGTCGACCTGGCCAGGGCCGCGATCCGCCCGATCGGCCACCGCATCAGGACGTGGTCGGCCCCGGCGACGGTCACCGGGCGCACGCTGTCCCAGCCGAGCCGGGTGAACATCCGCTCGTTCTGCTGCTGCACGGTCGCCTCGAACCGCAGCACCCCGGCGCTTTCGGCACGGGCGCACGCGGCTCGGACCAGCGCGGCGCCGACGCCGAGGCGCACCCCGGGCTCGACGACCAGCCGACCGCCGGTCCACCAGCCCAGGTCCGGCCCGTCGTCGACGGGACCGAGCCGGACACCGCCGAGCACGGCACCCGAAGTATCCCGGGCCAGCAGCACGATCGTGCGTGAATCGTCATCGCGCGCGTCGAGGTCGTGAGTGTCGAAGAGGCCTTGCCGCTCGACGAACACCTTCGTCCGCAAAGAGTGGTACGCGTGGCGGTCCTGAGCCTCTTCGATCCGGAAATCCGGTTGCCGAGCAAGGGTTTTCGAATCACCGAGGATGGCGAGCACGTCCGGGTCCATGTCAGCCCCCGACCGAGCTCAGCACACTGCACGCCCCGCACGCGGCACAGCCGGCCTGCTGGTCGGCACCGGTCATCCCGGACGCCCGCAAGAGCGCGGCGACACGACCGGTGACATCGCGGACCAGCGCGGCGGAGGGTGCGACAGCGCCGTCACGCCGGGCGAGGGTGCCCAGCATCGGCCGCATCGGGACGACAAACGGGTACACCCCGCGGTCGATCAGCCGCCCAGCGCCGGCGACGAGCTCGTCCGCGTCCTCGCCGAGCCCGATGAGCAGGTACGTCGACACGCGGTTGCGCCCGAAGACGCGGACGGCCTCGTCCCATGCGGCTTCGTACTCGGCCATCGGCACGGACGACTTGCCCGGCATCCAGCGGCGGCGGACGTCGTCGTCCAGCGACTCGACGTGGATGCCGACCGACGTCGCGCCGGCCTCACGCAGATCGGTGAGCACCGAAAGCTCACCGGGCGGCTCGATCTGGACCTGGATCGGCAGGCCGGGCACGGCTTCGAGGACAGCCTTGACGCACCTGAGGAGATGCCGCGCACCGCGATCGGGGCCGGCCGTGGTGCCGGTGGTCATCACCATCTGCCGGATGCCGTCGAGCCGGACCGCGGCCTCGGCGACCTCAGCCAGCTGCGCCGGGGTCTTCGCCGCGACGGTGTTGCCCGCCTTCAGCGACTCCTCGATCGTGCAGAACCGGCACCGCTTCTCTTCCACGTAACGGATGCACGTCTGGACGACCGTGGTGGCGAGGACGTCTTTCCCATGCAGGAGCGCGATCTGTTCGTACCGCACGCCTTCGGCCGTGGTCAGGTCGTAGAACTTCGGCCGTGCCACGGGTTCGACCGAAAGGCCGAGGTCGATCGTGCCGTTGAAGATCCGCCCGTCACGCACGGAGTACGGGCTTTCGGGGTTGAGCGGCAGCGCCGCGTTGGCACCGTTGACGACCAGATGACCGTCGTCGCTCGGTCCGGCGCCCTTACGGCGCCGGACCGGAGCGTCCATCCGAACGCCATGAACCGCGAGATCGGACCTTGCTGTCAGTGTTTCGTCTTCGATGCCAACGCGCACAGCTACTCCTGTTCTAGAACATGTATGTGGAGTTGATGACCGCGCCTTTGCGGGCGTAATGGATAAGGGCATCCTGCACGTCCAGCGGATGCGTGGGAATGACCCCTTCGATGAGGTCCTCTTCACGCGCGCCGTGCAGGGAAAGGCCGAACCGGCAGCAGTAGACCTTGCCGCCCTCGGCGATGAACGCCTTCAGCTGGTCGTTGATGTTCAGCTCGCCGGGGAACGCCGCGTTGCCCGTGGTCGGGAACCCGCGGGTGGCCAGGCAGTTCAGGGAACCGGGGCCGTAGAAGTAGATCGCGGCCTCGAAACCCTTGCGCTGCGCGCGGGTCGCCTGCAGGATCGCCACGAAACTCACCGAGGATTCGTGCGCGATGCCGTGCACGAGGGTGAAATAGCTTTCCCCGTTTTCGGCCTGGTAGTCGGGGAAGACCTTCGTGCCACCGTAAAGATTCGAGCCCTGCGGCAACGACGGGTGCGGAATCTCGTCCAGGCTGGTCTTCTCGGTATCGGTCAACTCGGCCATCAGTTGTTCCCTTTCTCTTTATCCGTAGAGCAGTTCGAAGGTGCTCCGGAAAACCAAGGTGGACAGCTCACCGTCGCTCATCGCGGCGGTCAGCCGGGCGCGCTCGCCGTCGTAGTCGCCCCACGGCTCGTCCGAGGCGAACAGGATGCGGTCGTGCCCGATGCCGCGGCGCGACACCTCGTCGACGAGCCAGCGCGGCGCGAAGCCGATCGCCCAGGAAAGGTCGGTGTAGACCTGTTTCCCGGCGGCGATCCAGTCGAAGAACCGGCCGCCGACAAGCTTGATGTGCCCGCTCATCCCGCCGCCGAAATGCACCAGGTGCAACTTGACGTGGTCGGCGTAGGCGTCGACGAGCTTGCCGACCTCGTCGATGTCCGACGCGGCCCCTGGCGAGGTGTGGACGTGGACGACGAGGTCATATCGGCGCGCGGTCGCGAAGATCTTGTCCAGCTGCGGTTTGCACGCCGGGTCGCCGGCCTTGCCACCGAGCAGGAAGCTCAGCTTCAGCGCCTTGACCCCGGACTCGCCCGCCAGCGCCAACGCCGTGTTGGTCAACGCCGCGTCCTCGGGCCGGGGCGACACCCACAGCGCCGCGCGAATCCGATCGTCCTTGGCGGCCGCTTCGACGCACAACTCGTTGAAGGAGAAGGCGATCGCGGGATCCGGGACGCCGTAGTTCGGGATGACCAGCGCCCGCTCGGTGCCTTCGCGGTCCATGTCCGCGAGCAGCTCACCGATCGTGGCGCGGGAACCGAGGGCCGGCGCGACCGGAGGTCCATTGTAGAACGGGTACGCGGGGAGCACACCCAGATGGCGATGCGCGTCGTAGACAGCCATCACGCCACCGTCCTCGGGGCGATCCAGTCTTCGTCGCTCGGATAGGTGCTCGCCGGCGTTCCGGCGATCCAGCGGACATCGCCGCCGCCGAATCGGGACGCGTTGATCTGGGTCGCGAGGTACTCGGCGTCTGCCGCGACCCCGCAGAACCGGCCGGAACCCCAGGTGTATTGCCAAGGCAGGCCAAGGAAGTAGAGGCCGCGGCAACTGGTCACGCCGCGGCTGTGCGTCGGGTAACCGCGGCCGTCGAACACGGGGATCTCGATCCAGCGGTGGTCACGACCGAAGCCGGTGCTCCACACGACCGCGCTGATCCCGGCCAGGTCGAGTTCACCCGGCTCGTCGTCGGGCTCCCAGACCGGTTCGTACCGCGCCTCGTCGGGTGCGCGGATCCCTTCGCGGGCGATGAAGACGTCGATCGAGTCCTTGATGCCCTCGGACACCGCGTCGGCGCCGTCGAGGTTCTTGCGCAGGTCGGTGTCGAAGGCGGCCTTGCCGCCGCGGATGTCGGTGAGCCTGCCGTAGAGGCTCATGCCCTGACGCGCGAAGGCGCGCAGGTCGATGTCGCGTCCGCCGTCGCGGCCGGTGACGTAGTGGTTGGCGCGGAAGCGAACGGCATCGGAGTCGGCGAACTCGTCGATCGCCTTGCCGTAGTAGCCCATCTCATCGAGCCACGCGACGACGTCACGGCCCCGGTAGCCGCGGGCGACCCTCGGTGCGGAGCCGACGGCCAGGTGCACCTTGCGGCCGGCGAGATGGAGGTCTTCGGCGATCTGGCACCCGGACTGCCCGGTGCCGACGACCAGCACCTCGCCCGGCGGAAGTTGTTGCGGGTTGCGGTAATCCGAGGAATGCACCTGCTGAACGGACTCCGGGACCCGCTCGGCAAGCCGGGGCTTCAGCGGGACCTGGTACGGCCCGGTCGCCAGCACGACCTGGTCCGCGGTCAGTTCGCCGCGGGTGGTGCCGATCCGGAACGTGCCGTCCCGGTCCTGCCGCAGCCGGGTCGCGGTGACGCCTTCGACGAGCGGGACGTCGAACGACTTCACGTAGTCCTCGAGGTAGGCGACGATGTCGTCGCGCAGCATGAACCCGTTGGGATCCTCGCCCTGGTAAGGGAACCCGGGCAGGGTGCACTGCCAGTTCGGGGTCACCAGGCAGAACGAGTCCCACCGCCGGGAACGCCATTCGTGGCCGACCCGCTCGCGTTCGAGCACCAGGTGGTCGACGCCGGCCCGCGTAAGGCAGTGGCTCATCGACAGTCCGGCCTGCCCGCCGCCGATCACGACCACCGGCCGGTGCAGGCCGTCGAGGTTCTCGCTCATCGTTCGAATCCCTCCACGATCACTTCGGCACCTTCAGTGCCGTACTTCCCCGCTCTGGTCACGATTTCGTCGAGCTGGGCGGCCGCGGCGGCGCAAGCGAACCCGTAACGCTCCCGCACCCGGTCCGACGCGATACCCAGTGCGCGAGTGCTGCGCTCGAGGAAGTCCGAAACCGAATACGCCTGTCCTGCTTGAAAAAAGTCTTCAACGACGAGCGAAGGCGAGTAGCATCGTTGCCGTGAACCGTCGGGCCACGTCACCCGGAAGTAGATCTCAGGCACTACCGCCTCCGTGGATTTCGCCGGGGCTGTGACGGGTTCCAGTTGACCGGCTGTCGATTTCCGGCGCGTTTCATCCGGAACAGCCCCGTGTTACCAAGACCTCCCCAGGTAAACGCTCCAGCGCGTCCGCCGTAACACGCGTCGGCGCACGTCCAGGGCTCGTGAGTGTTTAGACCGGGTAGAACCGGCCGGAACACTCACGAGCCCTAGCCGTGACCGGGCGCAAAAAACGACTCGGGGGATCTTTCGCACCGGGGTTCGGTACGAAAGATCCCCCGAGTCGTAGGGGACCGCAGAAGGGAGCTATGGACGGGGGCCGACGACCTCGCTCCCGTCGGTCACGACGATCGCGGAGGCCGGGCAGGAATCGGCGGCGTCGAGCACGAGCTCGCCCGGCTCGACGCTGCTCGACACCACGCTCGCCGTCGCGGCGTCGAGGGTGAAGAGCTCGGGTGCCAACGCCGCGCACATGCCCGAGCCGATGCAGGTGTGCTCGTCCACTTCAACTGACCAAGTCATGCCTCACCATCCCACAGGCATCGAACGCGCGCCGCGCACCAACATCTGCGTCTTCCACGCGATGTCCCCGGTGATCTTGAGTTCCGGCAGCCTGGTCACCAGCGCGTGCAGCGCTTCCTGCAGCTCCAGCCGGGCGAGCTGGGCGCCGAGGCAGTGATGGACGCCGTGGCCGAAGCCGAGGTGCTGGTTGCCTTCGCGGTCGAGCTGCAGCGACTCTGGGTCGCTGAACTGCGCCGCGTCACGGTTCGCGGACGCCATCGCGACGAGCACCGGCTCGCCCGCGCGGACCAGCACACTGCCGACCTCGACGTCTTCGGTGGCGTACCGGGCGAAGCCGGCCGCGGCACCGAGCGGGACGAACCGCGTCAGCTCCTCAACGGCGCCCGGGATCAGCGTCAGGTCGCCGGCCAGCTTCGCCCACTGCTCGGGGTTCTCCAGCAGCACGTAGACGAAGTTGGGGATCTGGCTCGCGGTGGTCTCGTGGCCGGCGATCAGGATGCCGACGCACAGGTCGACCAGTTCGAGCTCGGTCAGCCTGTCGCGTTCGTCGCGCGCCTCGATGAGCGCGGTCATCAGGTCGTCGGCCGGGCGCTCGCGGTGTTCGGCGATGAGCCCGCGCATGTAGTCGCGCAGCTCCTCGCGGCTGGCCAGGTACTCCTCGGCCGTCATCGAGCTCGTCGACAACGCCGCGTCGCTCCACACCCGGAACTTGGACCGGTCCGCGACGGGAACACCGAGCAGTGTGCAGATGACCGCGACCGGCAGCGGGAGCGCGAAGTCCTCGACGAGGTCGGCGGGCCGGCCGGCGGCGACCATGGCGTCGATCAGCTCGCCGGTGAGCTCCCGGACCCGCGGCCGGAGCTCCTCGACCCGGCGCATGGTGAACGCCTTCGCGACCAGCGTGCGCAGCCGGGTGTGGTCGGGCGGGTCCATCGACAGGATGCCGGTGTTGTTGTTCGCCGGATTCATCCTCGGCGCGTCGTGGTTGAGGGACTCCGCGCGGGAGAACCGCTTGTCACCGAGCACGAACCTCACATCGGCGTACCGCGTCGCGAGCCACGCCGGTTCGCCGTGGGGCAGGCTGACGCGGATCATCCCCTCGGTTGCGCGGGCGGCCGTGTAAGCCTCGGCCATACCCAGCCCCGCCTCTTCGTTGAAGGGGTACGTGACCGGCTCGACGTAGTGGCTGTGCGTGGTGGTCAAGAGAATCTCCCGTACATCGCGTGTAAGCAGGTGCTTACAACGCTAGCGCTGGTCACTCAACGCGTCAAGGCGCCTACCGAGTGCTCTACGACTACCGTGTGCGCACAAGGAGGCCCTGATGACCACGGAGCAGCACGCACGCAAGAGAGACGCGGCGGCAACCAGAGAAGCGCTGCTCGACGCCGGCTCGGAGCTGTTCGCGGAGCGCGGTTTCGACCGGACCACGGTCCGCGACATCGCGAAGCTCGCCGGCGTCAACCAAGCCCTCCTGTTCCGCTACTTCGGCTCGAAGGAAGCGCTGTTCGAGGAGACGATGGCACGCGGCGGTCGCGAGCAGCTCGCCTCGACGCCGCCGGAAAGGCTGCTCGAGACGGCGTTGCGGAGCATGCTCACGCCGGACGGAACGAGTCGGCACAAATCGATGGAGGCGTTCCTGCGCTCCACCGGCAGCGACAGCGCGGCGATCGCGATCCGCCGTCGCCTCGGTGACGAGTACGCCAAGACCCTCGCCACACTGACCGACGCCGACAACGCCGAACTCCGCGCCGACCTGGCGCTGTCCTGGGTGCTCGGGATCGGCCTGGTCCGCGACATCACCGGCAAGGAACCGCTGGCCAGCGCCGACCCCGACGAGATCTGCGAGCTGGTGCTCACCGGCATCAGGTCACTGCTGGAACGCACCGACTAGCGCGCGTTACCCCTCGCCGCCGATCGCCAGCCAGAGAAAGTCCAGGTAGGGACCGCGCTCAGCCGGGCTCAGCAGGGTGTCCGCACTCGCGCGCTGCGCCTGGATGAGCCCGACGTACGCGGTGTACGCCAGGACAGCGCGCTGCCGGGCTTCCTCCGCGGAGCAGCCCATCCCGCTCAGGCAGTCGACGATGAACTCGACGCGGCGTGCGGTGACCCGCGCCAGCACTGGCGCCACCATCGGATCCTCGGCCTTGGCGAGCAGTGCCAGCTCCGTCCGGTGGACGGGCCGGCTCACGAACACCTGGGCGAACAACCCGCGCAACCGCTCCCGGGGTTCGGGTTCCGCCTCGAGCTCCCGGATCAGTGACTCCGTGTGCTGCTCGGCCCACCGCTCCAACGTCGCTTCGACCAGCGCCGCGCGGTTCTTGAAGTGCCAGTAGAAGCTGCCTTTGGTCGCGCCGAGCCTGGCCGCGATCGGCTCGACCGCGATCGCCGGAAGTCCGCCTTCGGCGAGCGCGGCCAGCGCGGCGTCCGCCCAGTCCTCCTTGCGCAAGGGGCTTTTCGCGACCATTTCAGTACGGTACCGTACGGATACCATACGCTACCGTACGGAGATCATCATGCGACTGCCTTCCGGGACAAACTGGGGTGCCACCGACGAGGAACGCCACCGCCGCTATCCGGCCGACACCGTGCTGGACCTCCCCGCGGACCGACTCGTCCGGCTGGACAGAGCCGTCACCGTGGACGCACCCGCCGCGCTGACCTTCCGGTGGCTGTGCCAGCTCTCGATCGCGCCGTACAGCTACGACCTGCTCGACAACCGGGGGCGCAAAAGCCCGTCGCAGCTGGTCCCGGGGTCCGACCAGCTGGCGGTCGGGCAGGAGATGATGGTCTTCAGGCTGACCGAGGTTCAGCCCGGAAGCAGTTTCACCGGCCGGGGTCTGCCCAAGCCGGAACGGCTGTTCGGGCCGTTGGCCGTGACGTACGCCGTCCACCCGCTCGACGACGTGTCATCCAGGCTGGTCTGCCGGCTCGTCCTAGCCCAGGACGGCTGGTTCGACCGGCTCCGAGGCGCACTACTCGTCTGGGGCGACCTGATCATGATGAGGAAGGAATTCCTTACCCTGAAGCGCTACGCCGAGCGGGACGCACACTAGAGGCCGAGTTCGGCGAGGATGGCGGCGGTGTGTTCGCCGAGGGCCGGGACGGGGTCGAGCCGCGGGGTACGGCCCGGGACTTCGATCGGCGGCAGCAGGGCGCTGACCGGGCCTGCGGGCGTGCCGACACTCCCCCAGCGCTCACGCGCGGCGAGCTGCGGGTGCTCGGCGAACTCCGCCATCGTGCGCATCCGCGCGTTGGCGATACCGGCGGCGTCCAGAAGCGCCTGGACGTCCGACGCCGTCGAGCCGGACAGTGCGGCCTCGATGATCCCGGTCAGCTCGGCGTCACGCGCGACCCGCGACGAGTTGCGGTCGAACCGCGGGTCGGTCGCAAGTTCCGGCGTGTGCAGCACCTTTTCGCACAGCGAGGCCCACTCCCGCTCGTTCTGGACGCCGATGAAGACCGTGGTCCCGTCTCCCGTGGTATACGGGCCGTAGGGCGAGATCGCCGCGTGCTTCGCGCCGTTGCGTGGTGGCTCGCTGCCGCCGTAGTTGGCGTAGAAGTACGGAAACCCGGCCCATTCGCCAAGCGCGTCGAGCATCGACACCTCGAACGCCGAGCCTTCGCCGGTGCGTTCCCGCTCGTACAGCGCGGAAAGCACGCCGCTGTAGGCGTACATTCCGGCGGCGATGTCCGCGACCGGGATCCCCGCCTTGGCCGGCGCCTCGGGCGTCCCGGTGACGGAAACGACCCCGGCTTCGCATTGCACAAGCAGGTCGTACGCCTTCTTGGCGCGATAGGGCCCGCTCGATCCATAGCCCGAAATCGAGCACACGATGAGCCGCGGATGCTCCGCTCGCAGCGTTTCGGCGTCGAGGCCGAGTCGCCCGGCCGCGCCAGGTGCCAGGTTCTGCACGAAGACGTCGGCCTTCGCCAGCAACGCCCCCAGCACGGCGCGGTCCGCGGGTGCTTTGACGTCGAGGGCGATGCTCTCCTTGTTGCGGTTGAGCCACACGAAGTGACTCGACTGGCCGTGCACGGTCTCGTCGTAGGCGCGGGCGAAGTCACCGCTACCCGGCCGTTCCACCTTGATCACGCGGGCGCCGAGGTCGGCGAGCTGACGGGTGGCGAACGGCGCGGCGACGGCCTGTTCCAGCCCGACGACCGTCACCCCGGCAAGTGGCAGCTGAGTCATACCGCCGACCCTAAACGGCGTGCGCCTTCCCGTCCGCGCCAACGGCGACCGTCACGGGCTGGATCCGCGGACCACACCCGTTTCCGGGGTCAACGGACTTCGGCGTGAGCGGCAACTGCTGGTCGACGACGTGGTTTTCGCGCGCGTAGACCAGCGACACGGTCACCGTCCTCGGGTTGGCCGAAAGGTCCGGCACACCGACAACTCCCGAAGTGCCCGAAGTGGTCGGGCAGGGCGTGGTCGTACAGGCGATCGGCACGCTCGCCGTGTGCGGCAGCAGCCTGATCAGCGTCTTCTGGCAGGAATCGGTCCAGCACAGGGTCGCCGTGCTGACCTGGGCCGCGATCGCCGGATCGAGGGTGAAGCTGATCACAGGAGCCACCGCGAGAGCCGGACAAGCCACCGCCGCGGGCTTCGACGCGCATCCCGTCAGGGACACGAGAGCCACCAACGCCGTCACGCCGAGCAAGGACTTGGTCATACCCGTCAAGACGGCACAACCGGTCGGATCGGTTGCATCAGGGCAGTGCCCGGCGGAGAAGTTCGGCCAGATGGACCGCGGTGCGCTCGGACTGCTGCGCGATCTGCGTGCGGCAGCTGAACCCGTCCGAGACGACCACGGTGCCCGCGGCCGCGTCCCGTACGGCGGGCAGGAGCCGGTCCTCCGCGCAAGCGACCGACACGTCGTAGTGGCCCTTTTCGAAGCCGAAGTTGCCGGCGAGCCCGCAGCATCCCGAGTCCAAAGTGGAGTTCCGGATCCCGGCCGCGGCCATCGCGCGTTCATCGGCGCCGAAGCCGAGCACGGCGTGCTGGTGACAGTGCACCTGGGTGATCGTGTCGACGTCGAGTGCCTGGAAGTCCACCGGCGACGCGTCCAGGAGCTCGGCGAACGTGCGTGTCCGCTCCGCGAGCAGCGCGGCCGTCGGGTCGCCGGGCAGCAACGCCGTCAAGTCCCCGCGGAACAACGCCGTGCAACTCGGTTCGAGACCCGCGACCTCGTATCCGGCGTCGAGATAGGGCTTCAGCACCGACATCGTGCGCCGCAAAACGCGCCGCGCGACCCCGAGCTGCCCGGTGGACACCCAAGTCAGCCCGCAACACACGCCCCGATCGGGCAGCACGACGTCGTAGCCGGCTGCGGTGAGGACTTCAGCGGCGGCGTCGAGGACATCCGGGGTGAAGTAGTTGTTGAACGAATCCGGCCAGAGCAGCACCGGCTTTCCGCCGGGCAAACGTTTGCGCCGAAGGTCCGCCCGGGCGCGTGTGAACGGCTTCGTCGCGAACGTCGGCAAGTCACGCTCCGGCGCGATGCCCCCGGCACGCTTCAGCGCGGCCGCGAGCCGAGGACGGCTGGTGACGGCGTTCGCGAGCCGCGGAGCCACGGCGGCGAACCTCAGCCACAGCGGCAGCCAGCCCATCGAGTAGTGCGACGCCGGGCGCAGGCGGCCCTTGTAGTGCTGCTGGTAAAACTCCGCCTTGTAGGTCGCCATGTCCACGTCGACCGGACAGTCCGACAGGCAGCCCTTGCACGACAGGCACAGGTCCAGCGCCTCGCGGACCTCCTCGGACCGCCAGCCGTCGGTGATCACCTCGCCGTTGATCATTTCCGCGAGCAGGTGCGCCCTCCCCCGCGTCGAGTGCTTCTCGTCGCGAGTGACGCGATAGCTGGGGCACATCACCCCGGGACCGCTGGTGTTGCGGCATTTGCCGACGCCGACACAGCGTCGCATCGCCTCGCCGAAACTGCCGTGGTCGTGCGGGTACGCGAGCACGGTGACGTCCTCGATCGCCAGCGGCGCGCGCCGGACACGCAGGTCGGCGTCGATCGCGCGCGGGTCGACCAGGATCCCCGGGTTCATCCGGCCGCCGGGGTCGAAGATCGCCTTGAAGCGCTCGAACAGCGCGATCACCTGAGGGCTGTACATCCGCGGGAGGAGCTCCGACCTTGCCTGACCGTCGCCGTGTTCACCGGACAGCGACCCGCCGTGCGCGGCGACCAGGTCGGCGGCGCGCTCGAGGAAGGTCCGGAACTCCGCGATCCCGGACGTCGACAGCAGGTCGAAGTCGAGGCGCATGTGCAGGCAGCCCTCGCCGTAGTGGCCGTAGACCACGCTCTGGCGGCCATATTCGGCCATCAGCGCCTTGAACCCGCGCAGGTACGACCCCAGCCGTTCCGGCGGAACCGCCGCGTCCTCCCAGCCGGGCCAGGCCTCCGACCCGTCGGCGAGCCTGGTCGCCAGGCCGGCGCCCTCCTCCCGGATGCGCCACAGCGTGCGCTGCGCGGCCGGATCGGTGAGGACAACGCTGCCGGTGAGCGAACCGCCCAGCTCGCTCGCAAGCTTGACGGCTCGCTCCTCAGCCTGCCCGGGTTCATCCCCGGCGAGCTCGACGAACAGCCACGCGCCACCAGGCGGCAGGTCGGACGCGCGGCCGGGCTCCAACAACGCGACAAGGTCCGCGTCGACCCCTTCGACCGTGAGCGGCGACCACGGGAGGATGGCCGGTACAGCGTCCGCGGCCGCGATGTCCGACGGGAAACCGAGTACCGCCAACGCTTTGTGCTTCGGCAGCGGGACAAGGCCGACGGTGGCTTCGAGCACGGTGACGCAGGTTCCCTCGCTGCCGACCAACGCCTTGGCGAGGTCGAACCCGTTCTCCGGCAGCAGGTGTTCGAGGCCGTAGCCGGACACGCGGCGCGGCCACGTCGACAGCTCCGTCCGCAGCACCCCGAGGTTGGCCGCCACGAGCGACCGCAGCTCGGAGAACACGCGGCCTTCGGTGCCCGGCAGCGCGGCACGACGGTCCACCTCGGCGGGTGACATCGGGCCGACGCTGAGCCTGGTGCCGTCGTAGAGCAGCACGTCCAGGCCGCGGACGTTGTCGGCGGTGCGTCCCCAGGCCACCGAATGCGATCCGCACGCGTTGTTGCCGACCATGCCGCCGATCGTGCAGCGGCTGTGCGTCGACGGGTCGGGGCCGAACCGCAGCCCATACGGCGCGGCGACGGCCTGCAGGTCGTCGAGGACGGTTCCCGGCGCGACGCGAGCAACGCGGGCTTCGGGGTCGAGCTCGATGACGCCGCTGAAGTAGCGCGAGGTGTCGAGCACGACGCCAGGGCCACACGCGTTCCCGGCGACGCTCGTGCCACCACCGCGCGCGATCACCGGCAGACCGGCTTCGCGGCAGGCGGCGACGGCGTCGACCACGTCTTCGGCCGACTTCGGCAGGACCACACCTAGCGGCGTGTGCCGGTAGTTCGACGCGTCGGTCGTATAGAGGGCGAGCGTCGCGGTGTCGGTCCTGATGGCGGTGCTGGTGTCCACCAGGCCATTCAAGACCGGGTGGCCGCGGTGCGCCCAGCAGGGTGTGTCGCACTGGTTGTGGCCCGAAAGTTCATTCGCCGGAGCGCCTTAGGGCACGAACGATGGGAATTCAAGCGTTTCCCCAGTGTCTTGCGTCATATTGTCGGTGGGACGGAGTTCACTAAAGGAGAGATCAGAAAGGAGGACCCGTAATGATCGAACTCAACCGCCGTGAGAGGGCCACTCTGACCGCTGTGGCCCTGGGCCACGCCGAAATCACGTGCAGCTGCGAACCGGACCTGTTCGTCGATGGACTCGCCTGCTGCGATCAGCAGACTGCCCACCGCCTCGCCAGGCTGGGCCTGGTCGTCCCGGCCAGACCGGGACAGCGCGGCGAACAGGTGCCTGCCCTGCTCACCGCGGCCGGAGTGGCCGCACTGAGCATCGCCGTTCCTCAGGTTTCAGCGGCCTGACCTGCGGCGTTACCCCGACGCCGCAACCCAGTGCTCGCCGGTGTCTTCGGTGACGGCCTCGCCGCCCGTGAGGTCCGCCAGCCAGGAGCGGAAGCCCTCCAGGTCTCCCGCGGGCACACCGATCTCGAACCGGGCCAGGTCGTCGTAACGCGTGTCCCGCAGCAGGTATCTACCGTTGCGCAGGTCGCTTTCGAGGCGTCCCGCGCGCTCATAGCCGACAGCGACCTCGACGAGTCGAAGCCGGCGGAACTCGGCGACGCGCACAGTGTCGAGCGCCTCGCTGACAGCCTGGCCGTAGGCCCTGATCAGGCCACCGGCCCCCAGCAGGATCCCGCCGAAGTAGCGGGTCACCACGGCGACGGTGTTGGTGAGCTCCCGGCGTCGCAGCACTTCCAGCATGGGTGTCCCCGCCGTCCCGGCCGGCTCCCCATCGTCACTCGAACGTTGCGTCCGGCCGTCCGGTCCGAGGACGAAGGCGTGGCAATGGTGTCTCGCCGACGGGTCCGCCCTACGCCGCGCCGCGATCACTTCCCGCGCCGCCTCCGGCGTCTCGACCGGCTCGACCGCGCAGATGAACCGCGAGCGCCGGATCTCGATCTCGTGCACGGCGGCGGCCCCCACACTCAGATACGCCTCCGCCACCCTGCCACCCTAACCACCCTCCCCCGAGGGCACTTTTGTCCAAGAGTGCCCACCTTGCACCCCCGCAACTCGCCGTCGAGTTGCGGTACTTGACCTCCGCAACGATCGCAACTCGCCGTCGAGTTGCTGAAGAACGGTCCACTCGACCACCCACGGAGACGGGACGCGACAGGGAACGTAGGAGCGGGTGTCGTCGCGGGACGGATGCGGTGACAGCGGGCCGAGGATCAGGGTGAAGGCGTCCCATTCGCGTCCGATTCCCCCGATTCAGGAGTCCTCATGGTCACCGTCGAAAAGCCCCGGCAACTCGGGCCGCCGCTCGGGTTGCTCGCCGGAGTGTTCGCCGCGTTCACCGTCGCCTACGTCGCCGTCGCCGCCGGCACACCCCGTCCCGGCACGTCCACAGTGGCGTTGGTCGCGTCGTTCCAGTCCCACGCCGGCGCGATGCAAGTGGCCGGTTTCCTTCAGTTCGCGGCCGCCATCCCGCTGGCGATCCTCGCCGCGACGGCCTACCGGCGGCTGCGACAGCTCGGGATCACCGCGCCTGGATCGGCGATCGCGTTCACCGGTGGCCTGCTCTCGTCGATGATGCTCGCGTTGTGCGGAATCGTGACCTGGACGGCCTCCCAGACCGCGCCCGATCTCGACGGACCAGTCGCGAAGCTGCTCAACGAGCTCTCGTTCGCGCTCGGCGGTGTCGGCTACGGAGTCACCTTTGCGCTGCTCATCGCGGGCATCGCGGTGCCCGCGCTCATCCTCGGGCTGCTGCCGAAGGCCGTGGCGTGGGCCGGGCTGGTCATCGCGGGACTCGCGATGCTGGGCACGTTCGCGCTGGTCAGCACCGGATTCGACGCCGCTCTGCCGATCGGGCGGTTCGGCGGGCTCATCTGGATCGTCACAGCTGCTCTGTTGCTGCCGCGTAAACGCGCGGGAGGAGCAGCCCGGAACCTCAGCTGAGGCCTGTTTTCGCAGCTCAGGCCCGTATTGACCGCGGATCACCGTGCGAGGGCCTGAGTTGTGCGGAATACTGGGTGTAGTCAACGGGCACGTGGCATTTCCCACCCGCGAGCAACGACGTATATCGATAACAACGAATTCACACTACTGTCATAAGACCCGGCGAACCCGGGAGCAGCAAAACGCGCGCCGACGACCCCCACCACCTGGGTCGAAGGGACCGCGCAAGCACGACCACGCCTTCGACACAATGACGTGCGCGATGACGGACACCCTCACGCGAGGCCACCCACTGTTGTGTGGCCCCGCCACGATGCGCGCCCGCTGTGCGAAACACCACAGCTGTCCGCCCAGCTTCGGTCTACGCCGGGGTCTTCGCGGGCAATCGGGCCTTCCCCGCATCGGTCTTCTCGACTGACTATCGCGGACTCGAGCTCTTCCGTTAACCCAGGTCCCCCTGGATCCCACTTTCGGATGAAGCGACCCGCGCCGACGCCTTGGGAGGCGGCCAGCCGTGACCCGCCACGCATCAGCAAAGACCCGCAAGGGTCTGTACGACAAGCAGAACGACCACGACGCCTGCGGAGTTGCCTTCGTCGCCGACCTAGCGGGTCGTCGCGACCATGGCATCGTCAGCAAGGCGCTGGTCGCGCTGCGGAATCTCGAGCACCGGGGTGCCCGTGGCGCCGAACCCGACACCGGCGACGGCGCCGGCATCCTGATCCAGGTCCCCGACGAGTTTTACCGGGAAGTTGTGGACTTCGCGTTGCCCGAGGCCGGTCACTACGCCGTCGGCACGGCTTTCCTGCCCGTGGACGAAAAGAAGCGCGGCCGCGCCATGACCACCATCGAGCGGATCGCCGCCGAGGAGGACATGCAGGTCCTCGGCTGGCGCGAACTGCCGGTGCACGCCGAGCACGTCGGCCCCACCGCGGCCACCACGATGCCGCATTTCACCCAACTTTTCCTTTCCGGACGCCGAAACAACCGCGACGGACTGGCGTTGGAGCGCGCCGCGTTCTGCGTGCGCAAGCGGGCCGAGCACGAGCTCGTCGCCGAGGACGTCTACTTCCCCAGTCTGTCGTCGCGCACCATCGTCTACAAGGGAATGCTCACCGAGCCGCAGGTCGAGAAGTTCTTCGACGACCTGACCGACGAACGGGTCACCAGCGCCATCGGCCTGGTCCACTCCCGCTTCTCCACCAACACCTTCCCGTCGTGGCCGCTCGCCCACCCGTACCGCTACGTCGCCCACAACGGCGAGATCAACACGCTGCGCGGCAACCGGAACTGGATGGACGCGCGCGAGTCGATGCTCGAGACCGACCTGGTCGACGGCGACCTCAAGCGCATCCACCCGATCATCACCCGCGGCGCGAGCGACTCCGCCTCCTTCGACGAAGTACTCGAACTGCTGCACCTCGGCGGCCGGTCACTGCCGCACGCCGTGTTGATGATGATCCCCGAGGCGTGGGAAAACCATCAGGAGATGGACGCGGAGCGCCGCGCGTTCTACGAGTTCCACTCCACGCTCATGGAGCCCTGGGACGGCCCCGCGCTGGTTTCGTTCACCGACGGCACGCAGATCGGCGCCGTGCTCGACCGCAACGGCCTGCGCCCCGCCCGGTACTGGGTCACCGAGGACGGCCTCGTCGTGCTCGCCAGCGAGGTCGGCGTGCTGGAGATCGACCAGTCGACGATCATCCGCAAGGGCCGGCTGGAGCCGGGGAAGATGTTCCTCGTCGACACCGCCGAAGGCCGGATCATCGACGACGAGGAGATCAAGGGCGGCCTGGCCGCCGAGCACCCGTACGGCGACTGGGTGTCCGCCGGGCTCGTCGCGCTCGCGGACCTACCCGAGCGCGACCGCGAGGTCCCGCTGCACGCCGCGCTCGTCCGCCGCCAGCAAGCGTTCGGGTACACCGAAGAGGAGCTCGACGTCCTGCTCGAGCCGATGGCGCGCACCGGCGCGGAGCCGATCGGCTCGATGGGCAACGACTCGCCGCTCGCGTCGATCTCCAGTGGACCGCGTCAGCTGTTCGACTACTTCATCCAACTGTTCGCCCAGGTGACGAACCCGCCGCTGGACGCCATCCGCGAGGAGCTGGTCACCGCGCTCGGCACCCAGCTCGGGTCCGAACCGAACCTGCTCGACGGCAACTCGGCGTCCTGCCGGCGGATCACCCTGCCGTACCCCGTCATCGACAACGACCAGCTCGCGAAGTTGGTCCATGTCAACGACGACGGCGACCTTCCGGAGTTCCAGGCCGTCACCGTGCTCGGCCGCTACAACGTCCACGGCGGCGGCGAGGCGTTGATCAAGCGGCTCGACGAAATCCGCACCGAGGTGTCCGAGGCCATCGAAGACGGCGCACGGCTGATCGTGCTCTCCGACCGCGGCGTCGACGAGAACCACGCGGCGATCCCGTCGCTGCTACTCACCGGCGCGGTCCACCACCACCTGGTCCGCGAGAAGACGCGGACCCAGGTCGGGCTCATCGTCGAGTCCGGCGACGCGCGCGAGGTGCACCACGTCGCGCTGCTGATCGGTTACGGCGTGGCCGCGGTGAACCCGTACATGGCGATGGCGACCGTCGAGGAGATGGCCCGCCAGGGCCACATCCCGGGTGTCACGGCGAAGGAAGCCACCACGAACCTGATCAAGGCGCTCGGCAAGGGCGTCCGCAAGACGATGTCCAAGATGGGCGTCTCGACCGTCGCGTCCTACACCGGCGCGCAGATCTTCGAGGCGATCGGGCTCGGCGAAGACGTCATCGAGAACTGCTTCACCGGCACCACTTCCCGGCTCGGCGGGATCGGTTTCGACACGATCGCGCAGGAAGTCGCGCAGCGGCACCGGAAGGCGTTCCCCGCCGACGGCGTCCGCGCGAGCCACCGCGAGCTCGAGACCGGCGCGGACTACCAGTGGCGCCGCGAGGGCGAGCCGCACCTGTTCAACCCGCAGACCGTGTTCAAACTGCAGCACTCCACGCGGTCCGGGAAGTACGACGTCTTCAAGGAGTACACGAAGGCCGTCAACGACCAGTCCGAGAAGCTCTACACGTTGCGCGGGCTGTTCGACTTCAAGTACGGCGAGCGCACGCCGGTCCCGATCGAGGAGGTCGAACCGGTCTCCGAGATCGTCAAGCGGTTCGCCACCGGCGCGATCTCCTACGGCTCGATCTCGATGGAGATGCACCAGACCCTGGCCATCGCGATGAACAGCATCGGCGGCAAGTCCAACACCGGTGAGGGCGGCGAGGACGCCGAGCGGCTGTACGACCCGGAACGGCGGTCCGCCGTCAAGCAGGTCGCGAGCGGCCGGTTCGGGGTGACGAGCGAGTACCTCGTCAACGCCGACGACATCCAGATCAAGATGGCGCAGGGCGCGAAGCCCGGCGAAGGCGGCCAGCTGCCCGGTCCGAAGGTGTATCCGTGGATCGCGAAGACGCGGTACTCGACGCCGGGCGTCGGGCTTATTTCGCCGCCGCCGCACCACGACATCTACTCGATCGAAGACCTCGCGCAGCTCATCCACGACCTGAAGAACGCCAACCCGGCGGCTCGCATCCACGTGAAGCTGGTTTCCGAGGTCGGTGTCGGTACGGTCGCGGCCGGGGTGTCCAAGGCCCACGCGGACGTCGTGCTGATCTCCGGGCACGACGGCGGCACCGGCGCTTCGCCGCTGTCGTCGATCAAGCACGCGGGCGGGCCGTGGGAGCTCGGGCTCGCCGAGACACAGCAGACGCTGCTGGAGAACCGCCTGCGCGACCGGATTGTCGTCCAGACCGACGGCCAGCTCAAGACCGGCCGGGACGTGATGGTCGCGGCGCTGCTCGGCGCCGAGGAGTTCGGTTTCGCGACCGCGCCGCTGGTCGTGTCGGGCTGCGTGATGATGCGCGTGTGTCACCTGGACACCTGTCCGGTCGGCGTCGCGACGCAGAATCCAAAGTTGCGGGAGAAGTTCAGCGGCAAGGCCGAATACGTCGTCAACTTCATGCAGTTCATCGCGCAGGAAGTCCGGGAGTACTTGGCGGAGCTGGGTTTCCGGTCCATCGCCGAAGCCGTCGGGCATGCCGAGGTGCTCGACAAGCGCAAGGCCGTCGACCACTGGAAGGGCTCCGGGCTCGACCTGTCGCCGATCTTCCACGTGCCCGAGCTGGCCCCGCGCGCGTTGCGGCACCAACATGTCGCGCAGGACCACGGGTTGGAGAAGGCGCTCGACAACACGCTGATCCAGCTCGCCGAGGGCGCGCTGTCCTCGGGTGACAAGGTGCGGCTGGAACTGCCGGTGCGCAACGTGAACCGGACCGTCGGCACGATGCTGGGGTCCGAGCTCACCAAGCGCTGGGGCGGCGAAGGCCTGCCGGACGACACGATCGACGTGACGTTCACCGGGACCGCGGGTCAGTCGTTCGGGGCATTCATCCCGAAGGGCATCACGCTGCGGCTCATCGGTGACGGCAACGACTACGTCGGCAAGGGTCTGTCGGGCGGCCGAATCATCGTGCGCCCGCCGGAAGGTGTGCAGTTCGTCGCCGAGGAGCACATCATCGCCGGCAACGTGATCGGGTATGGCGCGACGAGCGGCGAGCTCTTCATCCGCGGCAAGGTCGGCGAGCGGTTCTGCGTGCGGAACTCGGGTGCCATCGCGGTGGTCGAGGGCGTCGGGGACCACGGCTGCGAGTACATGACCGGCGGGCGCGTGGTGGTGCTGGGCGACATCGGGCGCAACTTCGCGGCCGGGATGTCGGGCGGGGTCGCGTACGTGCTCGACCTGCCGGGGCACCGGGTCAACCCGGAGATGGTGGACGTCGACCCGCTCGACGACGAGGACACCGAGTTCCTCCGCGACGCGATCGAACGCCATTACGACGAGACGGAGTCCGCCGTCGCGCGGGCGCTGCTGGCCGACTGGGACACCGCGATGACGCGGATCGGCAAGGTCATGCCGAAGGACTACAAGCGAGTCCTCGCCGCACAGGCCAAGGCCGAGCGCGAGGGACGTGACGTGAACGAGGCAATCATGGAGGCCGCACATGGCTGACCCCAAGGGTTTCATGACCACTACGCGGGAGACACCGACGAGCCGTCCGGTCGACCTGCGGCTGATGGACTGGCGCGAGGTGTACGAGGACTTCGCGTCGACCAAGCTCGAAAAGCAGGCCGGTCGATGTATGGACTGCGGGATCCCGTTCTGTCACCAGGGCTGTCCGCTCGGGAACCTGATTCCTGAGTGGAACACGCTGGTGTGGAACGAAGACTGGCGCGCGGCGAGCGAACGGCTGCACGCCACGAACAACTTCCCGGAGTTCACCGGCACGCTGTGCCCTGCGCCGTGTGAGACCGCGTGTGTGCTCGGCATCAACGACGACGCGGTGACGATCAAGCGGGTCGAGATCTCGATCATCGACCGGGCGTGGGCCGAAGGCTGGGTCACTCCGCAGATCCCGCAGAAGCTCACCGGCAAGACGGTGGCCGTGGTCGGCTCCGGGCCGTCCGGGCTCGCCGCGGCGCAGCAGCTCACGCGTGCCGGGCACGACGTCGTCGTATTCGAGCGGGCGGATGCCATCGGCGGGCTGCTGCGATACGGCATTCCGGCGTTCAAAATGGAGAAGCACCGGCTGGACCGCCGGCTCGAGCAGATGCGGGCCGAGGGTACGAAGTTCCGCCGCAGCATCAACGTCGGCGTCGACATCACGGCGACGCAGCTGCGCTCGGAGTACGACGCGGTGATCCTCGCGGGCGGCGCGACGGCGTGGCGCGACCTGCCGATCCCCGGTCGCGAACTGGGCGGGATCCACCAGGCGATGGAGTTCCTGCCACCGGCCAACCGCGTCGCCTCCGGCGAGCTCAACGAGTCGCCGATCACTGCGGCGGGCAAGGACGTCGTCGTCATCGGCGGCGGCGACACCGGCGCCGACTGCGTCGGCACGTCACACCGCCAAGGCGCAAGGTCGGTCACCCAGCTGGAGATCATGCCGAAGCCACCGGAATCGCGCTCCGACGCGAACCCGTGGCCGACGTACCCGATGATCTACCGCGTGTCCTCCGCACACGAAGAAGGCGGCGAACGCCTGTACTCGGTCAACACGCAGGAGTTCGCGGCCGACGCCGACGGCAACGTGAAGGCGTTGAAGCTGGTCGAGGTCCGCAACGAAGGCGGCAAATTCGTCCCCGTGGAAGGCACGGAAACCGACCTTCCCGCGCAGCTCGTACTCCTGGCCATGGGCTTCGTCGGCCCCCAGAAGGAAGGCCTGCTCGACACCCTCGGCGTCGAACTCGACCCGAGAGGCAACGTCGCCCGCGACAAGACCTTCAAAACCAACCTCGGCAACGTCTTCGTCGCCGGAGACATGGGCCGGGGCCAGTCACTGATCGTCTGGGCCATCGCCGAAGGCCGCTCCGCCGCCGCCGGCGCCGACGCCTACCTCACCGGCCGGGACATCCTCCCCCGGCCCATCGCCCCCACCGACCGACCGCTGGTCTAGGGGTACGGCGACGTTTCGTGAAGGCCCCCTTCACCGCATCGCACGCGGTGAAGGGGGCCTTCACGAATTGGGGGCGGGGTCGTACGCGTGTTCGGGGAGTGGTGGTCATTGCCACCCATCCTTCGCAGCAAACTCCGGCAAGGCAACCCGAATTCGGGCTAGCGGGTGCCCGCAGAGGCACCGAGTACCTGTCCTGTCACCAGCTGGCTGCCGCAGGACGCGCGGGGTGCCTGGTTGTAGCGGTCGAAGATCACCTTGATTTCCGATTGTTCGAACGTCCGCAGGTGATCAAGCTCAGCCTGCCCGTGGACGAGGTCCTTCCGGACGTACATGCCGCCCTTGGCGGGGTCGGTCGTGTCGAGGAAGTCGTAGTCCGTGTCGAGGCGCGCGTCCCAGCCGACGATCTTCCAGGCCTTTTCGGCGTGGATGAAGGCGGGCCGGACCTCACCGAAGATGTACTCGGAAAGGCCCGCAACGTCGCCGTTGGCTCGGTAGTCGGCAATCCTGGCGTCGGTGAGGCCGGCGAGGTCGACTACTCGCAACCGTGAGGTCAGCGCACTGCCGCCGAGATCCGGTCCGACGTAGGACTCCTTGTCCGCAAGCTTCAACTCGTCGGCCAGCTCGTTGATCAGCCGCCCGGCGGAGTCCGCGACCAGGCACATCGGCACTGTCGGCGCGATCCTGAACGCGGTTTCCTGTTGCTTCAACAGGGTCAACGAAGTGGTCAACGCGGCGACGATGGCCAGGCCGCACACGACTCGAGTGCGCAGCGCTGTCGAGGCGAGGACACGATAAGCGCCGACGGTGACCACCAGCGAACCCATCGCCCAGATGGGGGTGGCGAACCGGAGCTGGGTCATCCAGTCGGGATTCAAGATGCCGAACGCGGAAATGGCGAGTGCGAACGGAACGAGCGCGCCCACGAACCGGCGGCGGAACACCGACGGCGTACCCATCGTCGCGCCGAGGACGACGAGCGCGACCACGGCGCCGACCACCCCGATGTAGCTCAGCAGGGCACCGATCTTGTTGAACGCCGAGATCGTCTGGGCGTCCGGTCCCAGTGCCTGTTTCTTGGCCGCGGCCGTGTTCGACACCCACCGCCCGAACTCCGCATGCCGCCAGAGCAGGAAAAGACCGAACGGGACGGCGAACGCGACCAGGGACGACACCGCCGCGACAATCGTCTTGCGAATCGACGCCCGCGTGATGAGCAGCAGAGCCACGATCGGGAAACTCACCGCGAAGATCATGCCGTCCGGCCGGGTGAGCGCCGCGCCGAAAGCCAGCAGCCCGGTAGTGACGGCTGGGACGACGCTGGTCATCCTGCCGTTGGCGATCGCGCGCACGGTGACCGCGGCGATGGCTGTCACGAGGAAGGCGTAAAGCGAGTTTTCCAAGCCGGAGAAGCACCAAGCGACATAGGACGGGATGCAGGCCAGCAACGTACCGGCACCGAGGGTGACGATCCAGGCGCGCCGGACCAGGACCGCGGCAATCTGGTGGAACGCCACGAGCGTGCCGGCGCAGAACAACGCGGCCAGCAGCTTCGGGTACACCACGTAGTCCGGAATGCCCAGGAGCAAGCCGTGGTCGAAGAGGCCGAGCCATCGGCCCAGCACCAGCAAAACCAGCCAGAGCGTGTTCGAATAGCCCTCGACCGGGGTAGCACCCGGCTGGAGAACCGGGCCGTAGCCCTGGGCGACGTTGCGCGCGTAGTCGAAGGTGATGGCCGCGTCGTCGACCAGCCAATGACCGTACAACGCGGCATGCGCACAGATGAGGAAAGTCCCGACGAGGACCGCTCCGAGTGCGGGGAGCTTGCGCGCCAATCCGGACCGGCGGCCGGGTCCGGCCTGATCGACGTCCAGGCCGTCCGCTCCGAGCCGATGATCAGGCTGGGTCCCCACAACGGTGTTCAATACGACTCTTCCCCCGGTACACGCGAAATTCATTAGGCGGCTGTAACCGCGAGGGGTGATTCCCCCGGTCCCCGATGCCCCAAGACGTATCGGTGCGCAGCGTACAGCTGTTACGCGTCGAAGGACCTGTCACATTTCGACGAGCTACTTCGTCATGAGTGTGTAACCAACTAGAAACGGCTGAGGAGTTCACCATGGATGCCCGCTTGAACGTGTTCGGAAACCCGGTCGCAGGCAAGTTCCTGAAATACCTCACCTCGGCGGGCAAGGTGCTCGCGGATTCGACACTGCCCGCCGCGACGCAGGAGCTGGTGAGGCTCCGCGCCAGTCAGATCAACGGCTGTGCGTTCTGCACCGACATGCACACCAAAGAGGCCGCGCTCGCCGGGGAGACCGCGACGCGCCTGAACCTGGTCGCGGTCTGGCGGGAGGCGACCGTCTTCACCGAGGCCGAGCGCGCTGCTCTGGAGCTGGCAGAGCAGGGCACCCGCATCGCCGACGCGGCCGGCGGAGTCTCCGACGAGGTTTGGGCGAACGCCGTCAAGCACTACGACGAGGACCAGCTCGCCGCGCTGGTTTCCGCCATCGCCCTCATCAATGCCTTCAACCGCCTGAACGTCATCATCCAGCAGCCCGCCGGTGACTACCAGCCCGGCCAGTTCGGGTAAGTCCCACGGTTACTCGCCGAAAGTGACTTCGCCGGTGACGGACCAGACTTCGACGATCTGGCCGTCGACAAGCCGGAGCACGTCGATGCCGCTTTTCGCGAGACCGCCGGGCTGGCGGACGGACCAGATCGACGCGATGCGGTCGCCTTGTCCGATGGGCGGGCCGTCAAAGCGGAACCTCAAGTCGGGCTTGGCTTCGCGGAACGCTGTGACGAAGGCGGCGAAGGCGTCCGGACCGCGCACGTCGTCCCCGCGGGCGGCAGCGTTCGCCCCGGCGAAGTGGATACGGAAGTCCGGGGCGAGCAGGGCGTCGGTGACGTCGAAATCGCCGTTCCACAGGGCGGTCCAGCGTTCGAAGACATCGGTGCCTAGCAGTTGAAGGTCGGTCATATAAGGCCCTTTCACCAGTTCGGCGACCCTGGTGGCCGCCTGCTGGAGAACAGTTTTCAGCGCCCGCGCGACACCGTTGTGTCGGTGTTTGCCGTCACTTTCGGCCCGACGAGAGTGCGGCCGAGGAACGCGTCGATGTCGATCGAGCGCGGCGGGGCGCTCTCGTCGAGCTCCTCGACCGCGCCGATGCGGTCCAGTCGGAATCCGCGGGCCGCAGTACGCAGCCGGCACCACGCGATCAGGTACCAGTGTTCGCCGCCGAGGAAGCCGAGCGGCTCGACCACACGGCTGCTCGTGTTGCCCAGGCGGTCGGCGTAGTCGATCCGCAGCACCCGGCGGGCGGCCAACGCCCGTTGCAGCACGAGCGGCACCACTTTTTCCTCCCTGGAATCAAAAAATCGGATACGCGCGGCCAGTTCTTCGGCGGCGGTACGGTCGCGCGCGGGCATCACAGCGACGACCTTCGCCAGCGCCGAGCGTGCCGCGTCGGCCATCGGGGTACCCGTCAGCGTGTGCAGACCGGCGGCGAGCGCGGCGGCCTCGCCCGGGGTCATCGCGAGCGGCGGCAGGGTGTGCGCCTTGTCGAGCACGTACCCGCCGGTGCGGCCGGGTTCGGCATAGACGGGCACACCGGACGCCTGCAGCGCGGACAGGTCACGCTCGATCGTGCGGGCGCTGACCTCGAACCGCGCGGCCAGCCACCGTGCGCTGCGCGGCCGCGGCGACACCGCCCGCAGCTCCTCCACCAGCGCGTACAGCCGGTCGGTACGACTCATCGGTCGAATCTATCCGGTGCGGCAGCTCGCGTTGGGGTCTTCACTTCTGTCCAAAGCGGCAAGGACCGGGGCGAATGGTTGCTGGTAGCGGAACTGAGGGCCAGTCACGCCGTGCTGGTGATGGCGATGTGACTGCTGGGACTCCCGAAGGCACTCTCGGCAGGGCAGAGACGTCGTCAAGGCCTAGTTGAGTACGCCATACGCCATGAAGGTGGCCTTCACGACACGTCACAACGCCACACCAGCCACACCAGCCCCGCCACCCGACATGACGCGACAGGCCCTCGGCCCCCTTGCGCGTTCACCAACTCGCCCCGGTCCTTGCAGCAGTAAAGCCGAACCCACCACCTCAACCGGCCAACCACCCGACACCCCTAAGTTCCAGGCATTGGTGGCGTTCAACGCCACTTCGGCACACGACAAAGAGCGGGGCTGGCCAGCCAGGGTTTCCTGTGTACGAAAGGTCCCCCGATACAAATGGTGTGTACTAAACGTCCCCCGAGTCCACGCCGCCCGAGGAACCCGAGCCCTGCCCACAGCTGCCTGGCTACGCCGGACCTGAGTACTCGGGTTACGAGATCCAGAGCGGCGAGAACCTGCCACAGCCGCAGGGAACCAATGGCTTCGTGATCGCAGCGCTCGTCTGCGGGATCCTCGGCTGCTCGCTCGTGCTGATCATCCTGGCGGTCGTGTTCGGCTCCGTCGCGCTGTCCCAGATCAAGAAAACCGGACAAGCCGGACGCGGACTGGCCATCGGCGGGCTCGTGGCGACGGGGCTGTGGGTGGCCGCCATCGCTGCCCTGGTCGCGCTCGTAGTCGCCGACGGGACCCTCGACCACCTCTCCACGATTTGATCAAGATAACCGTTTCGAAGCGATTTCCCCGTTTCGCCACCAAACGGGTCGCGCTCGCCTACGTTGCGGAGAATGTCAACACCTCCCGGGCCACCCGCGCCCGGTTCACCTGAGTACGTCCCCCAGCCCCCAGCGGCCCCCGAATACGGAATGCAGGGCGGCCCCGCTTACGGGCAGGCTGGTCCTGGTTACGGGCAGGGCGGCCCCGCTTACGGGCAGGGCGGCCCCGGTTACGGCCAGGTGGATCCCAACTACGGGCAGCCGCGTCCACAAGGGACGAACGGGCTCGCGATCGCCGCGCTGATCTTCGGGATCACTCCCCTTTTCCTCCTCGGGTTCATCTTCGGCTTCATCTCCCTGTCGAAGATCAAGAAGACCGGTCAGGCAGGACGCGGCCTGGCGATCGCCGGCGTGATCCTGTCCGCGCTGTGGATGGTGGCCTGGGTCGTCGGCACCATCGTGATCGTGTCCGCCGTGAAGACCGTGCTGAACAACAACGGCGCGCCCGGTTTCGGTCTCACTCCCGGGGACTGCTTCAACCAAAACACCACCAACGCCGCCCAGCCGATCGACAAGTTGGCGTGCACCACCGCGCATGATGGCGAAACGGTCGCACTCCTCCCGATCACCGGAACGACCTACCCCGGCGAGCAGGCGATGTCGCAGCAGGCCAACGACCAGTGCGTCACGGCCACGAAGAGCTACCTCGACCCGGCCATGGACTATCCCAACCTGACCCCGGCCTACCTGGCCCCGTCCGCACTCGCCTGGGCTGCCGGCAACCACTCGATCGTCTGCTACGTCAGCAGCACGACGGGCAAGCTGAGCACCCCGGCCCGCGGCACCGGTACCCCCGCGCAGCACTAGCGCAAGGATCCCTCGGGGCCATCCTGATGGCGGCCGCCGCATTGGCGTTCAACGCCACTGGGGTGGCCCCGAGGGATCCACGTTCGGCGGCGAATCCGCAAATGGGTGTCCGAGTCGCCAGGCGTTGGCCTAGATTGCGGAGAATGTCCACACCGCCCGTCGAACCGGGCAACTCCGACCTCCCCGAGCCGTACCCGCAGCCGCTGCCGTACCCGCAGCCGCCGCAGTTGCCGAGCTACGCCGGACCCGAGTACTCGGGCTACGAGGTCCACGGCTGGAACCAGCCGCCACCACGCCCGCAGGGAACAAACGGCTTCGCGATCGCAGCACTGATCTGCGGGATCCTCGGCTGCTCGGTCCTGCTGCTCGTGCTCGCGATCATCTTCGGGTGCGTCGCGCTGTCGCAGATCAAGAAGACCGGGCAGGCGGGCCGCGGGCTGGCCATCAGCGGCCTGGTGGTGGCCGGGGTCTGGGTGGCCGCGATCGCGGTAGCGGCCGCGGTACTGGTCTCCAACGGCACGGTGGATCGCATCGGCACCGCGGTCAGCCAGAGCGGCTCCGCCGTCGACGGCTTCAAACTCAAGCCGGGCGACTGCTTCGACCGGCCGGAAGACGCAAAATCGGCCGTCGTGACGTCTAAGCCCTGCACAGCCGCACACGATGCCGAAGCCTTCGGCACGATCACGATCAAAGACACGAACTTCCCGTCGGCCGCCAGGCTCAAAACCCTCTCTTCACAGTGCACCGAAGCCAGGTACCGCTACCTCGACCCGGACCGGAACTACCCGGGCGTGACCACCCGGTACCTGTATCCCGACGCGTCGCTCTGGGACCGTGGCATACATGTGCTGACCTGCTTCTTCCGGAGCAATGCCGGCCCGATCACCGGTCTCGTGCGGCCGTCCGGCATCCCGTACACGGATCAGCAGAAACGCTACGTCCAGGCGGTCGACAAGCCGGACCCGTCGCTGGAGAAGTACGAGGACATCGAGAAGCCGACGTGGGACGACAAGAAGGAGTTCGCCGCGGGCGAAGCGGCGCGCACGCAGGGCGACATCGACGCGCTGGCCGGCTCACCGTGGCAGGACGGAGCCCAACCTTCCATCGACGCGCTCGTCGCGAAGCTCCGGACTCAGCTGCCGCACTGGCAGGACGCGGCAACCGCGGAAAGCCCTTCGGCAACCGCCCGCGCGCTCGGTGAAGTGGGGTCCACCACGACCGAACGCCAGCAGATCCACACCGCCTTGGGCATCATGAACTAGGCCGCCGCAGCTCAGACTCGTGAGTGTTCCAGCCGGTTCTAAGCGGCCGGAACGCTCACGAGTCCTGTCGTCTCCACCACCCCGAGTGCCAGTGCGGCGACGGCGAGTTCGCTCACGAGCCACCACTGGTTTTCGAAGGTCTGCTTGTTCACCAAGCTGAACGTAGCGAGCAGCAAGGCCGACGCCAGCAGGAAGCCTGCCGGGGTCTTCGGCGCGCACTTCCAGCACAGGCCGACGGCCGCGCAGGCGAGGACGACGACCAGGACCGTCTGCCCACCGGAGGGGAAGAATCGCCACAGGGAAAGGGAATCGTCCCTCGGTGTGGCGTTGAGAAAGAAGTCGACCGTACAGCTTTTGAACCGCGTGAAATTCGCGAAGATCCACGGTGAAGACACCGCGAACGCGATGGCCGCAGCGCCCGCTGTTCGGCGCCAGCCAAGGAAAGAACGCCATACGACACACAGCGGGAGCAGCAGCAGCGCGTGCTGTTTCGTCGCGAACGCGAGCCCCAGGAACGCCATCCCCCAAAGGTTTCGGCCGCGCGACCACAACACCGCGGCGATGAGCAGCCAGCCAAGGACCAGGCTCTCGTTCCACCCCTGCTGAGCCACGCGCAACGTCCCACCGAGCGTCATCGCGACGCCGACCAGCAGCACGGCGTTCCGTTTCCCCCGCACGTGCCAAAGGAGCGTGAACCAGCCCGCCAGCGGAACGGCGAGCTCGGCCCAGCGGACGTCGCGGAAGAGTCCCCAGCCCGCCGCGGCGGGAAACAGCGTGACCGGCAGGTAATTGAAGCAGCCGGCCGTCTGACCTGCGGGAATGTCGGTGAACGTGGTCGTGTACGGGTTGATGCCGTGGAACAGTCCGGCACCGGCCTGCTGGAAGATCACCCAGACGTCGATCGCCGGGTTCCCGCTGCCGAAGATGATCCCGATCATCGCGGCGACTGCCCCGACGACACCCGCTTTGAGCAGCCAACCGCGCGAAGGCTGGTACGCGGCGAAGCCGAGCGCGATCATCGACAGCGCAAAGCAAGCCAGCGAGGGCCAGAACAACGCCTGCAGCGTGACGTTGCCCCACGGCGGTTTCGTCAGCGAAGCCAGCCCGAGCACCAGCGCGATGACGATCGCGGCCCGGCTAGGCGGGCGTCGTAGTGCCGACGTCAGCGCGGCCCCGAGCACGATCACGCCCACGGTCACGGCGACCAGGTTGTACGGCCTCGACGTCGTGATGAACGCGCACGCGGCCGCGACCAGCGCCGCCGCGATCAGGACCGCGTCCGCGCCGCGACGGTCGAGCAGGTCCTTCATGCCAGGACACCCGGTGGCACGAACGGAAGTCCGGCCGGCGCACCCGCTTCGACGAGGCCGCGCAACGTCGAGGTGTCGAGGTGTTCGGCGACGGCGTCGGCGAGCCTGTCGAGCATGCTCTCCCGCAACGAAGTGAAGCTGGGCGCGCCCGGAGCCGGAGACCAGCCGGGGACGACTTCGGCGAGCCACGAGCGGCGGAAGCCGTCGTTCTCGAACGCGCCGTGCCACATGGTTCCCCACACCGAGCCGCTGCGCCAACCATCCAAAAAGGACTCCGCGGGCTCGGTCGGCAGCGCGGTGCCGTGGTGGATCTCGTAGGCATCGACGCGCTGACCCCGCCAGGTACCGGACGGCCTACCGAGCACCTTCTCGGCGGCGAATTCGACGTGCGTCGGCAGGAGCGCGAGGCCGTCGACGCGGCCGGCGCCGGACTCCAGTTCGTCGTCGATGGTCGCGGCCAGCATCTGGTACCCGCCGCAGATGCCCAGCACAGGACGTCCGGCGGCGGCGCGCTTGGCGACGGCGTCGGCCAGTCCGCGCTCGCGCAGCCAGCGCAGGTCGTCGACCGTCGCCCGCGACCCCGGCAGGACGACGATGTCGCTCGCGGCGACAACGTCCGGGTCGGCTGTCAGCTCGACGGTCACCCCCGGCTCGGCCGCGAGCGCGTCGACGTCGGTGGCATTGGACGCGCGCGGGAACCGCACGACGGCGATGCGCAGCGCTCCCCCGGCGGCCTGCCCGCGCCAACCCGCAGCCGCGAGCGCGTCCTCGGAGTCGATCCAAACGTCGTTCAGCCACGGCAGCACACCGAGGACCGGACGTCCGGTCAGCCTTTCGAGACTGTCGAGGCCCGGCTGCAGGAGGCCGGCGTCCCCGCGGAACTTGTTGACGATCCAGCCGGCCAGCAGCGCCTGATCTTCCTTGCCCAGCAACGCGAGTGTGCCGAACATCGACGCCATCACGCCACCGCGGTCGATGTCGCCCACCACGACCACCGGCAGCTCGAACCGCCGCGCCAAGCCCATGTTCACGTAGTCGCCGGAGCGCAGGTTGATCTCGGCCGGGCTGCCCGCGCCCTCGCACACGACGACGTCGAAGCGGCTGCTCAGCCCTTCGAGCGCGCCGAACGCGATCTCCGCGAGCCCGGCGCGCCCGGTGGCGTACTCCCCCGCGTCCAGCACGCCGAACGGTTTGCCCATCGCGATCACGTGACTGCGCCGGTCGCTGCCCGGTTTGAGCAGCACCGGGTTCATCGCGGCTTCCGGCTCGACCCCGGCCGCGCGGGCCTGCACCCACTGCGCGCGGCCGATCTCGGAACCGTCGCCGCAGACCATCGAGTTGTTCGACATGTTCTGGGCCTTGAAGGGCGCGACGCGGACGCCCTGGCGCGCGAACCACCGGCAGATTCCAGCGGTGACCAGGCTTTTTCCGGCGTCGGACGTGGTTCCGGCGACGAGCAGGCCCTTCACCGGGACACCCCGGCCACCCCGGCCACCGCGATCGCCACCCCGAGCGCGGCGACCCCGGTCACCCGCGAAAGCCGCACGGCGCGACGGAGATCGACGGACTCGGGGTGATGGCCGTCGCCGAGGGTGCCGCGCTCCTCGACGTAGCCGTCGTAGCTGTTGACCCCGCCGAGCTTGATGTCCAGCGCGCCCGCGAACGCGGCTTCAACCTGGCCCGCGTTCGGGCTGGGGTGACTCGAACCGTCACGGCGCCAGACTCGCCACGTCCGGCTCGGGGAACCGCCGACGACCCGCGCGCAGGCAGCGGTGAGCACCGCGCCGACTCGCGCGGGCACGAGGTTGGCCAGGTCGTCGAGGCGTGCGGACGCCGTGCCGAACTTCTCGAAACGCGGTGAGCGGTAGCCGACCATGGCGTCGAGGGTGTTCAACGCACGGTAGCCGAGCAGACCGGGGACACCGGCGACGGCTCCCCACAGCAGTGGCGCGATGACGGCGTCGGACGTGTTTTCGGCGATGGACTCGGTGGCCGCTCGAGAGAGCTGGCTGAAGTCGAGGTCCGTCGCGTCGCGCGCGCACAGGTGCGAGAGCCGCTGCCGCGCCGCCGGGAGGTCTTCGTCGTCGAGGAGGTCGGCCATCGCCGAGCCTTCCGCGGCGAGCCCTTGCCCGCCGAGCACCACCCAGGTGGCCAGCGCCGTCGCGGCGAACCGCGCTATCGGACGTCGTGGCGCGAGCAGCCCGAGACCCGTCGCGGCACCCGCGCAGAGCGCTGTGTAGACGGCTCCCCTGGCCCGGGAATCGGCCCAGATACGTCGTTCCAGCTTGGCCGCGGCCGTGCCGAACAGGGCGACCGGGTGACCTCGGCGCGGGTCGCCGAAGACGACGTCGGCGGCGAAACCCGCGGCCAGTCCGGCGGCTGTCGCCGATCTTCCGTATGCCACGCCGCGAACCCTACTGGGGTGGTCCAGAATGCACGGCATGACCAAGCTGACCCACCGGCTCGCCGGCTACCTGGAGAGCACAGCTCAGCTGCTGCGGCGCTACGGCCGCCAAGACGGCAAGGTGCTGATCCTCGGCGGCGTGCGGTCCGGCAAATCGCGGCACGCCGAGGAGCTCATCGCGAGCCACCCCCACGTCGTCTATGTCGCGGCCGGGCTCCCGCCGACCGCCGAAGACCCCGAATGGGCCGCGCGCGTGGCCGCTCACCAGGCACGGCGGCCCTCGAGCTGGCGCACGGTCGAGACAAGCGACCTCGCGACCGTGCTGCGCGGCGCGTCGAGCCCGCTGATCATCGACTGCCTCGGCACCTGGCTGACCCGGATCCTCGACGAGGTCGGGGCGTGGGAGCAGCGCCAGGGCTGGGAGCGTCGGCTGGACGACAAGCTGGAGGACTTCCTCGCCGCGTGGGCGTCGGCGCGCGTGCCCGTGGTGGCCGTCAGCAACGAGGTCGGGAGCGGTGTGGTGCCCGCGACGGTGTCCGGACGGCTTTTTCGTGATGTGCTGGGCACGCTCAACAACCGTGTCGCCGCCGAGTCCGACCGCGTGCTCCTGGTCGTCGCCGGCCGCGTCATCGACCTGCCTTAAGGAGAGAAATGAGCCAGTTCGACATCCCCGTCCCCGACACGGCGGCCGAGGCGGCGGCCCGCACCCGGCTCGACGGCCTGGTGAAACCGCTCGGCGCGCTCGGCAGGCTCGAGGATCTCGCGGCGTGGCTCAGCGCGGCGCACGGTTGCGTGCCGCCGCGCGAACTGACCGATGTCCGGGTTGTCGTGTTCGCCGGGGATCACGGCGTCGCGCATGCGGGCGTTTCGGCGTACCCGCGGGAGATCACCGCGGCGATGGTCCGGGTTTTCCTGGCGGGCAAGAGCGGGGTCAACGTGCTCGCGGCGCTGGCCGGGGCGCGCGTCCGGGTGGTCGACATCGCCGTGGACGACGACCTGGACGGGGTTCCGGCCGAGGTCGTCGAGCACAAGATCCGGCGCAGCTCGGGCTCGATCGACGTCGAGAACGCGCTGCTGCCGGGCGAAGCCGAGCGGGCGTTCGAGGCCGGGCTCGCGATCGCGAATGCCGAGGTCGACGGCGGCGCCGACCTGCTGATCCCGGGTGACATGGGGATCGGGAACACGACCGTGTGCGCGGCGCTGGTCGCCGCGGCGCTGGGTCTGCCCGCTGAGGACGTCGTCGGCACCGGAACCGGGATCGACGAGGCCGGGCGGACGCACAAGGTCGCCGTCGTCGAGGCCGCGCTGACACGTGCAGGCAGTGTGAGCGACCCGTTCGAGCTGCTGACGACGTTGGGCAGCGCGTGTGTCGCGGCGACGGCGGGTTTCCTGGTGCAGGCGGCCGTCCGCCGGGTGCCGGTGCTGCTCGACGGCGTGTTCTCCGGCGCGTCGGCGCTGGTCGCGCGGGAGATCGCGCCCGGCGCCGAGCGATGGTGGCTCGCCGGACACCGCTCGACAGAGCCTTCGCAGGCGTACGCGTTGAAGGCGCTCGGTCTCGAGCCGATCCTCGACTTCGGGCTGCGCCTCGGCGAAGGCAGCGGCGCCGTCCAGGCCGTCGCCACCCTGCGCGCCGCCCGCGCGATCATCGCCGACATGGGCCTGCTCGCCGACCTGGCCTGAGCGTCACAACTGGACGTGAAGGCCACCTTCATTGCGTTATCTGCCGTGAAGGTGGCCTTCACGTCCCGCTAGTAAGGGGGCGCGATGGCGGGGTTGAACTCGCTGCGAATGGCCGTGGGAACGCTCACCGCCCTCCCCGTACCCGCGCCCCGCGTGATCAACCGGCGGGTGGCGGGCGGGGCGATGGTGCTCGCGCCGCTCGCCGTAGTGCCGTTGGCCGTCGTCGCCGGGCTGATCGTGTGGGGCGGGGACGCGCTGGGCCTGCCGACGCTGGTCAGCGCGGGGCTCGCCATCGGCGCTGTCGCGCTGGGGAGTCGCGGGCTGCATCTCGACGGGCTCGCGGACACCGCAGACGGGCTCAGCGCGTCCTACGACCGCGAGCGTGCCCTGACGATCATGCGCATGGGCGACTCCGGGCCGAGCGGGGTCGCGACGCTGGTTTTCGTGCTGATCATCCAGTGTGGCGCGCTGGCGGGCGCGATCTCCGCTGGTCACGGCATCGTTGCCGCGGTGGTCGGGGTGCTCGCCGGACGCTGCGTGCTGTCGCTCTGCTGCGCACGCGGCGTCCCGTCGGCACGGCCCGAAGGCCTTGGCGCGACGGTGTCCGGGTCCGTGCCGATCACGCTCGCCGCGCTCGTGTTCGTCGTCGCCGCGGGGCTCGCGAGCTTGGCACCCGGGCTGCCGTGGTGGCGCGGGGGCGTGGCCGTCGCCGCGGCGTACCTCGTCGCCGGGGTCCTGTTGCTGCGCTGCGTACGACGTCTCGGCGGCATCACCGGTGACGTCCTCGGCGGCTGCGTCGAAGTCGCCACCGCGGCCGCATTTGTGGCCTTGGCGGCGTAGTTAGTGTTCGAGCATGCCCAAGTCGCTGCACATCGCCGTCGCCCAGCCCAGGACATCGCCCGCTGACATCCCCGCGAACGTCGAGGAGCACGTTCGCCTCATCGCCGACGCGGCTGCGGACGGCGCCGACGTCTGCGTGTTCCCGGAGCTGTCCCTCACCGGGTACGAACTCGACGCCATAGCGAGCGATCCTCGTTGCAGGGTAGGGAAAGACGACCCCCGGTTGGAGCCGTTGAGGCAGGCTTGCCGGGACGGTGGCATCCACGCGCTCGTCGGCGTCGCGTTGGAAGAAGGCGGGCAACTGCTCTTGGCCACGCTGGTCTTCGGACCCAGTGGCGACACTGTCGACCACTACGCCAAACAGCACCTTCACGGACACGAACTGGACCTCTTCACGCCCGGCACCCGGCACGTCGTGCTGGACATCGGCGGCTGTCGGCTGGGACTAGCGATCTGCTACGACGCGGCTGTGCCGCGGCACGCGCGGGAACTCAGCCAAGCCGGTGCCGAGGTCTGCGTGGTCAGCGCGCTCTTCGGCGTCGGCAGCGAGGATCGGCTGCGGGAGCAAGTCGCCCGCGCGGCCGGGCTCGGCATGTGGGTGGCGTTGTCGCAGTATTCCGGGACCACCGGCCCGTTCGAGACGTTCGGCGGCAGCGGAGTCTGGCGGCCGGACGGGGTCGCGGTGGCGGAACTCGGGAAGGAGATCTCCGCCTACATTGTGGCAGTAACCTCGTATTAGCGACGGTTCGTGCACTGTCCGTCGAATCCTGCCAAAGTTGGGGGCGATCGGTAACCAGGATTCGAAGTGAGGGCGAAGTATGACAACGGCCAACATTCCCGGCATCGACACCTCCGGGATGCCGCATCCCACGGGACGCATCCCGCTGGTCGGCGACGTGGTCGGCGGGTCGGGCGAGACGCCGATCCAGGACAACATGCAGCTGGCCCGCGAACTCGGGCCGATCTTCGCGAAGCGCTTCTTCGACAACGAAGTGGTGCTGGTCTCCGGCGCGGACCTGGTGGCCGAACTGTCCGACGAGACCCGATTCGCGAAGCACGTCGCGCCCGCGTTAGCCCGCATCCGCGGTATCACAGGCGACGGCCTCTTCACCGCGTACAACGAAGAGCCGAACTGGCAGAAAGCCCACGACATCCTGCTGCCTGCGTTCGCCCTGCAGTCGATGCGGGGTTACCACCCGACAATGCTGGACGTCGCGAACCGGCTCGTCGAAGCGTGGGACAGGCACACCGTCAACGGTGAGGACGTCGACGTCGCCGCCGACATGACCCGCCTGACGCTCGACACGATCGGCCTCACCGGGTTCCGCTTCGATTTCGGGTCCTTCGACACCCTTGAGCCGCATCCGTTCGTGCAGGCACTGGTCCGCGGGCTGGCGCACGCGCAGGCGAAGGGGCGCGAGCTGCCGTGGATCGGGCCGATCCTCAACCGCGGCGCCGACGAGCGGTTCACCGCGGACGCGAAGTTCATGGCCGGCATCGTCGACGACGTCGTCAAGGCCCGCAAGGACAGCGGCGACACCTCGACCGACGACATGCTGGGCCTGATGCTCAACGCCCCGCACCCGGTGTCGGGCGAGAAGCTCGACGAGGTCAACATCCGCAACCAGGTGATCACCTTCCTGATCGCGGGACACGAGACGACGTCGGGCGCGCTGTCGTTCGCGCTGCACTACCTGGTCAAGAACCCAGCCGTGCTGCAGCAGGCGCAGGCCGAAGTCGACGCGATGTGGGGCGACGAAAGCGATCCGCAGCCGACGTTCGAGCAGATCGGGAAACTGCGTTACATCCGGCAGGTGCTCAACGAGGCACTCCGGCTTTGGCCTACCGCCGCCGCATACTCGCGCGAGGCCACGAAAGACACGCTGCTCGGCGGCAAGTACCCGATCAAGAAGGGCCAGTGGGTCGTCGTGCTGGCGCCGTCGCTGCACCGCGACCCGGTGTGGGGCGACAACGTCGAGACGTTCGACCCGGCGCGGTTCACCCCCGAGCGGGAGAAAGCGCGGCCTGTCCACGCCTTCAAGCCGTTCGGCACCGGCGAGCGCGCGTGCATCGGGCGCCAGTTCGCGCTGCACGAGGCGACGTTGCTGCTGGGCATGCTGATCCACCGCTACCGCTTCCTCGACACCCACGACTACCAGCTGAAGGTCAAGGAGACGCTGACCCTCAAGCCGACCGGCTTCGAGCTGAGGCTGGCGCCGCGCATGGACCGCGCAGTTCCTGCTCCTGTCGTCGCTTCCGCGGAGAAGACCATCGGTTCCGTAACCGGGCGGGCGAAGGCGGGCACGGCGCTCACGGTGTTGCACGGCTCGAACCTCGGCACCTGCCGGGCGCTGGCGAAGCAGCTGTCCGACGAGGGCGACGACCGCGGGTTCACGTCGGTGTCGGCGCCGCTGGACGACTATGTGGATAAGTTGTCCACAGCTGGACCGCTGGTGATCATCGCCGCTTCCTACAACGGAAAGCCGACCGACGACGCGACGAAGTTCGTCGCCTGGCTCACCGAGTCGAAGCCGGATCTCAGCGACGTCGACTACGCCGTTCTCGGAGTCGGGGACCGGAACTGGGCCGCGACCTACCAGCACATCCCGACGCTGCTCGACGAACGTCTCGCCGAGCTGGGCGCGACGCGGCTGGTCGGACGAGGCGAGGCCGACGCCTCGGGCGATCTCAGCGGCGACATCGAGGCCTGGTCGGACGGCATGTGGGGCGGCCTGCTCGCGAAGTACGGCGACCCGGACGCCGTGCCGGCGGCCGAATCGACGTCGGACCGGCTCTACGACATCCGCGTCATCACCGGTGGGATCACGTCGGCGCTCGACGCGCGGTACGAGGTCGGGCCGATGACCGTACTGGAGAACACCGAGCTCGTCGACGTCGAAAACCCGATCGGACGGTCGAAGCGGCATCTGCGGATCCGGCTGTCCGAGGGCACGTCCTACCGCACCGGCGACCACCTGACCGTCGTCCCGGACAACCCGGCGGACCTCGTCGAGCGGGTCGCCGCGCGGTTCGGGCTCGATCTCGACCTGGTGGTTTCGGTCAACCCGAGGCAGAAGACGCGCCGCGCCCTGCCCGTCGACAGGCCACTTACGATCCGGCAGCTGCTGACCCACTTCGTCGAGCTGCAGAACCCGGCGACGGCCGCGCAGGTCGCGGTGCTAGCCGAGGGCAACCCGTGTCCGCCGGAACGGCAGGTGCTCGACAAGCTGGTCAACGATCCCGCGGAGTTCCAGAAACACGTCACCGAGTGTGGACGCAGTGTGCTGGACCTGCTGGAGGAGAACCCGGCGTGCGGGCTGACGCCGGAGGAGTTCCTCGAGATGCTGTCGCCGATCCAGGCGCGGCACTACTCGATCTCGTCGTCGTCACTGGCGTCGCCGAACGAGGTCGAGCTGATCGTCGGCGTGCTGTCGGGCCAGGCGCGCAGTGGGGCGGGGACGTTCCACGGCGTGTCGTCGTACTACCTGGCGAGTCTTGGGGCAGGTGACGAGATCCGCGCACGTGTGGACCCCGCTCGCGAAGCGTTCCGCGCGCCGGAGCCGTCGGTGCCGGTGATCATGGTCAGCGCGGGCACCGGCGTGGCGCCGTTCCGCGGGTTCATCGGCGACCGCGCGGTCGAGGCCGCCGCGGGCACGAAACTGAGCGCGGGGCTGTGCTTCTTCGGCGTCCGGCACCCCGACGTCGACTACCTGCACCGCAAGGAGTTCCAGGCCGCGGACGCCGCGGGCGTGATCTCGATGCGTCCGGCGTTCTCGCGGGCGCCCGTCGCCGACGTCAAGTACGTCCAGGACCGCATCACCGCTGACGCCGACGACGTCTGGCAGGCACTTTCCGACGGCGGGAGGGTGTACATCTGCGGCGACGGCAAGGGCATGGCACCCGCGGTGCGTGACGCGTTCAAGGGTGTCCAGCGGGCGAAAACCGGCGGCGACCAGGCATCCGCGGACGCCTGGCTGGACGGCCTCATCGCCGAAGACCGCTACGTCGAAGACGTCTGGGCCGGCTAGTACTCGTGAGTGGCTAGGCCGGTTAGAACCGGCTGTCCCAGCCCAGGACATCGTGAACAGTTTATGTCTCAGAACATCGTGAACACTTGCCCGGCCAGCCTGCATGGTCACCGGTCCGAACCCGGTGACCATGCACCATGGCCAGAACA
>NZ_JAODNM010000141.1 GCF_025464955.1 Amycolatopsis sp. | reverse complement strand
GAGGGCTACTGGGTTTTCGCGGGCGGACTCGCGGACACCGACGCGGCCACGGTCATCGACAACCGGGGCGAGCAGGCGGTGTTCAGCGACGGGCCTTTCGTGGAGTCGAAGGAGTACCTCGCCGGCGTCTGGGTGTGGGAAGCCCCCGATCTGGATGTGGCACTGAAGCTCGCCACCGAGGCGTCGAAGGTCTGCGATCGGAAGATCGAGGTGCGGCCGTTCCAGTGAGCGACGTCGAGTGGGCGATCACCCGGGCCCACCACGAGGAGTGGGCCCGGGTGGTCGCCGCCCTGACCAGGCGCTTCGGTGACCTCGGCATCGCTGAGGAGGGAGCCGCCGAGGCGTTCGCGACTGCCGTCGAGCGGTGGCCTGCCGACGGCGTACCCCCCAACCCCGGCGCCTGGTTGACCACCACGGCCAACCGCAAGGCCATCGACCGGATCCGTCGCGAGAACAAGCGCGAAGATAAGCAGAAGGAGGCTCAGCTGGTGTACGGCGACGACTCGCTCGAGCCTCCCGGCGCCATCGACGACGACAGGCTCAGGCTGATCTTCACCTGCTGTCATCCGGCGCTCGCGATGGAGACCCGCGTGGCGCTGACGCTGCGCATGGTCGGCGGTCTGACCATGCCTCAGATCGCCCGTGCCTTCCTGGTGCAGGAGACCGCGATGGGGCAGCGGATCACCCGCGCGAAAGCCAAGATCAAGGCGGCTCGCATCCCCTACCGCGTGCCGCCCGCGGAAGATCTCCCGGCACGCGTCTCCGGGGTACTCGCCGTCCTCTTCCTCGTCTTCAACGAGGGCTACCTGGCGACCGGCCCCGACACCGATCCCGTACGTCACGACCTGACCGCCGAGGCGATCCGGCTCACTCGCCTGATCCGCGCGCTCCTGCCGGACGACGGTGAGGTGGCCGGGCTGCTGGCGCTGATGCTCGTCATCGAGGCCCGCAGCACCGCCCGGGTCTCGGCCGGCGGCGAACTGGTCGCCCTCGACGAGCAGGACCGTGGGGCCTGGGACGCGGCGCTGATCGCCGAGGGGCACCGGCTGGTGCGTGAGCGCCTCGCCGCTGCCGCGGCCGGGGTGGCTCCGGGTCGCTACCAGATTCTCGCGGCGATCAATGCCGTGCACACCTCCGCCCGCGACATGCGCGACACCGACTGGTCGCAGGTCGTCGCCCTCTACGACCAGCTCGTCCGCCTTGAGCCCTCGCCGATCATCGCCCTCAACCGGGCCATCGCGGTCGCCGAGCTCGACGGCCCCGAGGTGGCGATGGCTGCCGTCCACCGCCTTGGGGACAAGCTGGCCGGCTATCACGCATACCACGCCACCCGCGCCGACCTGCTGCGCCGACTGGGCCGCAGCCAGGAGTCACGAGCGGCCTACGACAAAGCCATCGAGCTGGCGGGCAACACCGCCGAGACCGCCTACCTGACTCGCCGCCGCGACCAGTTGGGGTAGCCCGGGATCTCGTACTCGCGACCTGGCAAGGCGAACGATGTGCCGCTCAACGAGGAAACGCTGCCACCTGTACGCGATCGCTGTCGTCGTCGGAGAGGAACAACGCTAGTTCCCGCTCCTGCTCGGCGACGGCGGTGTGCTCGGCTCGGGACAAGCGGCGCAGTGGGGCGATGATCACGGTCCCTGCCTCAGCGGTCCACGTGGCGGTGACTCGGCCGTCGACCAGCACGCCGCGCTCGCCGGCGACCGACAGGCCGCGGTGGGCGTGGTCGATGATCCGGCTGCGGTCGTGGTAGCCGAGGATCGCGTTGTCGAACGCGGGTAGGGCCCGCGGTCCAACGGCCGGCCAGTGCGCGTTGAGCGTCCGGCCGAGCTCGGGCATCGTGCGGGGCCGCTCGTCTGCCAGCACCGCCCGTGCAGCCGTCGCGAGTTCGTCGAGGTCCACTCTGTCGAACTCGCGGTGGTATTCGCCGAGTACTCGTTGGCGCAGCATGGCGTCGTGGCGGGCTCGCCAAGCCAGTGCGTCGTCGGCGGTGACGAGGTGCACCGTGCGGCGCATGAGGTGGGTCCGCACCACGCGTCGCGCGATCATCAGGTCGTCGAGTGCGGCCGGGTCGAAGGCACGCAGCCGTGACCAGAGCCCGACGAACGGTTCCTGGGGTTCCTGCGCTTGCAGACCGCAAGGCGGAGGTACTCGAGGTTCTGGTGGACGGATTGGCGCAGATCTTCGGGCTGCCGGGCGGGGGCCAGCCGCCCTGCTGGTCCCGGGTCGCGCCGACCTTGGTCACGATGTGCAGCGATTCGGGGTACGGGTGCAGCGCTTCACGGATCAGCCGGTTGGTGACGCGCGGCCCGTAGGCGTCGCTGGTGTCGATGTGGGTGATTCCGAGGTCGACGGCCTCGCGGAGGACGGCGAGTGCGCCGTCAGGGTCGGCTGGTGGCCCCATGACCCCGGGTCCGGCGAGCTGCATGGCGCCGTAGCCGAACCGGGTGACGGTCAGGCCACCCAGCGTCCAGGTGCCGCCGGGAAAGGAAGGGGAGAGCGTGCTCATGCCTCGACCTTTTCTGTTGAACCAGGTGGTGGTGCCTAACGGCTCCTTGCTCCATCATGGGTAGGTAACTTCCTAATAGGAAGTAGGCACCTCGGAGTGCGTAAGACACCCACGGGTTAGAGGAGTGGTCGATGGTTACGAAGACGGCGGCCCAGAAGAGGGCACAGACCAAGGCGGAATATGACGCTTTCCTGGCGGCATGTCCCAGCCGCAAGCTGCTCGACCGGATCTCCGACAAGTGGGTCACGCTGATCCTGGCTGGGCTGGGCAGCGACGGCTCGCATCAGCTCGGCGCCGCCTGCGCCGGCGAACCCCGGTCGATGCGCTACTCGGAGTTGTCTCGGCTGCTGGCAGGCGTCAGCCAGAAGATGCTCACTCAGACGCTGCGCTCCTTGGAACGTGATGGTCTCGTCATCCGCACCGCGACGCCGACCGTGCCCGTCACGGTCACCTACGAGCTGACCGAACTCGGCCTCTCACTGCACCAGATGATGCGCGGCCTCAAGACCTGGGCCGAGATGCACATGGACGATGTGCTCGCCAACCGTGCGACGCACGACACCCGCACCGCCTGAACCAAGGAACGAAGGCGTCATATCAGCCTCGCCGCGACGGATTCCGGCAGACGTTCGAGGGTGTTTCCTCGCAGCGAGAGCTCGCGTAGTCGGGACAGTTGGCCGATCGTGTCGGGGAGGCTGGACTCCTGGTTGTGCTCGGCGCGCAGTTCGATGAGCTCGCGCATGGTCCCCACGGTCTCCGGGAGCTGGGTGAGGCTGTTCTCACAGGCGGTGGAGCAGCCCGACCTTCGGTGAGAGCGTCGCCAGCGCCTGCCAGTGCCGCCGTCTCGGTGACGGGCGTCGCAGTCCTTGACCTCCCTAGTTAGGTTTGCATAGCCTAAGTAGGTTCGGATCAAGGCCGGATCGGCTGCGTACGAGGAGAGTTCGTGGGTTTCTACGAGGAAGAGTTTTTCACCGCCGTACCGGATCCTCTTCCGCTGGTGGTGAGGCTTGCCCGCACGGGGCTGTTCGACGACTACGTGGTCTACGAGAACGGCGGGACCTGGACGTTTGCCGGTGGCGCGCTCGCCACGGTGTCCCTGGACGCGCGTCAGGTCTCGGTCCGGCTGGCGGACGGCGACGAGGTTTCGCGGCCGTGGTCGGGCTCGCCGGCCGACGCGCTGCGCCGGGCGCTGGACGCGCTGCCGATCACCGAGTGGAACGCCTATGGCTGGCTCGGCTTCGACTTCGCGGGCATGATCGAGTCGCTCGCGTCGCAGCGTTCCGCGGCTCCGACCGGCGAACTGGCCAGGCTGATCGTGCCGCGGACCGAGGTCCGGATCGATTCCGACGGGGTGCTGCTCCGCGGGGTCAACGCCGACGAACGCGCCCGCGTGCGCGAGCTGCTGGACACCCCGGCCGAGGCCGGCGCGCATACGACGTCGGAGATCGATGTCCGCACCGGCGGCGACGCGTATCGGGAGCGCGTCGCGCAGGCGGTCAAGGAGATCCGGCAGGGGCAGTACCAGAAGGTGATCCTGTCCAGGAGCGTGCGGATCCCGTTCCCCGCCGACATCGTCGCCACCTACGAGCTCGGACGCCCGAGCAACACGCCGGCTCGCTCGTTCCTCTTGCGGCTCAACGGAAGCCAGGCTGCCGGGTTCAGCCCAGAGATCATCGTGACGGTCGACTCGGCTGGGCGTGTCGTCACGCAGCCGCTGGCCGGGACCCGCGCGTTCGGCCGGGGTATCGAAGAGGACGCCGCCGCACGCACCGAGCTCGAGTCGGATCCGAAGGAGATCTTCGAGCACGCTGTTTCGGTGCGGACTTCGCAGCAGGAACTGCGTGAGGTCTGCCGTCCGGGCACCGTCGGCGTCGACGACTTCATGGGCGTCAAAGAGCGCGGCAGTGTTCAGCATCTGGCGTCGCTGGTCAGTGGGACGCTCGACGACAAGCGGACAGCGTGGGACGCGCTGGAAGCGGTGTTCCCGGCGGTGACGGCGTCCGGGATCCCGAAACGCGAGTCACTGGACGCGATCCTCAGGCTGGACGAGACCCGCCGAGGCTTGTACTCGGGCGCGGTGCTTTCGGCGTCGCACGACGGTTCGCTCGACGCGGCGCTCGTGTTGCGCGCGGTGTACGAGCAGGACGGGCAGGCGTGGCTGCGCGCGGGCGCCGGCATCGTCACCGACTCGACGCCGGCGCGCGAGTTCGAGGAGACGTGCGAAAAGCTCTCCAGCGTCGCCCCCTTCGTCGTCCGCGCCCACTGACGATTCCGCGCGAGTGCACCCGGCGACCGCCTGGGTGCACCTCACGCGCTCGCGGTGCGGTGGCGCCAGAGGAGCCAGCCGAGGTAGGCGCCGCCGAGGGCCGCGGTGGCGACTCCGACCGGCAGCAACGTCGAACCGGCGACACGCTGGGCGGCGAAGTCGGCCAGTAGCACCAGAAGTGCGCCCATCCAGGCGGCGGGCAGCAGGTTCGGGCCGGTCGCCCTGGTGAGACGTTTGGCGAGCTGCGGGGCGGTGAGCGCGACGAACGCGATCGGCCCGGCGGCGGCCGTCGCCGCCGCGCAGGCCGCTGTGCCGACGACCAGCAGGTAGAGCCGGCTGCGTTCGATCGGGACGCCGAGCGACTGCGCTGCCTCGTCGCCCATTTCCAGCATTTTCAGCCACTTACCGCCGAGCAGGATCGCCGGCACGATCACCACGAGCGCGACCGCGAGCGGCACGGCGTCGCTCCAGCTACGGTCGTTGAGACTGCCGGTGATCCACACCGTCGCGCGGCCGGCGTCGGTGACGCTGGCGTTGACCAGCAGGTAGAAGTTGACGGACTGCAGGATCGCGCTGACCCCGATGCCGATCAGCACGAGCCGGTACCCGCGGACGCCCTTCTGCCACGCGAGCAGGTAGACGAGCAGCGCGGTGACGAGCCCGCCGACGACGGCGCCGAGCGACACCGCGGCCGCGCTGCCGCCGAGCACCAGGATCACCAGCAGCCCGCCGGTCGCCGAGCCGTACGTGAAGCCGACGATGTCGGGGCTGCCCAAGGGATTGCGTGACAGGCTTTGGAACACCGCGCCGCTGATCCCGAGTGCGGCGCCGACCAGGATCGCGACGACGGCTCGCGGCAGGCGCAGGTCCAGTACCGCGAAGTTGCTGACCCGGCTGCCGTTGCCGAGCAGCGTGCGTACGACGTCCGCCGGGGCCACCGAGATCGGCCCGGTGCCGAGGGCGACGATGGCGACCACCACGATCGCGACGAGCAGCAGTACCGAAACGAAAAGGTTTCTTTTCACAGTTGTGCCACCCTGCTGCGCCGGACGAGCAAGATGAACACCGGCGCGCCGAGCACCGCCGTGACCACCCCGACGTCGAGTTCCTGGCGGGCGACGACCCGGCCGATCACGTCGGCGGCGAGCAGCAGGGCCGGCGCGAGGACCATGCAGTACGGCACCACCCAGCGCTGGTCCGGCCCGGTGATGGCCCGGACCATATGCGGCACGGCGAGTCCGACGAACACCAGCGGCCCGACGGCGGCCGTCGAGGCACCCGCGAGCAGCGTGATCGCGAGCAGCGTGAGGACGCGGGTCCGGGTCAGGTTCGCGCCGAGCGCGCGGCCGGCGTCGTCGCCGAGCGCGAGTGCGTTGAGCGGCCGGGCGAGTGTTCCGGCCAGCACCAGGCCGGCGATCAGGAACGGTGCGACCCTGGCGAGCGTGGCGCCGTCGACGCGGGTGAGCGAGCCGACCGTCCAGAAGCGCATCTGGTCCAGCGTCTGGGAGTTGAGCAGCATCGCGGCCTGGGTGATGCCGGTGAGCGCGGCCGACACAGCCGTGCCGGCGAGTGCCAGCCGGACGGGCGAGGCGCCGGTGCGGCCGCCGCTCGCGAGCAGGTACAGCACAGTCCCGGCGATCGCAGCGCCACCGAAGGCGAACCAGACGAACGATCGCAGGTCGGTGAGTCCGAAGACACTGACCGACAGCGCCGCCGCCGCCGCGGCTCCCGCGTTGACGCCGAGCAAGCCGGGGTCGGCGAGCGGGTTGCGGGTCAGCGCCTGCATCAACGCGCCTGCGACACCCAGCGATGCGCCGACCGCGATGCCGACGAGGGTGCGCGGGACCCGGAGGTCCCACACCACGAAGTGGTTGTCGGGCGAGGAGTCGCCGAACAACGTCGTGAGCACTGTGGACAGTGACATCGAGCGAGAGCCGACCGCGACGCTGACCAGCGCGACGGCGATCAGCACCAGCGCGGCCGCTCCGAGTCCGGCGGCGCGCCTGCGGTTCGCCGTGTTCACCCGTCGGCCAGCAGCCGGCCGAGTGCCTTCTTGCTGATCTTGCCCACCGTGGTCAGCGGGAAGGTGTCCAGGATTTCCAGCCGGTCGGGCAGTTTGTACGCGGCGACCCCGCGTTCGCGGAGGAACGCCGTCAGCTCGCGCAGTATGGGTGCCGCCGAGCCGTTCTTGACCACGAGGAACGCGCAGGTGCGCTCGCCCATGACCTCGTCAGCCATGCCCACGACAGCTGCGTCGTGGACATCGGGGTGCGCGAGGAGGTGGTTTTCGAGTTCCTCGGCGGGGATCTTCTCGCCGCCGCGGTTGATCTGGTCCTTCACCCGGCCTTCGACGACGAGGTGCCCCGAGGGCAGCGCGCGGACGAGGTCGCCGGAGCGATAGAAGCCGTCTTCGGTGAACGACCGCGAGTTGTGCTCCGGCGCTCGGTAGTAGCCGCGCAGTGTGTATGGGCCGCGCGTGAGCAACTCGCCACTTTCGCCGTCCGCCACCGGTTCCCCGTCGACGTCAACGATCCGGATTTCATCGGCGGCCGAGAGCGGCCTGCCCTGCGTCTCGATGAGGACTTCGTTCGGGTCGTCGAGCCTGGTGTAGTTCAGAAGTCCTTCCGCCATCCCGAAAACCTGCTGCAACGTACAGCCCAGCGTGTCACGGACACGCGCGGCCGGCTCCGCGTTGAACTTCGCGCCGCCCACCTGCAGCAGCGCCAACGACGAGAGGTCGTTGTCGCTCCACTCGGCGGTTTCCAGCCACAGCAGGGCGATCGGCGGGACGACTGCGGTGGCGGTGACCTTCTCGCGCTCGATGAGCTCGAACCCGTCGTCCGGGCTCGGGGTGGGGGACAGGACGACGGTGCCGCCGGCGGCGAACGTGCCGAGGATGCCGGGGCAGGCGAAGGCGAAGTTGTGCGCCGCGGGTAACGCGACGAGGTAGACGGTGTGCTCATCGAACCCGCACAGCTCCGCGCTGGCTCGCGCGTTGTACAGGTAGTCGTTGTGGGTGCGCGGGACCAGCTTCGGCGTCCCGGTGGTCCCGCCGGAAAGCAGGAACAGCGCGACTTCCGACGGATCCGAGTCGTCCAGCGGGACGGGTTTCGCTTCGGGCAGCGCCGTGAACTCCTCGGCCTCGCCGACTACGAGGACGTGCCGCAGCGATGGCACGGCCTTCCGCACGGTTCGCGCCAGCGTCCGGTAGTCGAAGCCGGCACCGTCGTCCTCGGCGATGAGGTATGCGGTCGCTTCGCTGAGCTCACAGAGCGGGACGATCTCGCTCTCGCGATGCGCGGGAAGGGCGAGCACGGGTGGCGCGCCAATCCGCAGCAGCGCGAAGATCGCGACCACGAACTCGCTGATGTTGGGCAGCTGGACGACGACCCGGTCGCCGCGGCGCAGACCGAGTTCGACCAGGCCCGCAGCGATTCGGGCGGCCTTCGTGTCGAGCTCGGCGTAGGTCCAGCGGTCGCCTTCGGGGCCGACGAGCGCGGTGCGATCCGGGTGGACGCGGGCGCCGTCGGTGAGCAGCGTGTCGAGCGGACGATCTGCCCAGTACCCGGCCTCGCGGTACTTTTCGGCCGTCTCCGGTGGCCAGGGCACGCAGCCGTCCAGCATTCCCGCTCCTACGTAGTGATGGGATCAAGTTAGGTTAGGCTAGCCGATGCCCAGAGACGGTTGGACGAAGCACTCGAGGGGATGACGGCCTTGCGGCTTGGAGAACTGGTCGTCGATGTCGCGCCGTTGCGCACCAGCGTTCCGTTCCGCCGGGTGTTCGCCGCGCAGACGCTGACCGTGGTCGGCTCGAGCCTGACGAATGTCGGGGTCAACCTGCAGGTTTTCCAGCTCACCGAGTCCTCTCTGCAGGTCGGCCTGGTCAGTCTGGTGTTCGGGTTGGCGTTGTTGCTCGGGTTGCTCGTCGGCGGGGTGCTCGCCGACCGCTTGGACCGGCGCAAGGTCGTGCTCGGTACGCGGGCCGCGGTGGCCGTGGTGCTCGCCGGGCTCGCGATCAACGCGGCGCTGCCGTCGCCGATGCTGTGGTTCGTCTATGTCGCCGCGGTGTTCGCCGGCGGGATCAACGGACTCGGCGGCGCCGCTCTGATGGCGGCGGTCCCGACGCTCGTCGGCCCGAAACTCATTGCCGCTTCGGGCGCGTTGTTCACCGTGACCAGCCAGTTCGGCGCGATGATCGGCCCGGCACTCGCCGGTCTGGTCGCGGCCGGACCCGGGATCGCGGTGTGCTTCGGCGTCGACGCCGTGGGGTATGTGATCGGCGTCTCGCTCATGTGGTTCCTGCCCTCGTTGCCGGCCGCGCCGTCGGACGAGCCGAAGCAGCATCCGTGGCGATCGGTCGTCGAAGGGTTCCACTTCGTCCGCCACAACCAGGTCGTCGCGGGTCTGCTGGTCCTCGACGTGTGGGCGATGGTGTTCGCCATGCCGTACGCCCTGTTCCCGCAGCTGGGCACGCAGGTGTTCGACGGCGGCCCGGCAGCGGTGGGCCTGCTCTACACCGCTCCCGCGATCGGTGCCTTCCTCGGCGCGCTGACCAGCGGGTGGACCGGTCGCGTCCGCCACACCGGGCGCACGCTGATCGCCGCGGTCACGGTGTGGGGCCTGGCGATCGCGTGCTTCGGGCTCAGTGGCAGCCTGTGGCCGGCCCTGGCGTTCCTCGCGCTGGCCGGCCTCGGCGACACGGTGTCGGAGATCCTGCGCCGGGCGTTGCTGCAGCACTACACGCCTGATCACCTGCAGGGCAGGGTCGGCAGTGTGTGGCTCGCGCAGGCGACGGGCGGGACGGCCGTCGGTAACGTGGAAGCCGGGCTAGTCGGACGGTGGTTGGGCGCCTCGGGCGCGGTGTTCGCCGGTGGGCTGGTGTGCGTGGCAGGGGTCGCGCTCACCGCCATGGCCATGCCGAAGTTGCGGGCGGCGAGCCTGCTGTCGCCGTCCGCCGACGAACTTGCCGCATCCGGCACGAGGAGCTGAGTCCGTGCCACTGGTCGAGATCAACGGGATCCCGCTGAACTACACCGAAACGGGCTCCGGCGAGCCGGTGGTGCTGGTGATGGGTACCGGGGCGAGCGGCCGGGTCTGGTTCCTGCATCAGGTGCCTGCGCTCGTTGATGCCGGCTACCGCGTGATCACGTTCGACAACCGCGGAATCGGGCCGAGCGGCGGCACGAGCGGCTTCACCATCGAAGACCTCGTCGCGGACACCGTGGGCCTGATCGAGCACCTCGGGCTCGCGCCCTGCCGGCTCATGGGGACGTCGATGGGTGCGCAGGTCGTCCAGGAACTGGCGCTGGCCCGGCCCGAGTTGGTTCGCCAGGCGGTGTTGCTCGCGACGCGCGGACGTGACGACGCGATGCGAACGGCGGTCCGCGAAGCCGAACGCGAGCTGCGAGGAAGCGGCCTGCGGCTTCCGGCTCGGCATGAAGCGATCGTGCGGGCGTTGAAGAACCTCTCGCCCAGGACGTTGAACGACGACGTCGCGCTTCAGGACTGGCTCGACGTTTTCGAGATGTCGCCGACGCTGTGGACCGACGGCGTGCGCGCGCAGCTCGAGCTGGGCATGACCGAGAGCAGGCTGCCCGCCTATCGCGGGATCAAGGTGCCCTGCCTGGTGGTCGGGTTCGCCGACGACGTCACGCTGCCACCGCACCTGGGACGCGAAGTCGCCGAAGCGATCCCGTCGGCGTCGTATGAGGAACTCGATGGGTGCGGTCACTACGGCTATCTCGAACGCCCCGACGACGTCAATGCGTTGCTGCTGAAGTTCTTCAGGCACTAGAAGTCGCGCTGGTCACGTTCTTGGCCACCGTCGGCGGTGGACTCCCGGTACTCCCTTGTCTAAGGTAAGGCTCAGCTAACTTAGAGAGGGAGTGAATCTCGGTGACGAACCCGTTCGACGACGAAACCGGCCGCTTTTTCGCGCTGATCAACGACGAGGGCCAGTACTCGCTGTGGCCCGTGTTCGCGGAGGTCCCCGCGGGGTGGACGGTCGTCTTCGGTGAGGACAGCCGCCAGGCGTGCCTGGACCACATCGAGGTGAACTGGGTGGACATGCGCCCGCGCAGCCTCGTGGTCGCCATGGACGGTGCGGACTCGGCCGGCAGCGAGTCCTGAGCGTGCGCGGTACGACCGGATCCCAGGTAGAGGACGTCCTCCCGCTTTCCCCGCTGCAGCAGGGCATGGTCTTCCACGCGCTGCTCGACGAGGACGCGACGGACGTCTACACCGTGCAGGCGGTGCTCGTCCTCGACGGCCCGCTCGACGCAGAGCGCCTGCACACGGCCGCGGACGCGCTGGTGCGACGACACGCGAACCTGCGTGCCGCGTTCCGGACGCAGTCCTCGGGGCAGCATGTCCAGGTCGTTCGGCGTGCGGTCGACGTCCCGTGGCGCGTGGTGGACTTCGTCGACGACGAGCAGTTCCAACAGCTCCTCGACGACGACCGCGCGAAACCGTTCGACCTCGCCAAGCCGCCGCTGCTGCGGTTTACGCTGGTCAGCGGCCTCGGGTTGCATCGGCTGGTGCTGTCGTCGCACCACCTGCTGTGGGACGGCTGGTCGGCTCCGATCCTGGTCCGCGAGCTGCTCGCGCTTTACGCCGCGCATGGTGACGTCGCCGGGTTGCCGCGCGTCCGGCCCTATCGCGACTACCTGTCCTGGCTCGCGCGTCAAGACCGGGCAGCTGCTGAACGCGCCTGGGCCGAAGCCCTCGACGGTCTCGACGGGCCGACGCTCGTGGGCAGTGACACCCGGTCCTCGGGATTGCCCGAGCGGACCGGTTTGGTGCTTCCGGCCAAGCTGACCGACCGGCTTCACCGAGCGGCTCGCGCGCACGGGCTCACGGTGAACAGCGTCGTCCAGGGCGTCTGGTCGCTCCTGGTCGGCGGGCTGACCGGCCGGACGGACGTCGTGTTCGGCGCGACGGTGGCGGGCCGCAGCCCCGAGCTCCCCGGCGTCGAGTCCATGATCGGGATGTTCATCAACACGCTGCCCGTCCGCGTCCGCCTCGACGCCGCCGAACCGCTGTCGGAGCTGTTCGCGCGCCTCCAGTCCGAGCAGGCGGCTCTGGTCGAACACCAGCACCTCGGCCTGGCCGACGTCCAGCGAGCCGGTGGTCACGGGACGCTCTTCGACTCGCTGGTGGTGTTCGAAAGCTACCCGATGGACGCCGATGCCCTCGCCGACGTGGGTGGCCCCGGTGGACCTCGGCTTGCGGACGTTTCCGTGAGCGACGCTACGCACTACCCCCTCACCCTGCTCGTGGTCCCGGGCGACGAACTGACGGTGAACTTCGCCTACGACCCGGCTGTTCTCGCCTCTGTCGCCGTGGACCGGATCGCTCGGCGATTCGAGGACGTCCTCGGGCAGTTCGTCGACGAACCGGCGCTTCTGGCCGGACGGGTGGATCTGTTCGGGCCCGTGACGTCGACCGTCACCGAGGTCGATGTCCCCGCCACGACGTTGACCGAACTCCTTGCCGCGCAGGCAGTCCGTACCCCGGACGCGACCGCGCTCGTCTTCGGCGAGACCCGGTTGACCTACCGCGAACTGGATGTTCGCTCCACCGCGCTGGCGCGACGTCTTGCCGCTCGTGGGGTCAAGCCGGAAGTGGCCGTCGGCGTCCATTTGCAGCGGTCGCCGGAACTGGTGATCTCCTTGCTCGCGGTGCTCAAGGCCGGAGGGGCATACGTTCCCCTTGACCCGTCGTACCCTGCGGAGCGCTTGGCCTACATGGTTTCCGACGCCCGTCCGGCGGTGGTGCTCACCACGGCCGACCGCCGTTTTGAACTGTCCGATGTGGACGTTCTGTGCGTCGACGAACCGGGTCGGGACGAGGAGTCCCCCATGGACTCACCTGCGCCGCCGAACCCGGCGTACGTGATCTACACCTCGGGCTCCACCGGTCGGCCGAAGGGCGTGTCGGTACCGCATTCGGCGATTGTGAACCGGCTGTTGTGGATGCAGGACGAGTACGGCTTGACCGCCGAAGACCGGGTGCTCCAGAAGACGCCGTCGAGTTTCGACGTGTCGGTCTGGGAGTTCTTCTGGCCGCTGATCACCGGGGCGACGTTGGTGCTGGCCGCGCCGGAGGGGCACAAGGACCCGGTCTACCTCGCTTCGCTCATCGAGTCGGAGCGGATTACCACGGTCCACTTCGTACCGTCCATGCTCGCGGAGTTCCTGCGCGCGAAAGAAGCCGCGCGGTGCACAGGCCTGCGTCGGGTGCTCTGCAGCGGGGAAGCGCTCAGCCCCGAGGTCCGCGACCGCGTACGCGACGTGCTCGGCGTTCCGCTGCACAACTTGTACGGTCCGACCGAGGCCGCGGTGGACGTCACCTCGTGGGCGTGCGCGGACGAGCCCGGCCCGGTGCCGATCGGCCTGCCGGTCTGGAACACCGCGGTCCACGTGCTCGACGCGTTCCTCCGGCCGGTTCCGGCAGGGGTCGCGGGCGAGCTGTATCTCGGGGGAGTACAGCTTGCCCGCGGTTACCTCAACCGCCCGGGGCTGACCGCGTCGCGGTTCGTCGCCGACCCGTTGGGCAACGGCCGGCTCTACCGCACCGGTGACTTGGTGCGCCGGCGGTCCGATGGCGTGCTCGACTACCTCGGCCGGAGCGACGACCAGGTGAAGATCCGCGGTTTCCGGATCGAACCCGGTGAGGTCGAATCGGCGATCGCCGTCCTACCCGGGATCGCCGCCGCGGCAGTCGTGGCCCGCGCCGAAGAACACCTGTTGATCGCCTACGTCGTCTTCGACGGGACAGCCGAGCCTGATGTTCGGTCGGAACTGGGCCGGGCGCTGCCTGATCACCTCGTCCCTGCGGTGGTCGTGACACTCGACAAGCTTCCGCTCTCGCCCAGTGGGAAGCTCGACCGGCGGGCGTTGCCTGAGCCGGACTTCGCCGCGCTCACGACGTCGAACGGGGCCCGCACCCCGCGTGAGGACATCCTTTGTGGACTCTTCGCCGACATTCTCGGCGTGCCCGAGGTCGGTGTCCGTGACGACTTCTTCGCCCTCGGCGGCCAATCACTGCTCGCGACTCGGCTGGTCAGCCGGATTCGCGCCGCGCTGAACGTCGACATAGCCATCCGGGCGGTGTTCGACGCGCCGACAGTGCAGCAGCTCGCCCGCGTCCTGGACACGGGTTCGGTGCGCCCGGCCGCTGGTCCACGTCCTCGACCAACGACCATCCCGCTGTCTCCGGCACAGCGCAGCCTCTGGTTCCTGTACCGATTGGACGGGCCCAGTCCCGTCTACAACCTGCCGTTCGTCGTGCGTCTCAAGGGGACTGTCGACACCGGAGCCCTGCGGGCGGCGCTGTCGGACGTCCTCGCGCGCCACGAATCCCTGCGGACGATCTTCACCGAAGTCGACGGCACACCGCGGCAGGAGATCCTTCCGGCCGAAGAAGCGGCCTTCCGTGTCAGCGCCACCGCGGACGCTGATCTGGCCGCTCGCATTGCGGAAATCACCGCGTACGGGTTCCAGCTCGACACCGAGCCCCCGATGCGGGCCGAGCTGCTGCGGCTGGCCGACGACGAGCACGTGCTGGTCTTGCTCGTGCACCACATCGCCGGAGACGAATGGTCCGGCCGACCTTTGCTCGCAGATCTCGGCGCCGCCTACGGGGCACGGCAGCGAGGCGAAGTACTCGAACGGCGAGTTCTTCCTTTGCAGTACGCGGACTACGCGATGTGGCTGGACGAACTTCTCGGTTCAGAATCCGAAGTGGACAGTCTCGCAGCAGTCCAGCGACGCTTCTGGATCCAAAAGCTGGAGGACCTCCCTGAGGAGCTTCCGCTGCCGCTGGACCGTCCCCGCCCGCCGTCGCCGAGTCATCGCGGTGGAGTCGTCACCGGCACACTTCCGGAGACGCTGAGCGCTGCGGTGAAAAGGCTCGCCCGCGCTCGTGGGGTCAGTGAGTTGATGGTCAACCAGGCAGCCGTCGCCGTTCTGGTGAACCGCCTGGGGGCAGGCGAAGACATTCCTCTCGGTACGCCGGCCGCTGGGCGTAGCGACGAGGCGCTCGAAGACCTCGTCGGGTTCTTCGTGAACTCCTTGGTGCTGCGGACCGATCTTTCCGGGGACCCGAGCTTTCGCGAGGTGCTCAGGAGAGTGCGCGCGGCGAACCTGGACGCCTACTCGAACCAGGATCTGCCGTTCGAGCGCGTGGTGGAGGCGGTGAATCCGACGAGGTCGGCTGCCCGGCACCCCCTCTTCCAGGTCATGGTCTCCCATCGTGGGGACGTGAACGAACTTGTCCTGCCCGGTTGCACGGCGACGCCGGTCGCCGTAGCCGACGCGGCCGCGAAGTTCGACCTGTCCTTTGTGTTCGGACCGGACGAGTTCGAGATCGTCTACAGCGTCGACCTGTTCGAGCGATCCACTGTGGAAGCCTTCGCGGCACGGTTCGTGCGGCTGCTGGACGCGCTAGTGGCGACGCCCGAGCGGCCTATCGCGCTCATCGACGTTCTCGACGAGGCTGAGTACGCGCAGATCCGGCAGTGGAACGAAACGTCGATGTCCGTACCGGCGAAGACGGTGACCGAAATGGTCGAGGCGCAGGTCGCACTGACCCCCAACGCACCTGCCGTCGAATTCCACGACGCGACGTTGACCTACGCCGAGCTCAACGCCCAAGCGAACCGCCTCGCGCGGACACTCGTCGGATTCGGCGTCGGTCCCGAGCGGACTGTCGGTGTGCACTGGGAACGGTCGTTGGAGATGGTTGTCGGGTTGTTGGCGATCGAGAAGGCCGGCGGCGCGTTCGTGCCGCTCGAACCTTCGTGGCCGCCCGCCCGGATCGCGGAAGTCTGCCGGAGCGCCGACCCGACCACGATCCTGAGCGGAAAAGACCACAGTGGACCCGTTCGAGACACGGGAATTCCCGTTGTCGACGTCGACCTGTCGACTATGGACGGTGATGACACCAACTTGGACGTGGCTATTCAGCCGGAGGGGCTCGCGTACGTCATCTACACCTCCGGTTCCACGGGTGTCCCCAAGGGTGCCATGATCCGGCATCGGGCGATCACCCACCGGCTGCTGTGGCAACGGGAACTGCTCGGGTTCGGAAGCACGGACGCGGCCCTGTTCAAGGCGCCGCTCGGCTTCGACATCTCCATCAACGAGGTGTTCCTGCCGCTGGTCACCGGCGGCAGGTTGGTCATCGCCGAGCCGGACGGCGAGCGCGACATCGACTACCTGCTCGGACTCGTCGAACGGCACCGGGTGACGTTCACCTACCTGCCGTCGTCGATCCTCGACCTGCTCGTCCAGCTGCCGGACTTCGCCGTGAGAGGCCGATCTCTCAAGCATGTGTGGTGCGGGGGCGAGGTGCTCACGCCGGAGCTGTTCCATCGGTTCCGCACCCGCAGCGACGCGGTGATGTACCACGGCTACGGTCCGGCCGAGGCGACCATCGGGGTCAGCCATGTGGTCTACCGGCACGATGCCGTCCGCAGCGCGATCTCGATCGGCGCGGCCAACAGCAATACCCGCCTGCAGGTGCTCGACCGCCGCCTGTTGCCCGTGCCCGTCGGTGTGCCGGGCGAGTTGTACGCCGGCGGTGTCTACTTGGGACGCGGGTACGTCAACGATCCCACGAGGACGGCTGACCATTTCGTCGCCGACCCGTACGGTCCGCCGGGGTCGCGCCTGTACCGGACCGGCGACCTGGCCCGGCGGCAGCCGGACGGCACACTCGAGTTCCTCGGCCGTGCCGACAACCAGGTCAAGATCCGAGGCATGCGCGTGGAGCTCGAAGAGATCGAGGCCGTCCTCGAACAGCACGACGCGATTCGACGCGGTGTCGTCCTCGTCCGCGAAGACCAGCCGGGGGTCAAGCGGCTCGTCGGCTACGGGCTGGCCGGCGACACACCCGGTTTGGGTGAACAGGTTCGCGACTGGCTACGCGGACGTCTGCCCGAACACATGGTTCCGCAGGTGTTCGTCTTCTTGCCGGAATTCCCGTTGATGCCTTCGGGCAAAGTGAATCGGCGAGCGCTCCCCGAACCGGTTACCGAGGTCTCAGGTGGTGGACGTCCTCCCCGGTCGGCGACCGAGAAGGTCCTTTCGGGACTCATGGCCGAGCTGGTGCGGATTCCGGAAGTCGGGGTCGACGACAACTTCTTCTCCCTCGGCGGTGACAGCATCTTGTCGATCCAGTTGGTCAGCCGGGCGCGAGCGGCCGGAATACCGATTTCGCCGCGGCAGGTTTTCGAATTCCAGACCGTGGCCGGGATTGCGCGGGCGGTCGAGGATGCGGTGTCGATCGAGGCCGCACACACCTTGTCCGGCATCGGCGAGATTCCGCTCACGCCGATCCTGCGCTGGTGGAGCGAGCTCGGCGACCACGCCGACCGGTTACAGCAGTCCGCGTTGCTGCGGGTTCCGCCGACCGCTTCCGCGACGGCGGTGGTCGGCGTCCTCCAGTCCCTCTTGGACACCCACGACATGTTGCGGATCAGGCGTTCCGGCGAGACCTTGGAAGTCCGCCCCGCCGGGGAGGCCGACGCGTGTTCGCTCGTCGAAACGGTGAAGGTCGAGGACGGTGACCTGCGATTGTTGGTGCGTGAGCGGCATGCCGACGCGATCCGGAAACTCAACCCGACTGCGGGTTCCGTCGTGCGTGCGGTCTGGTTCGACCTTGGCGCCGGGCGCCCCGGCCGGCTGTTGCTGGTCCTGCACCACCTGGTCGTCGATGGTGTGTCGTGGCGGATCCTCGCCGAGGACCTCGGACAGGCATGGGCCGCGGGGGAACGCGACGAGCCGGTCGTGCTCGCACCGGTGGGTACCGCGTTTCGGGACTGGGCTTCGAATATCACCGAGACGGCGTCGAACCGGACATCGGAGGTTGCGCACTGGCGCGACGTCCTTGACCGGCCGCGCAAGACTTTCGGTTCCCGCGCGCTCGACTCGGAGCGGGATCTGACTTCCGCGGTCGAGCAGTTCAGTATCACTCTGTCGCCACCACAGACCTTGTCGGTGTTGACGGACGTGCCGGCTGCGTTCCGTGCGGAGGTCACCGACGTCCTGCTCGCAGCGCTCGGACTAGCGCTGGCCGAAGTGACCGGGACGACCGATGCAGTGGTCTCCCTTGAAGGACACGGGCGCGAAGAACACCTGGTCGCCGGGGCGGACCTGTCGCGCACGGTCGGCTGGTTCACCACGGTGTACCCGGTGGCACTGGAGGCCGATGCGGCCGATCCGGGCGGCACGCTCAAGCGAGTCAAGGAACAGTTGCGTGCGACGCCGGACCACGGGATCGGCTTCGGCCTGCTGCGGTATTCGGAACCAGCGCAGTTCGCGGACCTGCCATTGCCCGCGATCAGTTTCAACTACCTAGGTCGGTTCGACATGGGCGCAGCGGACGGTTTCTGGGTCCCTGCCGAGGAGTCCGACGCCCTGACCGCGGTGGATCCGGACGCTCCGGTCCAGCACAGCCTCGATGTCACGGTGGTGACCGAGGACCGAGCCGCGGGCCCGTTGTTGACAGCGACATGGTCGTGGCCGGCCGAGATCTTCAGCCGAGCCGAAATCGAGGCGCTGTCCGGTTCCTGGGTGCGGGCCCTGACCGCGCTCGCGGCACGGGATAGATCGGCCGGGCTCACGCCGTCCGACGTCCCGCTCGTGTCGGTGAACCAGGCGCAGCTGGACAAGATCGCCGCACGCTGGGCCAAGAAGGGACGGAAGTGACCAATCCGGGAACGGTCGAAGACATCCTGCCGCTGTCCCCGCTGCAGCAGGGCATGTTCTTCCACGCGCAGTTCGACGAAACCGCGACGGACGTCTACACCGTCCAATTCGTCCTCGGACTGGACGGTGACGTCGACCACGAAAGGCTGCGGAGCGCGGCGGATGCGTTGCTGGTCAGGCATCCCAACCTGCGGGCCTGCTTCGAACACGAGGACCTCGACGAGCCGGTCCAGATCGTGCTCGCCGGCGTCGAGCTGCCCTGGTCCGAAGTGGACTTGTTCGCGTCGGACGATCGGGACGCTGCCTTCGCACGGCTGCTGGCCGCCGACCGAGCCACTCGGTTCGACCTGGCCGAACCGCCCCTGATCCGGTTCCTTCTGGTCCGCTTCGGACCGCGGGAATATCGCTTGGTGCTGTCGAACCACCACATCCTGCTCGACGGATGGTCCGTTCCCCTGCTCGTTCGCGACCTCCTCGATCTCTACGCGGCGAATCCTCTGCCAACGGTGCGTCCATACCGCGATTACCTGGCTTGGCTCGCGTCGAAGGACAGTGAACAGGCGGCGGCCGTCTGGGCGTCGGCACTGGACGGCGTCACCGGCTCGACCCTCCTTGCCCCAGCGGAGCCATCCCGAGTACCGGTTCGGCCAGAGCTATACCGGCTGGAGTTTCCCGGAGAGCTGACGGCTCGGCTTTCCGCCGAGGCACGGGTCCGCGGGCTGACGATCAACACTGTCCTCCAAGGAATCTGGGGGCTGGTACTCGGCAAGCTGACCGGCCGCGACGACGTCGTGTTCGGCGCCACCGTCTCCGGCAGGCCCGCGGACCTGCCCGGAGTGGACTCCATGGTCGGGCTGTTCATCAACACCGTGCCGGTGCGCGTACGTGCCCACCCCGGCGCCACCGTTCCCGAAGTCCTCAGTGGACTCCAGCGTGACCAGGGCGGTCTGCTCGACGTCCAGTTCCTCGGCCTCAGCGAGATCCGGCGGGCCGCCGGGGTCGGGGACCTGTTCGACACGTTGGTCGTCTTCGAGAACTACCCGATCGACACCGACGCCGTCGCGCGACGGGAAGCGTCCGCCGGGCTGCGGGTCACGCCGATCGGGATCGACGACGCCACCCACTACCCGCTGACCTTGGCGGTAGCCGCCGAAAAGACCCTCACGGTGACCTTCGAATTCCGTCCGGACATCTTCGCCCGCGAGCGGATCGAGACGATCGCCGGGTACTTCCGCCGGGCGGCCGAGTCGATCGCATCCGGCGCTGAGCCGACCGTCGCGAGGCTCGACCTGCTCGGCATCGACGAACGCCGCCGCCTGCTCGGGTTCGGCACGGGCAAGCGGCTTCCTGGACTCGACGTCACTATGCCCGAGGTATTCGAAGCCCAGACCGCCCGCACGCCCGACGCCATCGCCGTGGTGTCAGGGGCGATACGATTGACATTCGCGCAGATCAACGTCCAGGCAAACCGGCTCGCCCGTGTCCTCGTCGAGCGCGGCGCCGGGCCGGAGCGGGTGGTCGCACTGGCGCTGCCGCCGGGGCCGGACGTGCTTGTCGCCATGGTGGCCGTGATGAAAGCGGGTAGCGCGTACCTGCCGCTCGACCCGGAGTGGCCCGCCGAACGACTCGACGTCATGATTTCGGACGCACGGCCGGTCGTCGTCCTCCGTGAAATGCCCGCTACCGATGGCGTCTCGGGGGACGATTTCGTGGGACCGGCCAAACCGGACAATCCCGCGTACGTCATCTACACCTCGGGGTCGACCGGTAAGCCGAAGGCAGTCGTGGTCTCGCACCGGTCGATCGTGAACCTGCTGGTCAGCCATCGGGACGCGTTGTTCGAGCCGGCGTCGCGTGCGGCGGGTGGCCGGCCGTTGCGCGTCGGGCACGCGTGGCCGATGGTCTTCGACGCATCCTGGCAGCCGATGCTGTGGATGTTCGCCGGGCACGAACTGCACCTCGTCCCACCGGATGTCCGTCGGGACGCCGACGAGGTGCGGGCCTTCCTCGCCGCACACCGCATCGAGTTCATCGAGCTGTCGCCGTCGTTGCTTGGAGAGGTCGTGGCCGAGCCAGGCTGGCGCGGCGAACTCAAGGTGCTCGGCGTCGGTGGTGAAGCCGTGCCGCTGGCGTTGTGGCAGCGGCTGCGGGAAACCGACGGTCTCACTGTCTACAACCTCTACGGTCCGACGGAGTGCACTGTGGACTCCGCGGCTTGTGAGTTCGGTGAAGGCGTGCGGCCATCGATCGGTTCGCCGGTCGGCAACGCCCGAGCGTACATTTTGGACATCCGACTCGGCCACTGCCCGGTCGGTGTCTCCGGTGAGCTGTACATCGCGGGCGCGGGCCTCGCGCGCGGCTATCTCGGTCAGGCGGCGGTGACCTCCGGCCGGTTCGTGGCCGACCCGTTCGGCGGGCCCGGCGCGCGGATGTATCGCAGCGGCGACGTCGCGAGGTGGACCGCCGACGGCCTGATCGACTGCCTCGGCCGGGTCGACGACCAGGTCAAGATCCGCGGCTTCCGGGTCGAACCCGGCGAGATCGAAGCCGTCCTCCTGCGTGACGTGCGCGTCACCCGAGCCGCCGTGGTGGTCCGAGAGGATGCACCAGGCGCCCGGCGATTGGTGGCGTACGTCGTGGCAAGCGGGACCGAGGGCCTGCGCGAGCTGGTCGCGGACGCTTTGCCGGAGTACATGGTCCCGGCCGCGGTACTTGCCGTGGCCGGCTTCCCCCTGACGCACAACGGAAAGCTCGACACCGAGGCGTTGCCGTCACCAGAGCGCACGGGCTGGGTCGTGGCTCCGCGAACCGAACTGGAAACCCGGCTGACCACGTTGTTCGCCGAAGTCCTCGGCCTCGACGAGGTCGGGATCGACGACAGCTTCTTCGCCCTCGGCGGTGACAGCATCGTGTCGATGCGGCTGGTCAGCAAGGCGCGTTCCGCCGGGCTGCGGTTCTCCCCGCGTGACGTGTTCGATCGGCGCACAGTGGCGGGTCTCGCACTGGCCACACAGGACGCCGCGCCGCGAGTCTCCCGAGTCCCCGACGCGGGCGTCGGGGAGATCCCGCTGACGCCGATGCTTGTCTGGCTCGCGAACCAAGCCTCACCGTACGGCCGCCTGAGCCAGGCGCGGTTCCTGTGCACCCCGGCGGAACTGGACGAATCCACTTTGCTCACGCTGGCGCAGACCATGCTCGACCGGCACGACGTGCTGCGTTCGTCGTTCCGGCGATCGTCCGAAGGGGACTGGACGTTCACCTCCGCACCTGCCGGAACGGTGTCTGCGGGCGACGTCGTGCGCACGATCGACGTCCGAGGACTCGGCTTCGACGAGATCGCGGCGCGGCTGCCCGCGGTCCTGGAGGAGGCATTGGCCGAACTGGCCCCGGCGAGCGGCGAGATGGCTCGCTTTGTCTGGTTCGACACTGGGGCCGAAGGACGCCTCCTGATCCTGTTGCACCACCTGGTTGTCGATGGTGCGTCATGGGGTGTGCTCGTTCCTGAACTGGCCGAAGACTGGGATCTGCTGCGACGCGGCGAACCCCTGCCCACATACGACGGCACGTCGTTCCGCGAATGGGCGATCGGACTCGCGGACGCGGCCAAGGCCCGGGTGTCCGAAGTGGATCTCTGGCGGGAAATCCTGTCCGGCCCCGACCCGGTTTTGGGAACACGACGGCTCGATCCCGTAGCCGACACGCGCGCCACCATGCTCGCCACCCGGACTTCGCTCGACCCGGTCGTCACCACGGCTTTGCTCACGGTGATCCCCGAGCAACATGGCGTGCCCGTCGACGCCGTCCTGCTGACCGGGTTGGCGCTGGCTGTCGCGCGTTGGCGGGGCGACACCGACGACAGCTCACTCCTCCTCGCGCTGGAGAGCCATGGCCGTGAGGAGCAGGTCGTACCGGGCGCGGAGCTGTCTGGCACAGTCGGCTGGTTCACCAGTGTGTTCCCGGTCCGGGTCGACCCCGGAGACATCGAACGTGACGGTACGGGCAAGGGCCTGCTGCGAGTTGCCGAGCAGCTCACCGTGCCGGACAAGGGAATCGGGCACGGGCTGCTGCGGTATCTGAATCCGGACACCGCTTCCGAACTGGAGGCGTTACCCGAGCCGCAACTCGAGTTCAACTACCTCGGGCGGTTGACCGTCGGCGAGCGTGAGGGCAGGCCCTTCTCGGGTGCGCCCGAGACCGGCGCGATGGGCGGCGGTGTCGACGCGGAGATGCCCGCGCCCTACTGCCTGGTGCTCAACGTGCTCGTGCGCGATCTGCCCGCCGGACCGGTGCTGGAGGCCGACTGGCAATGGCCGGGCGCGCTCTTCACCGAGGACCGGATCCGTGAACTGTCCCGTGAATGGTTCGCCGCGCTGGAGCTACTGACGAAAGGTGACCTCCGATGAACGCCGACATGGCGGCCCGGCGGCGGGAACTGATGCGGCGACGGCTCGCTCAGGCCGGCCTGAAAACGGCCGGGCAGATCCCGAAGCGCGAGAGCGACGAGAACCTGCCGCTGTCGTTCGCGCAGTCGCGGATGTGGTTTCTACAGCAGCTGGAACCGCTCAGCGCCGCCTACAACGTCTGCTTGTCGATCGCCCTGCGTGGCACTCTTGACGTGGCCGCGTTGCAGCGGTCGTTCCAGCGACTGGTGTCTCGGCACGAAATCCTGCGCACGCGTTATGTCCCGGGCGCCGACGGCGATCCGAAACAGATCGTCGACGCGTACTCGGTCGTGACCATGCGCCGGACCGATGTGCGCCGACTCCCGGTGGACAAGCGTGAGGCACTCGTCGTCTCGCTCGCGCGCGAAGAGTCCGGTGGGGCGTTCGACCTCGAACATGACCACCCGATGCGCCTTAGGCTGCTGCAGCGGGGGGAGGACGACTTCGTCCTGATCCTGGTTGTGCACCACATCGCTTGGGACGGCTTTACGTTCAACGCATTGTCGCGGGACCTCAGCGCGCTCTATCGCGAGGACACGACCGGTCGTCCGTCCGGTTTGGAGCCACTGCCTGCGCAGTACGCGGACTTCGCGGTGTGGCAGCGGGGGATGCTGACCGAAGCGAAGGTCGACGAGGGGCTCGGCTACTGGCGCCGCGCGCTGGACCCGTTGCCTGAGCCGCTTTCGCTACCCGTAGACGCCGCACGCACCGCAACGCCGTCGTCGGCAGGTGACCGTCGGTTCCGGACGTTCGCCCCCGCGGTGACCGACCGGATCACCGCCTTCGCCAAGGAAACCGGCGCGACGCCGTTCATGGTGGTGTTCGCCGGTTATGCCGCGATTCTGCACCGCTACACCGGCGCGACCGACGTCGGAATCGGTTCGCTGTCGATGAACCGGGACGTCGGCGAGCTGGAACGGCTGATCGGCAACTTCGGCAACACACTGGTCCTGCGTGCGGACCTCACGGGCGACCCGGCGTTCGCCGAGCTCGTCGGCCGCGTCCGCCAGGTCTGCACCGACGGATATGCCCACCAGGACATGCCGTTCGACGTGCTCGTGGAGCGGCTCCGGCCGCCGCGTCAGCCAGGGCGGTCAGTGCTGTTCGACGTTATGTTGCTGTTCTTGACCCAGGGCCTGCAAGGACTCGATTTCCCTGGGGTCCGGGCTGACTGGGAGACCGTCCACAACGACACGACCCAGTTCGATCTCGCACTGGAAGCCTTCTTGACCGGCGGTCGGCTGCGGATGGAGGCGACTTACCGCAGCGAGCTGTTTCACGCGGACACGATCGACCGGTTCCTGGCCCACCTGGAAAGTCTGCTCGCGGCCGCCTTATCCGAACCGGACCGTCCGATCGGGACCTTGGACGTCCTGTCGTCGGCCGAGCTGGAACAGGTTCTTGTCGACTGGAACCGGACGGACGAACCGATCGCCGAGGCGACCTTGGTGTCCATGATGGACGACCAGGTCGTGCGCACACCCGATGCGGTCGCGGTGTCGTTCGAAGGCCGGCGGCTTACCTACGGTGAACTCGACCGGCGCGCGTGGGTCCTGGCAGGCGTCCTTGCCGCACGCGGCGCAGGTCCGGAGTCGATCGTCGGCGTCGCGCTCAACCGGGGCATCGAACTTGTGGTCGCTCTCGTCGCTGTGCTGAAGACTGGAGCCGCGTACCTGCCATTGGACCCGTCCTATCCGGCCGAACGGCTCGCGTTCATGATCGCCGATGCGGCTCCTGTCGTCGTCATGACCGAAGCTGGGACCCCTGCCGCGTTGTCCGATGTAGATACTCCGCTGTTGTTCGTGGACGAGCCGCTGCCCGTCGAGTCCGGCGCACTCGTGAATCCCGTACCGGCGAACCCGGCCTACGTGATCTACACCTCGGGTTCGACGGGCCGTCCGAAGGGCGTGGTGGTACCGCATTCGGGGATCGTCAACCGGCTTCGCTGGATGCAGGCCGAGTACGGCCTGACCAGCGATGACCGAGTGCTCCAGAAGACACCGTCGAGTTTCGACGTGTCGGTGTGGGAGTTCTTCTGGCCGCTGATCACCGGCGCCGGGCTGGTGCTCGCGAAGCCGGACGGTCACCGCGACCCGTCCTACCTGGCCGCGTTGATCGAAACCGAACGAGTCACCACCATCCACTTTGTCCCGTCGATGCTGCGGGCCTTCGTCGAGCGGGACGACGTTCGGGGGAATTCCTCCTTGCGGCGGGTGTTGTGCAGCGGCGAGGCCTTGCCGTCGGATCTTGCGCGCCGCGCGCAGGCTGTCCTCGGCGCGGAGGTGCACAACCTCTATGGCCCGACCGAGGCGTCGGTCGACGTGACGTCGTGGCCTGCCGTTGAGGGCGTTGATTCGCCTGCCGGTTCCGTCCCGATCGGACGTCCGGTGTGGAACACCCGGGTGTACGTGCTGGACGGCTTCCTGCGTCCGGTGCCGGTCGGTGTCCCCGGTGAGCTGTACCTCGCGGGGCCGCAGTTGGCACGTGGCTACCTGAACCGGCCAGGCTTGACCGCGTCGAGGTTTGTCGCCGATCCCTTCGGCTGCGGCGTGCTCTATCGCACCGGTGACCTGGTCCGCTGGCGTGGAGACGGGGTACTCGAGTTCCTCGGCCGGGACGACGGACAGGTCAAGATCCGCGGCTTCCGCGTGGAGTTGGGTGAGGTCGAGGCCGCGCTGATCGCGCTCGACAACGTCACGGCCGCGGCCGTAGTCGCCCGGGAACTACAGCAACAGCTGGTCGGATACGTCATCGGGAAGACCGGTCTCGATCCCGTTCTGGTGCGCCGGCAACTCGCTGCGACACTGCCGGACCACCTGATCCCTTCGGTGATCACGGTCCTCGCCGAGCTGCCGCTGACCCCGAGCGGCAAATTGGACCGCCGAGCCCTGCCTGAACCGGACTTCGGTGGATCCGCCGACAGCGGGGAACCGTCGTCCCGTGAAGAGGAAGTCCTGTGTGGCCTGTTCGCCGAACTGCTCGGCGTGCCGAGAGTAGGCGTCGACGAAGACTTCTTCGCGCTCGGCGGGCATTCGATCATGGCTATGCGCCTGGCCGGCCGTATCCGCGCCGAACTCGGCGTGGAACTGCAGCTGCGCGCGGTGTTCGATGCGGCGACCCCGGCCAGGATCGCCGCCGCACTGAGCGGGGGAGGCCGTCGCCGCCCGGCATTGGTCCCGATGGCACGTCCGCGACGGCTGCCGCTTTCCTTCGCACAGCAACGGCTCTGGTTCCTCTACCGGATGGAAGGCCCGAGCCCGACGTACAACGTCCCGTTCGCCTTGCGCCTCGACGGGCCGTTGGACGTCGGCGCGCTGCGTGCGGCGCTCGGTGACGTCGTCGCCAGGCACGACGTGCTGAGGACGATCTATCCGGAGTTCGAAGGCAGGCCGTTCCAGCAGGTACTCAACCGTGCGCCCGGACTCACCGAGGTGTGTTTGTCCGAGGACTCACTGGTGGGCCAACTGCGTGATGCGGCCCGCCACGCGTTCGCCTTGGACAGTGAGCCGCCATTGTCGGTCAAGTTGTTCACGGTCGACACCGGCTCGTGCGTGTTGTCGCTGCTGACTCATCACATCGCGGGCGACGGCTGGTCGGGGGAGCGGTTGGTGGCCGACCTTTCGACGGCGTACGCGGCCCGGCTGAACGGCAGGCGTCCCGATTGGACACCCCTGCCCGTGCAATATGCGGACTACTCGCTATGGCAGCGTGAACTGCTCGGCGAGCAGGCTGACTCACGCAGTCTCGCCGCCGAACAGCAGGAGTTCTGGTCGACAGCGCTGTCCGAGCTGCCCGATGAGCTCACGCTACCGGTGGACAGGCAGCGTCCATCGAAGCCAAGTTTCTCCGGCGACGCGGTGAAATTCACTCTTTCACCCGAAACCCAAGATGCGCTACGGACGCTGGCGAGGGCTGCCGGCGCGACGGTGTTCATGACCCTGCAGGCCACCGTTGCGGCATTGCTCAACCACCTCGGCGCGGGTGAGGACATCCCGCTCGGTACGCCCGTCGCCGGCCGATCGGACCCCGCGCTCGACGGACTGGTCGGGTTCTTCGTGAACACACTGGTCCTGCGCAACGACCTCAGCGGGGATCCGACATTCCGCCGGCTGCTCGACCGCGTCCGCGAGACCGATTTGGACGCGTATGGCCACCAGGACCTGCCGTTCGAGCGGCTGGTCGAGGCGCTGAACCCGATACGCTCACTGGCCAAGCACCCGCTCGTCCAGGTCATGCTCGCCTACCAGCAGGTCTCCCGATCGGCGGCGCCCTTCGGAACCGCGTCGCTCCGAGAGGAACGAATCGACTTCTACGCCGCGCGGCTGGATCTTTCGTTCCACCTCTTCGAGTACGACGACTCGGACGGCATTGACGGCTGGCTCGTCTACAGCCGCGACCTGTTTGACAAGTCCACTGTGGAGGGTTTTGCTACCCGGCTCGTCCGACTCATCGAAACCTGGGCCGCGCGGCCGGACCTTCCACTGTCCCGGACGACAGTGCTGACTCCGTTGGAGCGCAGTTCGCTGCTGGTCGGTCGCAACGACACGGACCGGCCGACGACCGACGAGACGCTGGTCGACCTGGTCGAGGCGCAGATCGTCCGCACCCCGGACGCCACCGCGGTTCTCTTCGAAGGTGACGAGGTCAGTTACGGCGAGCTCAACCGGCGTGCGAACCGGCTCGCCGGCCTACTGCGCGCCAAGGGCGTCGGCCCCGAGCGTGTGGTCGCGGTCGCCGTGCCACGTTCGATCGACCTGGTCGTCACCCTGCTGGCGATCCTCAAGGCAGGCGGCGCGTACTTGCCGCTCGACGTCGACTACCCGCTGGAGCGGCTCGAGTTCATGGTTGCCGACGCCGCTCCGGTGCTGGTCGTGACCACTACGGACGGTCCAAGTGGACTGGGCGCGCCCACCTTGGTGCTCGGCGAATCCCTCGCTGACCAGCTGGACGACAACCAGCCGTCCAGCGTCACCTCGGCAAACCCGGCGTACGTCATCTACACCTCGGGTTCGACCGGCCGCCCCAAGGGCGTGGTCGTGCCGCATTCGGGGATCGTCAACCGGATCCGGTGGATGCAGGCGGAATACGGCCTGACCGGCGACGATCGCGTGCTCCAGAAGACACCGTCGAGTTTCGACGTGTCGGTGTGGGAGTTCTTCTGGCCGTTGACCACCGGCGCGGGACTGGTGATGGCCAAACCAGGCGGACACCGGGACCCGGAGTACTTGGACGAGGTCATCGAGGCGGCACGCGTCACGACTGTCCACTTCGTCCCGTCAATGCTTCGGGCGTTCGTCGGGCGCGAAGGCGTCGGCCGGTTGCCAACGCTCCGCAGCGTGCTGTGCAGCGGGGAAGCTCTGCCGTCGGGCTTGGCGCGGCAGGCGGCTGAGGCTCTCGGTACCGGAGTGCACAACTTGTACGGCCCGACTGAGGCTTCGGTCGACGTGACGTCGTGGGCTGCCGCGGGCGACTTCGGCGAAGGCTCTGTTCCGATCGGACGTCCCGTGTGGAACACCCGGGTGTACGTACTGGACAGGTACTTGCGGCCGGTCGCGCCCGGGGTCGCGGGCGAGCTCTACCTCGGCGGCGTGCAGCTGGCCCGGGGTTACCTGGGCCGGGCCGGGCTGACCGCGTCGCGGTTCGTCGCCGACCCGTTCTGTGCTGACTCCTTTGGTGGCGGCCGGTTGTACCGGACCGGGGACGTCGTCCGCTGGAACCATGCCGGTGCGCTCGAGTTTCTCGGCCGGGGCGACGACCAGGTCAAGATCCGCGGCTTCCGGGTGGAACTCGGCGAGATCGAATCCGCGGTCGAGCGGCTCACCGGAGTGGGCCGAGCCGTGGTCGTCGCGCAGCCTGCCGAGCAGCGCCTCGTCGCCTACGCCGTGGCCACGCCCGATTCCGTCCTCGATCCGCTTTCGTTGCGCCGTGAGCTGACATCCACACTGCCCGAGTACATGGTGCCCGCCGCGATCGTCGTGCTCGACGACGTCCCCCTGACACCGAGCGGCAAGGTGGATCGCCGTGCGTTGCCGGAGCCTGATTTCGCCGGGCTCACGGGTTCAGCCCGACCGCGCACCGAACGCGAGTCGCTCCTGTGTGGACTGTTCGCTGACACGTTGCGGCTGGCCGAGATCGGTGTCGATGACAGCTTCTTCGAGCTGGGCGGAGACAGTATCGTGTCGGTTCAGCTCGTCAGCCTCGCCCGCAAAGCCGGGTTGGTGTTGAGTCCGCGTCAGGTATTCGAACACCGCACGCCGGCAGCGCTCGCGGCCGTGGCGGCGGAGCTGGCGGAATCCGGCGCCGAGCCGGTCGAGCTGGCGCTGGGCCGGATCGCCCCGACTCCGATCATGTGCTGGGCCACCGGCGAAGACGGTGGATTCGGCGGTTTGAGCCAAGCTGCCTTGCTCGTCGAACCTGACGGACTCACCGACGCTGAGTTGGTCAGCGTCCTGCAGTCCATTCTTGACCGCCACGACGTGCTGCGATCGCGCTGGGACGACGTCGTCGGCGGATTGGTCGTGCCCGCACCGGGTTCGGTGGACGCGCGCGACGTGATCAATGCCGCGCGCGGGAACGATGTGGACGCGGAAGTGGCCGCCTCCCGGGACCGACTGTCACCCGGTGCCGGCCGCATGGTCGACGTCGTCCGGCTGCGGCCCGGCCGGGTACTGATCGTCGCCCATCACCTGGTCGTCGACGGCGTGTCCTGGCGGATCCTGACCGACGACCTAGCGCGAGCGTGGAGCCAGGTGGCCGCCGGCCGGAACCCGGCGCTCGCCCGCAGCGGCACGTCGTTCCGAGGCTGGGGCGCGGCACTTGCCGAAGAACCGGAGCGCAGGCTCGGCGAGGTCGAGCTGTGGCGCGGCGTGCTCGACGGTGCCCAGCGGGTGTTCGAACCCGGTGAGGCGACCGCGTCCGACGTGCGCGAGAGGGAGTTGGTGTTGAGCGCGGCGGACACCGCGCCACTGCTGACCGGGGTCTTTCAGTCAGGCGTGCACGAGGTCCTGCTCAGCGGCCTGGCCGCCGCACTTGCGACCTGGCGGCGGGACCGCGGGCTGCCCGGCGGGGACGTGGTAGTCGCAGTCGAGGGACATGGCCGTGAGGAGCAGCTTGCGGAGGGGACGGACCTGTCCTCGACCGTCGGCTGGTTCACCACCCTCTACCCCGTTCGGCTCGCGGTGTCGACGGCCGAGGCCGCCGGTCTTTTCGCCGGCGCGGAGTCAGCGGGTGACTTCGTCAAGCGCACCAAGGAAACGCTGCGCGCCCTGCCGGATCACGGGCTCGGATACGGGGTGTTGCGGCATCTCACCGACGGACTTGACGGGCTCGGCGAACCGGGCATCGTCGTCAACTACCTGGGCCGGGTGCGGACCGGCGAGTCGGTGCCGTGGTCGTTCGCCCCGGAGGCGCCGATGCTGCGGGTACCGCCACGTGGTGACCGGAAGGTCCACTTCGGACTGGAGATCAACGCCACGGTCATCGGGAAGGAACTCCACATCGGACTGTCCTCCGTGGACGACGTGGACGACTTGATCGTGTTGCTGCGTCGCGCGCTGGAAGGCATTGCGAGACACGTGACGGAGACCGGGTCGGGCGGCTACACGCCGTCGGACCTGTCGCTGGTCTCGGTCACACAGGAAGACCTGGACGAGTTCGAGGACGATTTGGAGCAGCGCACGTGGTGAGCGAAAAGCCGACAGCCGACGAACTCCTGAGCGAGGTCACCGCACTGCTTGGGACCGAGGCCGAGGCGTTGACCGACAGCGACAGCCTCATCGAATGGGGCCTGGACTCGATTCAGCTGATGCGGGTCGCGAACCAGTGGCGGCGTCGCGGGGTCAAGATCGGGTTCGCCCAGTTGGCCAGGCGACCGACGCTCGGAGAGTGGCGCGAACTGCTCACCGCTCAGCTCGGTGAACCCGTCGCGGAACCCCGGGCGCCCGCTTCGGTGGTCGACGAGGACGCGCCGTTCGGGCTGGCGCTGATGCAGCACGCGTACTGGATCGGGCGGGACGAAGAGACCGCGCTCGGGTCCGTGGCGGCGCACCTCTACGTCGAGTTCGACGGCCGCGACGTCGACGCGGACCGGCTCGAGCGCGCGGTCGAAGCTCTTGTGGAGCGGCACGGGATGCTGCGCGCCGCGTTCGGAGACGATGGCAGGCAGCGGATCCTCGCGCGGCGGCTGCAGCCTGCCGTGGTGGTCAACGATCTCCAGGACCGTGCTGACGCTGAGGACGCGCTCGAAGCGATCCGGCAGTCTGCGTCTCACGCGCGGCTCGACGTCGCCGCGGGCGAAGTCTTCCGCGTGCAGCTTTCGTTACTGGCGGAGGGGCGCACCCGGTTGCACGTAGATGTCGACATGCTCGCCGCCGACGCGCTGAGCTACCGGGTGCTGCTTTCGGACCTGGCTGCGTTCTATTCCGGTGACCGAATCCCGGAAGCGATCGCGTACAGCTACCCGCGTTACCTGGCCGAGCGCGAGCCGGCGCGCAAGCAGAGCCGCGAGACGGCTCGCGAGTACTGGCAGCAGCGGATTCCTGAGCTGCCGAGCGCGCCCGACCTGCCGCTGGCACTCGACTCGGCCGGCTCGACGCTGGTCACGCGCCGGCATCAGTGGCTGGCGCCGGACGGGAAGAAGAGCCTGGCCGCGCGGGCGCATCGGCACGGGCTGACGCCGGCAATGGCTGTCGCGTCGGCGTTCGCCGAGACCCTCGCCGCGTGGAGTGCGCAGCCGCGGTTCCTGCTGAACCTGCCCATGTTCGACCGCGAGAGCACCCACGCGGACGTCGGCAAGCTCGTCGGCGACTTCACCGGATCGGTACTGCTCGACGTCGACCTGTCCGCACCCGGGTCCTTTGTGGATCACGCGCGGTCGCTGCAGGACCGGATGCACGCGGATGCCGAACACGCGGAGTACTCCGGAGTCGAGGTGCTGCGGGATCTGTCCCGGCATCAGGCGGAGCAGGTGCTGGCTCCGGTCGTGTTCACCAGCGCGCTCAACCTCGGCGAGCTGTTCGGCGCGGATGTCCGCGCGAACTTCGGCGAGCCGGTGTGGATCATCTCGCAGGGCCCGCAGGTGCTGCTGGACGCACAGGTGACCGAGGTCGACAACGGGCTGCTGATCAACTGGGACGTGCGGGAAAACGCGTTTCCGCCAGGGATGGTCGACGAGATGTTCGCCGCGTTCCATACCCTCGTCACCCGGCTCGGTCAGGACGACAGCGTCTGGGATCTGCCCGTGGCCGCCGAGCTGCCGACCGCGCAAGCTGAGGTTCGGACGAAGGCCAACGCGACGGCGGGTGTGCGCAGTGGACGGTTACTTCAGGACGGGTTCTTCGCCTTTGCGGAGCGTGTACCCGAGGCCCCGGCTGTTTTGTGGGGTGCCGACGGCGAACTGTCCTATGGCGAGCTCGCCGACCGTGCGTTGCGTATCGCCAAGACGTTGCGGGATAAGGGAGTAGCACCCGACGACACCGTCGCAGTCAGTCTGCCGAAGGGGCCGGGCCAGGTCGCGGCGGTGCTTGGCGTGCTGGCGGCCGGCGCTGCTTACGTGCCCATCGGTGTCGACCAGCCTTCGGCCCGCCGGGATCGCATCCGCCGCATTGCCGGGTTCCGGATCGCGCTCACTGATGGTACGGCTATCGACGGCGTCGAGACTGTGTCCATTTCGGACGCGGTCGAGTCCTCGGCCTTGGCGGCTCCGGTGCGGGTGGGGGAGGAGGACATCGCTTACGTGCTGTTCACCTCCGGGTCCACCGGAGAGCCCAAGGGGGTCGAAGTGCCGCACCGGGCGGCGATGAACACCATCGACGATCTGAACGAGCGGTTCGCCGTCTCCCCGGACGACCGGTGTCTCGGAGTGTCCGCTTTGGACTTCGACCTGTCGGTGTTCGACCTGTTCGGACTCCTGTCCGCCGGTGGCGCTGTGGTTCTGGTCGGTGAGGAGGACAAACGCGACGCGCGTCAGTGGGCCGAACTGGTCGCGGCTCGGGGTGTGACGCTGGTGAACTGCGTGCCCGCGCTGCTGGACATGCTGCTCACCGCGGCGCGCCCGGGTGAGCTGGCCGGGCTGCGGACGGTACTGCTCGGTGGCGACCTGGTCGGGACGGACCTGCCGGACCGGGTAGTCGCGCAGGCGCCCGGGTGCCGGTTCGCGGGGCTCGGCGGGACGACCGAAACGGCCATCCACTCGACGGTGTGTGAGGTCCGTTCGGTGCCGTCGAACTGGCGCTCGGTGCCGTACGGGACGCCGTTGCGGAACGTGGTGTGCCGCGTCGTCGATGTTCACGGCCGCGACTGCCCGGACTGGGTCAGTGGCGAACTGTGGCTCGGCGGCGACGGCGTCGCGCGCGGTTATCGCGGCGATCCCGACCGCACCGCCGACCGGTTCGTCGAGCGGGGCAGCACGCGTTGGTACCGCACCGGTGACCTCGCGCGCTACTGGCCGGACGGGACGCTGGAGTTCCTCGGCCGCCGCGACCATCAGGTGAAGGTGCGCGGGGTGCGGATCGAGCTCGGCGAGGTCGAGGCGGCGCTGGCGGAGCATCCGGGTGTGCGTCGCGGGGTGGCGGGCGTGTCCGGCAACCAGCTTGTCGCCGCTATTGCCGGCGACGTGGATGGGGAGCAGGTCCGCGAGTGGATCCGGACGCAACTGCCGCCGCACATGGTTCCGTCGCGGATCGTCGTGCTCGACGACGTCCCGTTGACCGCCAACGGCAAGGTCGACCGCCGCGCGGTCGCGTCTGCCTGGGCGTCGGAGGAGTCCGACTCATACGCGGCGCCGGTCAGCGCGCTCGAACAGGTCGTCGCCAAGGTGTGGGCCGACGTCCTCGAAGTTGACCGCGTGGGGCTCGACGACCCGTTTTTCGGGCTGGGCGGGGATTCCGTGCTGGCGACCATGATCGTCGGCCGGCTGCGCGAAGCCCTGGACACCGCGGAAGTGTCGGTGCGGACGCTGTTCTCGACGCTGACCGTCGGCGGCATGGCTCAGCGCCTGTCGGCCGAGGAAACCGTCCCCGGCCGTTTCGACCAGGTCGCGGAGATCTATCTGGAGATCGACGCCCTGTCCGCCGAAGAACTGGATTCCGAACTCCAAGAATCCTGAGGCCACCGAGGGCACGCGTCCCACCACGCCTCCTTAGCGGTCTCTTAGTTTCGAATAGACCGCAAGTCGACGGCGAGTTGCGGTTGTTGAGGTCCGCAACGATCGCAAGTCGACGGCGAGTTGCGAATGGAATGGGCCAGTCAGCGGCTGGGAACCCCGACCTCGTAGATGGTTTCCAGGCCGTCTTCGTCGTCCCACTGCTCGCCGACCTCGATGAAGCCGAAACCGGCGATTGTCGCCAGGGAGGCGGCGTTGTCGGGGCTGATGGTCGCCCGGACGGTTTTGACGTCGGGTTCGGCGGCGGCTCGGCGCAGGAGTTCGGTCAGCATCGCGCGGGCGTAGCCCCGGCGGCGGAATTCCGGCATGACGGAGTAGCCGATCTCGACGATTCCGTCGTCGTCCGGCGGTCCGTGGAACCCGCAGTGCCCGACAACGGGGCCCTCCGTCCCGATGAGGGCGTGGCGTGCCAGCCAGCGGGCGTCGGCGGGGTCTTCGGCGATCTGTTCGAGCCGCATCTTCCACAGCCACTTCGCTTTGTCGGTGACGAAGTACTCGGTGAGCGCGACCCCGGCCACTGCGCTCGCGGCAGGGAGGTCGCCATCGAGCAAAGCGGACATCGCCGCGCCCGAAAGTTCGACGTACTGCGTTTCGTAGGTCACTGACCGCATGGTTGCCGAGCACGAGCGAGGTGTCCACCGAGTTTCCGGCGGGTTGGGCGATCCACACCATTCTGGCCGTCCGGTCGCTGGTGAGAGTCAGCACCCGCCGCTCGGTCTCCACGCCTTCGGCCGATTCGGCGACCATCCACACCCGGTTACGCTTTGTCGTTCGTAGGGCGGCCCCTCTCCGCGTGTCGCCGGAGAGGGGCCGTTGCTTTGCGCCGGAGGAACTACGCGAGCTTTTTGAGCCCCGGGGTCAGCTTGTCCAGCGCCCACGGGATGCCGAGCACCGAAGGTGCGCGGAGCTGGGCGATGGTGTCGAAGTCGACCACCAGGTAGTGGCCGTCCTTGACCGCCGGCAGGTTCTTGACCAGCTGGTTGGACTCGAAGGCCCGCTGGAGGTCGGGCGTGGTGAAGGCGATGATCACCAGGTCGGCCGAGAGCTTGTCGTACTGCTCCGGGCTCAGCGCGCCGGTCGGACTGGCCGCGGTGTCCTTGCCGATCGAGGCGACACCCGGGCTGAGTTTCAGTCCGATTTCTTCGATCTGTTTGACCGCGAAGTCCTTTTCCGAGATCAGGGTGAAGATCTTGCCGGGAGTGTTGCCGACCGACGCGGTGAACGTCTTGCCCGCGATGGCCGCATTGCCGGTTTTGGCCTGGTCGATCTTCGTCTGGGTTTCCGTGGCCAGTTTGTCGGCTTCGGCGGTTTTGCCCAACGCTTTTCCGACCACCTGAAGATGCTGCTGCCAGGTCTGGCCGCCCCATTCGTTCTCGTACCCGACGGTCGGGGCGACTTTCGACAGCGTCGCGTATTCCTGGTCGAGCCCGAAGCTCGCGGTGGCCAGGATCAGGTCGGGTGTCAACGCGCCGACCTGCTCGGCGTTGACCCCGCTGGTCGCGTTGACGATCTTCGTCTTCGCCGGGTCCAGCTTGCCCGTGAGCCAAGGCGGGACGCCGTCGGTGCCGCTGTACGACTTCGCGAAATAGGCGATCGGGGTGACGCCCAGCGCGATCACGGCGTCGAGGTCGTCCGTGGAGTTCCCGACGACCACGACCCGCTCGGGGGCCTTCGGGATCGTCGTGGAGCCGAACGTGTGCGTGATCGTCACGGGGAACGCGGACGGCGCCGGCGCGGCGGAGGTCGGCGAACTCTGCGTCGACGCGTCTTGCACACTGCCGCAGGCGACCAGGCCTAGGCACAGCGCGCCGGCGGTGAGTCCGGCGAGCAGGGAGCGGGAACCTCGGCCGGGGAGCCGGAGCCTGCGGAACATGAAAACACCTTTCACGGGACTTGCGCGGTATTCGGTTTTACGGGTGCCTGGTGAGATAGCCGCCCATGGTCGGGAAGAACTCGGCGGCGTCGTGCTCGGTGCCGTCCTCGGAGCGGACGCGCTCGATCACCAGTCCGCGGCTCCGGCCGCGGCGGGCGTCCGCGCCGGCGACGATCACGACGCCCTTGCCCTCGCGGATGAACACGCGTCCGGGCGTGCCGCCGTAGTGGCCCCGCGAAACCGACGCCGCGACGATCCGGACCCGCTCGCCCTTCCGGAAGGTGAACGCGTTGGGGTATGGGTCGGACTGGGCGCGAATGAGCCGGTCGATGTCCTCGGCGGGCCAGGTCCAGTCGATGCGGCTGTCCTCGAGCGCGCGCTTGTGGAAGAAGCTCGCCTTGCTCCGGTCCTGGTGGACCCAGTCGGTCTTGCCCGACGCGATCAGGTCCAGGCCCTCGGTCACGATCGGACCGATCAGGTCGACGGTCTTGTGGAACAGGTCCGTGGTCGTGTCGCGCGGGCCGACGGCCACCTTGCGCTGCAGGACGACGTCGCCGGCGTCGAGCTCGCCGTCCATCATGTGGGCGGTGACGCCGACCTCGGACTCGCCGTTGATCAGTGCCCAGATCAGCGGCGAGAAACCCGCGTACGCCGGGAGCAGCGAGTCGTGCACGTTGAGCGTGCCGTGCCGTGGCATGGAGAAGATCTCCGGCGGCAGCCAGGTGCGCCAGTTGTTGGCGACGATGATGTCGAGGTCGGCGGCGGCCAGCTTGGCGAGGAGCTCCTCGTCCTCGGGCCGGTTGCGCAGCAGGACCTCGATACCGTGGGATTCGGCCAGGTCGGCAACGGAATCCGACCAGATCTTCTCGTAGGCGTGCTCGCTCTGGGGATGGGTCACCACCAGCATGACCTCGTGATCGGACTCGATCAGCGCCTGCAGCGTCCGGTGGCCCCAGGTCTGGTATCCGAACATCGCGACCCGCATGGGCCCCCCTCCTCAGGATGGATCTGCCCGGTGGTGCCGAGCCGTGCAAGTGAAGCAAGGCTAGCCTAATAACTCAAGGAGTTGCGGCGGGACGAACATCACCCTCGGATGTACTAGATGAGGGTTGCCTAACTTAGGTTAGGGTTTCCTTTGATGTGGGTCGACGTGCCGAGCACGCGGCCTGGCCGCGCGAGATGGGATTCCTATGCCACAAGCTGTTCCCGGTGATCAGATTCCGCTCTACGACGTGGTGGGGGTGGGTTTCGGGCCGTCCAACCTCGCGTTGGCGATCGCGCTGACCGAACACAACGCGGCCGCGGGCGAGCCGGTGACGGCGCATTTCCTGGAGAAGCAGCCAGCGTTCGGCTGGCACCGGGGGATGCTCATCGAGACCGCGACCATGCAGGTGTCCTTCCTCAAGGACCTGGTCACCATGCGGAATCCGACGAGCTCGTTCAGCTTCCTGGCCTATCTGCAGAGCAAGGACCGGCTGGTCGACTTCATCAACCACAAGAACCTGTTCCCGCTGCGGGTGGAGTTCCACGACTACTTCGAGTGGGCGGCCGCGAAGGTCGACGACCTCGTGTCGTACTCGTCCGAGGTTTCGGCGGTGACCCCGGTCGTCGTCGACGGCGTGGTCGTGTACTTCGACGTCCGGGTGAGCGGCGGCGCCGGTGAGGACATCGTGCTGCGCGCGCGCAACCTCGTCGTGGGCACTGGTCTGCGGCCGAACCTGCCCGACGGCGTCATCGAGAGCGACCGGATCTGGCACAACAGCAAGCTGCTCCACCGCATCGAGGGCCTGAAGGACAGCGAGCCACAGCGGTTCGTCGTCGTCGGTGCCGGGCAGAGCGCGGCCGAGGTGACGGCGTTGCTGCACGACCGGTTCGGCGAGGCCGAGGTGTGCGGGGTCTTCTCCCGCTACGGCTACAGCCCGTCCGACGACAGCGCGTTCGCCAACCGCATCTTCGATCCCGAGGCCGTGGACCACTTCTACGACGCGCCGGAGGAGTTCAAGCAGCGCTTGATGCGCTACCACGGCAACACGAACTACTCGGCTGTCGACATCGAACTGATCGACGACCTGTACCGCCGCATCTACCGCGAAAAGGTGCTGGGTCGGCGTCGGCTCCGGCTGCTCAACATGTCCCGCCCGGTCGACGTCGCCGAGAGCGCGGATGGTGTGCGCATGACGGTCGAGTCGTTCGTCGACGGCGAGCGGACCGTGCTCGACGCCGACATCGTCGTCTACGCGACGGGCTATTCCTCCGCAGACGCCTTGCCGCTGCTTGGCGAGCTCTCACCGTTCTGCGAGCGCGACGAGAACGGCCGCTTGCGCGTCGAGCGGGACTACCGGCTGCGCACGGCGCCCGGTCTGCGCGGCGGGATCTACCTCCAGGGCGGGACCGAGCACAGCCACGGGATCACGTCGTCGCTGCTGTCGAACACCGCCGTGCGCGTGGGCGAGATCCTCGACTCGATCGTCGAGCGGCAGGCCGTCGATGTCGAGGAGGAGCCGGCATTCGCCGTCAGTGGACGTCGGTCTCGCTGACCGGCTCTTGGGTCTTGGCCGGTTTCAGCTCGCCGAACCGGGCGAGCGCCAATGCCGCGGCCACCGCGAGGGCGAACCCGGCGGCCGCCACGAGGGCGAAGCCGGGTTTCGTCCGGTCGCCGAGCACGATGATCCCGACCAGTGCGGGGAACACCGTCTCGCCGATGACCATCATCGCGGTCGCCGTCGTCACGCTGCCGCGTTGCAGCGCCGAGGCGTAGAACAGCATCGCCGCCACGCCGGCGACCGCGACGGTGTAGAACGCCGGGTCGCGCAGGAGATCGAGCGGGGCGAGGCTGGGGATGATCCGCCCGGCGATCGCGACCAGGCCGAAGCTCAGGCCGGCGACCAGCCCGAGCGCGGGGGTGCGGATCCTGGGCGACGCCTTGCCCGCAGCCACCCCGGCCGCGCAGAGCACCAGGACCGCGCCGATGAGCACCAGGTGGAACGTGGTGCCGACCGGTTTGGAGCCCTCGCTCTCCGCCGACGTCCCGAGCAGCGCGAGCCCGGCGACCACCACGGCGATCGCGCCCCACTCGCGGCGGCCGAGCCTGATGCCCAGCGTCAGCGTGAAGAGCGCCGTCACGGCGAGACTCGCCGCGAGCGCGGACTGCACCACGAACAGCGGCAGCACCCGCAACGCGACGATCTGGGCGGCGAACCCCAGGACGTCCAGCACCAGCCCGACGATGTAGTGCCATTGGCCCAGTATCCGCAGCAGCAGGCGAGGGTCGACGCCGTAGGAGTCGTCGCTGGCCGACCGCGCCGCGATGGCCTGCATCACCGACGAAACGCCGTAAGCGGCCGCCGCGAGCAGCGCACAAAGCAATCCCCACCACATGCCGCAACCCTAATCGCCCCGTTCGTCCCCCGATCGCCCGCCGCCCCGACCCCGAACGGGCACTCTTGTGGTTCTTGGGCGGCCGGGTGCGGGGAAACGGATCTGAAGGCCGGTTGGGTTGGCTGGGTGGTGTCGGTGTGGCTGATGAGGTTCTCGAGGTCAGCGTGGTCGGCCGTCAGTGAACGTGGGACTCATCGGCCTGAACGTGGGACTCGCCGGGGCCCACGTTCGCTCAGGGCGAGTCCCACACTCAGACCGGCGAGTCCCACGCCCAGCTCCGGACACCGGCTTCCGCCGAACACCGACACGACTCGGCCGGCCTTCGCACCCGCCACGGACAACCAGCACTCACGGGTACGACACCAGGGGCACCTTTGCACCAAAGTGCCTGCTTGGGAGCGCTGCACGTGCTCGTGGCGTCGGATTCCGGCGGATGTCCGTTTCGCAACTCGACGGCGAGTTGCGGTGGCAACGACCCGCACATCCGGCCGAAGGGCCGAATCAGGGCCGGGGGACGTTGCGTAGGTTGGACTTCGCCAACTGCAGCATCTTGCCTACGCCGCCGCTGAGCACGGTCTTGCTCGCCGCGAGCGCGAAGCCCTTCACTTGGGCGGCGGTGATGTTCGGCGGGATCGACATCGCGTTCGGGTCGGTGACGACGTCGAGCAGCGCGGGTCCGTCGTGGGCGAGGAAGTCCTTGACCGCGTCGCGCACGGCGCTCGGGTCCTCGACGCGCCGGGCGTGGATGCCCGCGCCGCGCGCGATCGCGGCGAAGTCGACGTGGTCGTGGTCCGTGCCGAACTCCGGCAGCCCGTCGACCAGCATCTCCAGTTTCACCATGCCGAGCGAGGAGTTGTTGAACACCAGCACCTTCACCGGCAGGTTGTGGGTCTTGAGGGTGAGCAGCTCACCCATCAGCATGGCCAGCCCGCCGTCGCCCGACATCGAGACCACCTGGCGTCCGGGATGTGAGGCCTGTGCCCCGATCGCGTGCGGCAGCGCGTTGGCCATGCTGCCGTGGACGAACGACCCGATCACGCGGCGCCGGCCGTTCGGGGTGAGGTAACGCGCGGCCCAGACGTTGCACATCCCGGTGTCCACCGTGAACACGGTGTCTTCGGCGGCTTCCTCGTCGAGAACGCTGGCGACGTACTCGGGGTGGATCGGGGAGACGGCCTTGACGTCCCGCGTGTAGGCGTCGACGACTTTCTGCAGGCCGCGTTCGTGCCGGTGCAGCATGTCCCGCAGGAACGGCTGGTCTTCGCGTTGGCGCAGCCGGGGGAGTACGGCGTTGATGGTGGCGCCGACGTCGCCGAGCACGCCGAATTCGAGCGCGCTGCGCCGCCCGATCCGGGCCGGGTCGACGTCGACCTGCACGGTGTTGGCCTGCGGCAGGAAGTTGTCGTACGGAAAGTCGGTGCCCAGTAGCAGTACGAGGTCTGCGGCGTGCATGGCTTCGTAGCAGGCGCCGTAACCGAGCAGCCCGCTCATCCCGACGTCGAACGGGTTGTCGTACTGGATGAACTCCTTGCCGCGCAAGGAATGTCCGACCGGTGCGCCGACTTTCCGGGCGAGGCTCATGACGTCGTCATGCGCGTCCCGGCAGCCGGCGCCGGCCATGATCATGATCTTCTCGGCGCGTTCGATCCGTTCGATGAGCGCGTCGACATCCTGCGACGCGGGCACGATCGCCGGCGGGGTGCCGAGCACGCCGCTCGCGGAGGTCTTGTGGACCGCGCTCTGCTGTGCCACGTCGCCGGGCAGTACCAGCACCGCCGCTCCGCGCCTGCCGACGGCGTTCTGCACGGCGATCCGGGCGAGCCTCGGCATCTGGGCGGGCTCGCTGATCAGCTCGCAGTAGTGCGAACACTCCTGAAACAGGCGTTCCGGGTGGGTTTCCTGGAAGAAGCCGGTGCCGATTTGCGCGGACGGGATGTGCGAGGCGATGGCCAGCACCGGTGCGCCCGAGCGATGCGCGTCGTAGACGCCCTGCAGCAGGTGCAGGTTGCCGGGGCCACAGCTTCCCGCGCAGACGGCGAGGGTGCCGGTCAGCTGCGCTTCGGCCGCGGCGGCGAAGGCTCCGGCCTCCTCGTTGCGGACGTGGACCCAGTCGATGCCGCCCTTGGCGGACCCGCCGGTGCGGCGGATCGCGTCGACGACCGGGTTGAGGCTGTCGCCGACGACGCCGTAGATGCGGCGGACGCCGCTGGCGATGAGCACGTCGATGAGTTGGTCGGCTACGGTCGTCATCGCGTGAATTCCTCTTTCCGGCCAAGCGTGCGAGGTGCGGGCAGTGCCGATTATGCGCGGACTCAGGGTGCGGCGCAGCGCTGGCACAACGGTTGTCAAAAGGCTCACCTGAGTCGGTCGAAGTCGGCCTCCGTAAGGTGTCCGTATGTCTGATCGGCTGTACTTCCGGCAACTGCTCTCCGGCCGCGATTTCGCCGTCGGGGACCCGGTCGCCACCCAGATGCTCAACTTCGCCTACCTGATCGGCGACCGGGAAACGCGCGACGCGGTGGTGGTAGATCCGGCTTACGCCGCCGGTGACCTCCTCGACGTGCTCGCGAGCGACGACATGCGGCTGTCGGGAGTGCTGGTCACCCATCATCATCCCGACCACGTCGGCGGCGAGATGATGGGTTTCGAGCTGCCCGGCCTCGTCGACCTGCTCGCGCTGCAACCGGTGCCGGTGCACGTCAACAGCGCCGAGACCGAGTGGGTGCACCGCACGACCGGGGTGGCCGAGACCGATCTGGTGGGCCACGACCACGACGACGTCGTCGAGGTCGGCGCCATGGGAATCCGGCTGCTCCACACGCCGGGCCACACCCCCGGCAGCCAGTGCTTCCTGGTCGACGGCAGGCTCGTCTCGGGCGACACCCTGTTCCTCGAAGGCTGCGGGCGCACGGACTTCCCCGGCGGCGACGCCGACGCGATCTACCGGAGCCTCCAGTCGCTTGCGGGCTTACCGGGCGACCCGGTGGTGTACCCGGGGCACCAGTACTCGGCCGCCCCGTCGGCGTCGCTCTCGCACGTCCGCGAGAACAACTTCGTCTACCGCCCCCGCTCGATCGAGGAGTGGCGGGTGATGTTCGGCGGCTGAGCTGGGTGCCGTCACAGACCCCTCGGGGCCACCCTTGTGGCGTTGAACGCCAATGCCTGGAACTTATAATAAGGGTGTCCGGTGGTTGGTCGGTTGAGGTGCGGGTTCGGCTTTAGTGAAGGCCCCCTTCACGGCGTAAGGCGCACTCAACTAGGCCTTCACAGCGTCTCTGCCTTGCCGAAAGTGCCTTCAGGAGCCCCCAAGTAGTCCGCTACGCCACTACTCCAGCCGGGCTGCCTCGCGGAGGCCCTGGGCGCGGCCGGCTTCGGCGGCGGGGGTGCGGGTGTCCGGGTCGAGGGGGTTCGTCCCGATCGCGCCCGTCGACGCCTCGTCCGGGGTGAAGACGTCGACGCGCGTACCGCCGGCGCGCAGTTCCTCGGCGACAGCGGCGAGCTTGACCGTCCACGGGAACGGGTCGGCCGTGCCGAAGGGCGACAGGACGATCACCCGGGCGTACCTGGCGGCGAGATCGGCGTTGTCGGCCGAGCGGACGCCGCCGTCCACGTAACGCCTGCCGCGGATGCTGACCGGCGGCCAGACGCCGGGGACGGCGCAGCTGGCGGCGACAGCGTCGACCAGGTCGGCGCCGGAGTCTCGGTCGAACAGCCTGGGTTCGCCGGATTCGGCGTCTACGGCCACGAGCAGCAGCCGCTGCTCGGGCCACTGGTGTACCGGTAGCCGGGACTCGATGACGGCACGTCGTTCGGCTTCACTCACGGTATCGGCCTTCAGCGCGAACGAGCCCAACCGACGGCTCGCGTCCTCGGGCGACGTCACGCCGTCGAGCAAAGCGGCGAATTCGGCGCCCACGTTTTCCACGTCGAGCACGGCGACGATCTCGGTCGCCTGCTTGGCCGGATCGTGTTGCCGCTGGTAGAGCTCTTCGATCGGCAGCCCGCTGGTCACCTGCGCGGCCACGGCCGCCCCCGCGGACGTGCCGACGACGAGCCCGGCACCGCCGGTATCGCGCCCGGCGTCGGCGAACCCCGCCAGCATCCCGGTGATCCAGGCGATGCCCGCCACCCCGCCGCCCCCGAACACCCACGCTTCACTCCCGGTCATGGACTCACCTTAGTGATGCGTTCTGGATCGGTAAGAATTCGACAGGCACGGTTCGCCGTCGCGCGGCGTAGAAAGGGGACAGCGGGCAGATTGGTGGTGACGGTGTCGGTAGTGCGACGCGACAAGCGGCGCAGATGGGTGTTGGTCGGCATGGTGACCGCCCTCCTGCTCGCCGTGCCTGCGCTCGTCGCGGCACTCGCCCCGGGCGGCGGCTCGGCGGACCCGGCGCGCCTGCGTGATCTGATTGCGCGTTCGGCGTCGCAGCCGTACCAGGGTTACGCCGAGAGCACCGGCTCGCTGGGGCTGCCCGACCTCCCGAAGCTCGGCGACGTCACGTCGCTGTTCAACGGCACGACCCGCATGCGCGCGTGGTACACCGCGCCGGACCGGTCCCGCGTCGACGTCCTCACCGTCGGCAGCGAGCGCGACGTCTACCGGCTGCCCGACGCCGAGTACACCTGGGACTACGCCGCGAACCAGCTGACCGAACTCATCGGGGACCCGCCGGTCCGCCTCCCCCAGGCGGGAGACCTGCTGCCGCCCGACCTGGCCCGCCGAATACTGGCCGACGCTCCGGGCGACCCGGTCACCGCGCTGCCCGGCCGCCGGATCGCCGGGATCGCGGCCGCCGGAGTTCGGCTCACCCCGCGCGACCCGGACACCACGGTCGGCACGGTCGATATCTGGGCAGACCCGGCGACCGGGCTCCCGCTACGGGTCGAACTGTCCGCCCGCGGCCAAACCTCGCCCGTGCTCACCACCGCTTTCGAGGAGGTCGACCTGACCACGCCCACCATTCCCGCCGAGGCGCCGAACCCAGTGCCGGGTAGCGGGTTCGTCGTCACGTCGGCCCCGGACGTCGCGAAGGCCCTCGGCGCGCTGGGCCAGGCGACGTTGCCTGCCCAGCTGGCCGGGCGGGACCTGCGGACGACCGAACTGGGCGGCATCAGGGGAGTCGGTCTCTACGGCACCGGGCTCTCGTCGTTCGTGGTGGCTGCCGTACCCGGAGACGTCGGCGCCCAGGCCGCGGACGCGGCGACGAAGGCCGGCGCAGCGAGCATCAAACTCGCTCGGGGGACCGCGGTGGCGAAGTCGATTCCGCCCCTGTCCTTGCTCGTGGTACGCCCGATGTTCTCCCGCCGGGCGTACGTGCTCGCCGGGTTGGTCGATCCCTCGGTCTTGCAGGCCGCCGCCGGCGCCCTGACCACCCTGCCCAGGAGAGGCCGATGATCGAGACCCGCGCAGTGACGAAGCGGTACGGCCGCACGGTCGCCGTCGACTCGGTGGATCTCGACGTCGAGGAGGGCGACCGGTACGGGTTCCTCGGGCCCAACGGGTCGGGGAAGACGACGCTCGTGCGGATGCTGCTCGGCCTGGTCTACGCCACCAGCGGCGAGATCACCGTGCTCGGAAAGCCGGTGCCGAAACGGGTCGCCGAAATCCTGCCCGAAGTCGGGGCGCTGGTCGAAGGGCCGGCGGCGTACCGGCACCTGTCCGGACGCCGCAACCTGGCCCTGCTCGACGCCGCCGGGCGCGGCGGTTCGGTGCGGACGCGCCGCACGCGGGTCGGCGAGGCGCTCGAACAGGTCGGCCTGGGCGGTGTCGACCGGCGGCCGGTGAAGGCGTACTCGCTCGGCATGCGCCAGCGGCTCGGGATCGCCGCCGCGCTCCTGCGCAAACCGCGCCTGCTCATCCTCGACGAGCCCACGAACGGCCTCGATCCCCAGGGCATCAAGGAGATCCGCGAACTGCTCATCGCGCTGAACGAAGGCGGTACGACGGTGTTCCTGTCGAGTCACCTGCTCGCCGAGGTGGAACAACTGTGCACCCGGATCGGCGTCGTCGACCGCGGACGGCTGGTTCTCGAGGACCGGGTCGACGACATGCGAGCCCCAACCGGGCGGGTGCTCGTGGACACCCCGGACGCGGCCCACGCCGTGTCGCTGCTCGACGGACAGCTCGAACACCGCGATGGCGAGCGGCTGGTCATCCGCCATCCCGACGCCGCCGGGCTCAACGCGTGGCTGGTCGGCTCGGGGATCCGGGTGTCCTCGATCAGCGCGGAGCGGCGTTCGCTCGAACAGATCGTGCTCTCGGTGACGGGCACGGGGTCCGACCGGCATGACGGGAGCCCGTCGTGATCGCCGTCGAGCTGCGGAAACTGCTGCTGCGGCCGCGGGTCTGGGTGAGTCTGTTCCTGTTGTGCCTGCTGCCGGCGATCGTCGCGGTCTTCCTCGCCACCGCAGACTTCGCGCCGCCACCTGGCCAGGGCGGGGCTTTCCTGTCCGCGGTGGTTTCCGACGGTTCGCTCTACCCGGCCGCGGCGCTGGCCCTGGTGCTGCCGATCTTCCTGCCGGTGTCGGTCGCGGTGGTCGCCGGCGACGCGATCGCGGGCGAGGCGTCCGGCGGGATGCTGCGGTACCTGCTGGTGCGGCCGGTCGGCCGGACCCGGCTGCTGAGCGCCAAAATGGTGTCGCTGGCGGTGTTCGTCCTGGTCGCGGTGCTGCTGGTGGTGCTGACCTCGCTGGGGATCGGCACCGCGCTGTTCGGGACTTCCGCGGCGGCCGTCGGCCAGCCGGGTGGGGTGACGTCGTTGTCCGGTGCCTCTCTCGACTCGAGCGACCTGACCCTGCGGCTGCTCGGTGCCGTCGGCTACGTCGTGGTGTCGATGCTCGGGTTCGGCGCGATCGTGCTATTCCTGTCGACGCTGACCGAGTCCGCGCTCGGCGCCGCGCTGGGCGGACTCGCCGTTCTCATCACCAGTTCGGTACTCGAAACGCTGGACGCGGCGGCGTCGATCAAGCCGTACCTGCCCACGCACTACTGGCTTTCGTGGATCGACTTCTTCCGCGACCCGGTGTTCTTCCGCAACATCGACAGCGGGTTGCTGCTGCAGGCCGGCTACATCGTGGTGTTCTTCGGCGCGGCCTGGGCGAACTTCGCTACGAAGGACATCACGAGCTAGTACCGGCGGAACGCTGATCCGCCACTGGCGAGCCGGGTTAGGCCAACTCGCCTAGCGCACCGCGATCGACCCATTACGAGCTGGTGCCGGGTCGGCGAAACGCCCATGACGGCGCCCGAATTCGGTTACGCTACGGGGTCGAGGGAGTACGTAGACCGACATCAGGTCGCTTGCCGGGGGAGCGTGTTCGTGGTGCGGCAAACAGGATTCGGCGCGGCGTGGGCGGTTCGCGAGTTCCGGGCGTTGTGGGCCGCCGAAGCGGTTTCGCAGATCGGCGACCAGCTGGCCAGGGTCGCCCTCACCGTACTTGTGTTCGCCCAGACGGACTCCGCCGCATTGGCGGCTCTGACCTTCGGGTTGAGCTACACGCCGTCGTTCCTCGGCGCCGCGCTGCTCTCGGGTTTGGCCGATCGGTTCGCCCGCCGCGAGGTCATGATCGTCTGCGATCTGGTTTCGGTGGTGCTGGTCAGCTTGATGGCGGTGCCTGGAATGCCGCTGTGGATCGTGTGTACCGCGATGGCCGGGGTGGCGATGGTCGGTGGTCCGTTCAAGGCCGCTCGGCTCGCGCTGCTTCCCGAGGTCCTCAGCGGCGAGGCGTACGTCGGCGGACTCGCGGTGCGTGCCGTCACGATCCAGGTCGCCCAGCTGCTCGGGTTCGCCGTCGGCGGGGTGGCGGTCGGTGTGCTCGGTTCGCGTCCGGCGCTGGCCGCCGACGCCGTCACGTTCGCGGTGTCGGCACTGCTGGTGCTGACCGGCGTGCCGAAGCGTCCGGCGCCGCAGGATCCGGCCGCACGACGGTCTTTCTGGGCCTCGTCACGGCGTGGGGCCGGACTGATCGCCGGCATTCCGGGGCTGCGGCCGCTGTTCGTCCTGGCGATGTTGGCCGGGGTCTACATCGCCCCGGAAGGACTGGCCGTGGCGTGGGTCGCGGAGCTGCACGCGCCCGCCGGCACTGTCGGGCTGATCATGGCCGCGCCGGCCGCGGGGCTCGCGCTGGGCGCGTGGTTGTTCACGCGGTTCGTCCGTCCGGCCGATCGGTCACGCGCGACCGGAGTACTCGCGGGAGCGGCCGGACTCACGCTCATGGTGTGCGCGCTGAAGCCTTCGCTGCCCGCCATCGTGGCGGCCCTGGTCCTCAGCGGGATCTTCACCGCCTACCAGGTACAGGTCGGCGCGTCGTTCGGGACGATGACCCCGGCCGACGGACGCGCGCAGGTGATGGGCCTGCTCAACTCGGGAGTGCTGACGCTGCAAGGGATCGGTGCGCTCGGCGCCGGGTTCCTTGCTGAGCGGATCGGCGTGTCGAACACGGTCGCCGTCGCCGGAGCGGTGGGGCTGGTGCTCGCGATCCCGGCGGCGGTGGCTTGGAACCGTGCCACCGCCGACCCCCGACCGGTTCTTGATCGCCGCTAGTGGTGAACTTGGACAGTGTCGGACTTGGACAGTGTCCAACTGGGATAGTGCCGAACTGGGATTGTGCCGAACTGTGACTCAGTACTCGATTCCACGCATGGCCGCGCCTCCCGCCGGATCGACTGATAGAAATCTCATGGTAGCGCGGGCCGCGGGCCCGCCAAGTCCGGCCGGTGGGAGAGAAAGCAGGTGGAACACTCGTGGTGACAGTTTCGCCGGGCGCCCGTCCGCGCCAGTGGGCTTTGTGGCGACAGCCGCCCGCCCTGGTCGCGTACTTCCTCCTGATCGACACGGTCGCGGTCGCGCTCACGGTTTTTTTCGCCGGCCGCGACCACGTGGACGCTCACCAGTGGAAGCTGTTCGGGGTGCTCGTCGCGCTGGCGCTGGTGCAGGCGGAACTCAGCCGCGCGCTCGAGGAAGCCCGGCGGCTGATCACGAACGCGCCGCACGTCAACATGACGACGGTCTGGTGCTACGCCGCGGTCATCCTGCTGCCGCCGAGTGCTGCCGGGGCCTTGATCATCGTCGTCTACGCGCACCTCTGGTTGCGGGTGTGGCGCAAGCTGGGGACGCGCCCGGCGCACCGGGTGCTGTTCTCGACCGCGATCATCGTGCTCAGCGCGTACGCGACCGCCGCCGTGACCTCACGCGCGGTGACCTCGCACCCTGCCGACTGGGCTTTGCCGAACACCGCGATGATGCTGGGCGTCGGCGCGCTCGTCTACCTCGCCGTCAACGGTGCGCTGGTGACCGCCGCCGCGGCCTTGCACGGCAAACCGCATCACATCGCGATCGCCTGGGCGGACTACGCGCTGGAGATCGCGACCCTGTGCCTTGGCATCATGACCGCGTTCATGCTCACCCTCGCGCCCTACCTCGCCGTGGTGGTCATGCCGCCGCTTCTCGTGTTGCATCGGGCCGTTTTGGTGAAGCAACTCGAAGAGCTGGCGATCACCGACCGCAAGACCGGCCTGCTCAACGCGTCCGCCTGGCACGACGTCGCCGCCGCCGAACTGTCGCGCGCCGGGCGGCAGCACTCCAGCTTCGGGGTGCTGATGGTGGACCTCGACCATTTCAAGTTGGTCAACGACACCCACGGGCATCTGGCCGGGGACGAGGTTCTGCGTGCCGTCGCCGGGCTGCTGACCAGCGAGATCCGCGACTACGACTGCGCCGGCCGCTTCGGTGGCGAGGAGTTCGCCGTGCTGATCCCGGACGCCCACGCCGAGCAGATCGTCACGACCGCCGAACGGCTGCGGCACCGGGTCAGCGAACTGGAAGTCACCGCGCCCACCGGTACCGGGGACACCACCATCACCGGGCTGAGCGCGTGCATCGGCGTCGCGGTGTATCCCACGCACGGGACCACTCTGGAACGGCTGCTGCTGACCGCGGACTCGGCGCTGCTCACCGCGAAAACCAGTGGACGCAACAAAGTCGTCATGATCACGGGCTCGTGAGCGTTCCGGCGCGTGAGAACCGGCTGGAACGTTCACGAGTCCTAGTCGCCGCCGGCGCGGAGGGTGGTGCAGTCGGCGGCGGTGGGCGGGGTGAGCGGGGCGGTTCCGAGGGCTCGCAGGACCAGGCCGGTGACGGCCGCGTCGGTGGGGAGGTCGCCGTGCTGCGCGCGGGAATCGGCGCAGACCTGCTGCAGCGGAACGTTGACAGCGCCGTCGAGGCGGGCGGAGTCCGGCGGTGTCACCGTCTGATCGTCCTCGGTCCAGAGGGACAGCCACGGCAACCCGCCAGGCACGGGCTGGTCTTCGACCGTCCGGAGCAGCGCGCTGCCGGGCGCGAGTTCCCGACACGCCACCGGACACGCGCCCGGGACGAGCGCGCTTCCGACGGCGGCGATCTTCGCGCCGTGCAGCGGGGAGCCGAGTGTGACGACCCGCCGGGCCTGATGATCGCCGCCGGACCTGGCCACCCAGAGCCGCACGACGACCCCGCCCGCCGAGTACCCGATGACGTCGACGGACGGCGCGCCGTGGGCGTACGCGGCCGCGACGGCGCCGGAGAGGACGTCGACCTGCGCCAGGAGGTCACCGGTGCCGTCACCGGGCAGAGTCAGGACCTGCGCGTCTCGGCCGGCGTTGCGCAGCTTGCCAGCCAGTGCGTCGAGCCCGCCTTGGCCTCCGCCATAGCCGGGCACCAGCAGCACCGGGCCGAGCTGGTCCTGCGCGGGCCGACCGGCGTCGGGGAGATCGTTGCCGCCCAGCGACAGCACGGTCGAGACGACCCCGGCAGCCACCAGCACGGCCGCGACTCCGCCGAGAAGGAGGCGCCTTCGCGGGCTGAGCCCGCGCCACCACACCGGACCGCGCATACCTCATAATGACCCCCGCCATGCAATGCGCGCGTGTGCTCACCATTGCTCGTCCTTCGCAACTCGCCGTCGAGTTGCGATAGTTGCCAGCCCTAAGCACCGCAACTCGCCGTCGAGTTGCGGAGTTGGTGGTCGCTAGACGAGAGGGTGGAGGGTGGCGAGTAGGTGGTCGGCGCGGCCGTCGGCGTCCTCGGACCGCAGTTCGGCCGTGGTGAACGAGAAGCCGAGGTCCGCGTCCGGCCACGCGCCGTGGCGGCCGCCTCCGGCGCCGGAGTGTCCGAACGCGACCGTCGCTGGGCCGTAGGTGCCGAGGTCGTCGGCGAGTTCGAAGCCGAGCCCGAACCGCAGCGGCCGGTCGTTGATCACGTCCGGGCCCGCCGACCACGTGCGGGTCGACGTCGCCAGCGTTGACGGCGAGACCAGGCCGCCGGTGGCCAGCAGGTCGTAGAGCTTCGCCATCGCCGGAGCCGTGCCGAGCGCCCCACCACCGGCGAGTTCGGCCCGCCGGTACTCATGCGTGTTCGGCAGGTCGCCGGAGTCGAGGATCCCGCGGTACATCCGCTCGACGATCGCCCGCCGGACGGGGTCGTGCAGGAACGTGCTGATCCGGTAGTCCGGCGCCTTCACCAGCCGCGCGACCCGGGCGTCCAGGGCAGTGGGCAGGCCCAGGTGGAGGTCCAGTCCGTACGGTTCGGCGAGCAGCTCCCGCGCCAGCGTGCCGACGCTGCGGCCGGTCACCCGGCGGAGGATCTCGGCGAGCAGATACCCATACGTCAGCGCGTGGTAGGCAACTCGCGACCCTGGCGTCCACAACGGACTCTGCGCTGCGAGCGTCTTCGCGTTGACGTCGTTGTCGAGTGCCACGAACTCGCCTTCGGGCTCCGGGTCCACATAGGGGAGTCCGACCGTATGGGACAGAACCTGGCTCAGTAGCACGTCCTGCTTGCCTGCCGCCGCGAACTCCGGCCAGTACACGGCGACCCGCTCGTCCGGGTCGAGCTCGTCCCGGTCGACGAGCATCGCCACCAGCGTGGCCACGATTCCCTTGGTCCCGGAGAACAGCACGATCAGTGAGTCCTCGTGCCAGGAAGGTCCGCCCCAGAGGCCGACGAGCACCTCGCCACGGCGAACAACGCTGAAAGCGCAGCCGCCGGCGGCGTCGGCAATCACGTCCGCAAAGACCTCGCGAACCGACTCGAATCCCCTGTGGACAGTCCCATGGACGGTCACAGGCGCGGAGTGTTGGCGAGGAGTTCGCGGGTGTACTCGTGGGTGGGCGAGGCCAGCACCTGTTCCACCGTGCCGGATTCGACGATCACCCCGTCGCGCAGCACCGCGATCCGGTCGGCGACGTGCCGGGCGAGCGCGATGTTGTGCGTGACGAACACCATCGCCATCCCCAGCTCCCGCCGCAACTCGGCGAGCAGCTCGATGATCGTGGCCTGCACCGAGACGTCCAATGCGGACGTGACTTCGTCGCACACCAGGACGTCCGGGGTGGTCACCAGCGCGCGGGCGATCGCGGCGCGCTGCCGTTCACCGCCGCTCAGCTCGTCCGGAAGGCGGTTCGCCAGCGCGCCCCCGAGCCGTACGCGGTCCAGCATTTCGAGGACGCGCTCACGTCGTCGTGCCCGCGGGAGGTCAGTGAGCCTGACCAGCGGGACTTCGACGGACTGCGCGATGGTCCGGCGCGGATTGAGCGACGAAAATGGGCTTTGGAAGACATATTGGACTCGTCGACGTTCCTCCGAAGTGCGTTTCGCCGTCTCCGTGGCCAGCGCGATACCGTTCAGCTCGATCGAGCCGGTGTAGCGTTCGGACAGTCCGGACACGCACTGCGACAACGTCGTCTTACCTGACCCGGACTCGCCGAGCAGCATCAGGCTTTCACCCGCGCCGACTGCGATGTCCACATTGCGCAGGACCTGGTGGTTGCCGTACGAAACGGACACTCCGCGGGCGGCGAGCAGCGGAGGGACCGCAGGACGTGGATCGGTATTTCCGCCGTCCGGGTCGGGCACGGCATCCAGCAGCCGCCGCGTGTACGCGTGGTGCGGGTGTCGCAGGATCTGCTCGGCAGTGCCCGTCTCGACGAGGTCACCGTGGTACATCACCGCGACCCGGTCGGCGATCGTCGCGACCACCGCGAGGTCGTGGGTGATGTACAGCGCCGCGACGCCGTGCTCTGTCGTCAGGCGACGGACCGTTTCGAGCACCAACGCCTGCGTCGTCACGTCGAGCCCGGTCGTCGGCTCGTCCAGTACGACGACACTCGGCCGGCACGCGAACGCCATCGCGATGCCGACCCGCTGCTGCTGACCGCCGGAAAGCTGATGCGGGTAGCGGCGCTGGTAGGTCTCGTCGGGCGGCAGGCCGACCTCGATGAGAACCTCGGCCACCCGCTCCGGCACGGACCCGGTGTAGTGGTGGGTTTCGAGGACCTCCGCGATCTGCAGCCCGATACGCAGGCTCGGGTTCAGCGACAGCGCCGGATCCTGCGGGATGTAGGCGAGCGTGTGCCCGCGCAGCTTCCGCCGGTCCACTTCGGATAGCGCGAGCACGTCGGTCGTGCCGCCTTCACGGGGACGTGCGAGCACCGTGCCGCCCTCGGCGTGCAGGCCGCGCCGGAAATGCCCGAGCGCGGCCAGCCCAGCCGTCGTCTTGCCCGAGCCGGACTCGCCGACGAGCGCTAGCACCTCACCGGGCTCGATGGCATACGAGACGCCATTGAGAACACGCTGTCCACTGTCGACAGAGACTTTCAGCCCGGTCACTACTAATGCCGCTGTGGTGCTCATGCCCGCCCCCGTCCGGCCGCGGCCGACGCCAGCGCGTCGGTGATGAGGTTGGTGCCCACGGTCAGCACCGCGATCGCCAGCACCGGCAGGAGCACGCCCCACGGCTGGACGACGAGCGCGATCCGGTTCTCGTTGATCATCAGGCCCCAATCCGCCGTCGGCGGCTGGATTCCCAGCCCCAGGAACGACAGTGACGCGATGTACCCGATCGAATAGGTCAGTCGCAGCCCGATCTCGACCATCAGCGGACCGGTGATATTGGGCAGGATCTCGCGCAGTAGGATCTGCCGTCGCGGGACGGCGTACATCTGCGCGGCCTTGATGTAGTCGTTGCCGCGGACACCTATGGTCGCCTGCCTTGCCACCCGCGCGACCCGGGGGGCGTGGGTGACCCCGATGACGATCACGAGCAGCCAGCCCTTCGGGCCGATCATCGCGATCGCCAGCAGCGCGAACACCAACTGCGGGAAGGAAAGCAGGACGTCGTTGCCTCGCATGAGGACACTGTCGAGCATGCCACCGCTGTACCCGGCGAGCATGCCGAGCGCGGCGCCGAGCACGATGCCCAGGACAGTCGCGAGGACGGCGTAGAGCAACAGCGTTGCGCCGCCATCGAGGAATCGTGACAGCACATCGCGACCGAGGCCGTCCGTGCCTGCGATGCCGTCGGCTTTGAACGGCTTGCCGGCGAACTCCGTGGCGTCGTATCCGGTGATCACCGGGCCGAGCCACGGCCCGAGGACCGCGACCAGCACGACCACACCGGTAAGCACCGTACCGATTTTCGCGCGCGGGAACGTCCACGCGCGACGGAACAGCGTGGCGGGCTTCGCCGGTGCTGGGAGGTTTGCCGGGACGTCGGTGACGGGCGGGATGTTCGTCGAAATCGCCGGCTCGGTCATCGGGGCACCTCGGTACGCAGCTTCGGGTCGGCCAGGATGCCGACGACGTCGGCGAGCAGGTTCACCACGATGTACACCGCGGCGATGAGCAGCGTAATGGCCTGGACCACCTGGACGTCGCGTTTGGTCACGGCGTCGATCAGCGCCTGGCCGATTCCGGGGTAGCGGAAGAGGAACTCGACCACGACGACCCCGCCGGCGAGCCACGCGAGCTGCAACGCGACGACTTGCGCGACCGGGCCGACGGCGTGCGGCAATGCGTGCCGCGTGATCACCACGCGCTCGGGAATTCCCTTGAGCCGGGCCATTTCCACGTAGCCGCTGTCGAGGACTTCGGTCATCGTCGCGCGCATCATCCTGGTGATGTACGGAGTGACGACCAGTACGAGCGTGAGTACCGGCAGCACCAGCTGGCTGGGGGAGTTCCACACCGGTTCGCCAGGCGGCGCCAGTGTCACCGATGGGAAGATCCGGAACACCGTGGTGGACAACAGGACGATCAACGCGACCCCGATGACGAACTCGGGCAGCGCGGCGATCACCAGGCTGATCCCCGAAATCGTGTGGTCGGCGGCTCGGCCGCGCCGGATCGCGCTCCAGGTGCCGAGGACGAGGCCGATCGGCGTGCTGATCACCGCCGCGGCCACCAGCAGCACCAGTGATGCGAGGATTCGTCCGCCCAGCAGCGAATTTACCGAGCCCTGGGTAGCTGTCGACGTGCCGAGGTCGCCGGTGAACACCCCGCCGAGCCAGTCGAGGTAACGCTGCCACACCGGCGCGTCGAGGTGGAGCTGGTGCTGTAGCGCGAAAATGCGTTCGGGGGTGGCCTGCTGGCCGAGGATCGCCCTGGCCGGGTCGCCCGGCAGCAGCAGGGTCGCGATGAAGACCAGGAGCGTCACCAGCCACAGCACGGCGAGGCTGACCAGCAGTCGCCGGAGGATGAGGCGTCCCATGTCAGGCCTTCCCGCTCGTGCCGAGCCAGACCTGGCGGAACTGGTATCCGCTCAGTGACACTCCGGTGCGGTCCGGGACGAGCCCAGCGACGTACACCTGGTAGGCGTCGACCTGGTTCATGAACCCCCAGATGATCAACCCGCCGCTGTCGTACTCCAGCCGCTGCGCCTGTTTCAGCAGCGCCGCACGGGCTTTCTCGTCGACAGTGCCGCGAGCCTGCGCGATCAGCTGCCCGAACTGCGGGTCGGCCCAATGGGTTTCGTTGTAGGGGGAGTCCGGCAGCGAACCGTTGGCGACCTGCGGGAGGTAGTTGCGCGTGTACCAGAAGTCCTGGGCGAAATCCCATTTCAGATAGTTGTCGCCGTAGAACGTGGTGGTGTCGACTTTGCGGATCCGGACCGTCACCCCGGCCGCCTTCGCCTGTTCCTGGAACACCTGCGCGGCTTCGACTGCTCCGGCCTGGATAGGCGCGGTGACGAGTTCGATGTCGAGGTTCGCGTGCCCGGCCTCGGCGAGGAGCCTCCGCGCGCCGGCGATGTCCTGACGTCGTTGCGGCAGCGCTGAGGCGTACGCGGGGTCGAACGGGGCATAGAGATCGTTGCCGACGCGGCCTTGTCCACTCAGGACCTGGTTGATCATCTGTTCGCGGTCGACTACGAGCCGCAGCGCCTGGCGAACGCGGACATCGTCGAACGGCGGCCGGTCCACCCGCATCGTGAACGGTAACCAGGTGCCGGTTTCGGAGTTCAGCACGCGAATGCGCGCGTCGCTACGCAGGACGTCGATGAGCGCGACCGGAACCTGGTCGATCGCGTCCACTTGCGACGACAGCAGCGCGTTGATCCGGGCGTCGTCGTCGGCGAAGTTGATCAGTGTGAGCTCGTCGAGGTACGGCTCGCCTCCACGCCAGTAGTACTCGTTGCGGGTGAAGACGCTTTGCAGGCCCGCGGTGAACGAGTCCACTTTGAACGGTCCGGTGCCGATCGGCTTCGCCGGGTTGAAGTCGGCGGGGATGATTCCGAGTGAGTATTGGCCGAGCAGGTCGTCGAACGCGGTCGCCGGGGCGTTGAGCCGGAACTCGACGGTGTTCGTGCCGACGGGCACGACCTCGGCGAGCATGGTCAGCGCCGCTGCTCCGCTCTTGGGGTCCTTCGGATCGGTGATGCGCTTGAAGGTGGCGACGACGTCCGCCGGGGTCATCGGGCGTCCGTCGTGGAAACGCACCCCGTCGCGCAGCACGGCTGTCCACGTCTTCGCGTCCGCGGACGACGTCACGGACGTGGCCAGCACCATCTCCAACTGAAAGTCGTGATCGCGGTAGAGCAGGGGTTCGTAGAGGTTGATCACCCGCGCGATATCCGGGTTCGTCGCCGGGATGTGCGGGTCGAGGGTGTCTGCCGAGCCGCCGCCGGTCACCCCCACCCGCAGTGTGCCGCCGCGGCGCGGCGGCCCCGTCGGTGCGGCCTGCGAGGCGCCTACCCCCGCTCCGCAGGCCGCGAGCAGTGGCGCTGCCGCGAGGAGCGCGACACCGCCGGTCGCGGCGGAGAGGAAACTCCGCCTGCTGAGAGATCCGTGGCTACTACATTCAGCGTCCGAGTTCATGGTGGGAGACTTCCGGCTCGGGGACCAGTCGGGATGTTCAGCTGATGGAGCGCCCCGCGTACTCGGGGGCCGGGCAGACGTAGGTGTTCAGCCGCGCGAGGACGGTGTCCGGAAACGGTGCGGATCTGGCGCCGTCGACATGCAGGGCGAGTAGTTCTTCGGTGGCGACCAGAGTGCCGTCCACCCGCATTTCGTGGCAGAACCTGACCTTCTTCGCCCCGGTCGAGATGACCGAGGTCGTGACGTGCAGTTTCGCGTCGGGATCCACTTCGCGGAGGTAACGTACGTGAGCCTCCACTGTGTACAGCGACGCGCCCGTGCGGCCGCGGTACTCCGCGTCGAGGCCGACGGCGTCCATCATCGCTGTGGTCGCGTCACCGAAAACGAGCACGTAGTACGGCTCGCTCAGGTGTCCGTTGTAGTCGATCCACTCAGGACGGACGGTGTCGGTGTAGGACAGAGTGCTCGTAGGACGGTGTTCACCCATGGCGTGTCTCTTCCACGGCACGTTGGACGGCGATGATCGCTCTGTCCCGTTCGGCGACCAGGTCGGCGATGGTTCGTCCGTCCGCTTCGGACTCGACGCCCGCGACCATCGCGTCGCGCAGGTCCTTGGTCAGCTCGGGGGCTTCCAGCCGGGTCCACGGCGACTTCAGCGAAGGTCCGAAGTGGTCGAGCATGTGGGCCATCCCGCCTTCGCCGCCGGCGAGGTGGAAGGTGAGGCAAGGACCCTGGGCGGGCCAGCGCAGGCCCGGGCCGTCGGTGATCGCGGTGTCGATCTGGTCGACCGTGGCCTCGCCGTTGGCGACCATGTGCAGCGCCTCGCGCCACAGCGCTTCCTGCAGCCGGTTCGCGATGAACCCGGGCAGCTCCTGGTCCATCTTGATCACTGACTTTCCGACGTGGCGGTAGAACTCGGCGGCCCACTCGACCGCCCAGGACTCCGTCAGCTCACCGCCGACGACCTCCACCAACGGAATGAGGTAGGGCGGGTTGAATGGATGGCCGACGACGAGCCGCTCTGGCGTGCTGGCGGCAACCTGCATCTCGGTCATGCTGTAGCCCGAAGTGGACGAGGCGATGACGACACCGGGCGGGGTGACAGCGTCGATGTCGGCGAGCAGCTTCTGTTTGAGGGAAAGGTCTTCCGGCGCGCTTTCCTGGACGAACCCGGCGTTGGCGACGGCTTCGGCCAGGGTCGGCGCGATCGTCAGATTGTCCATGCTGGCGCCTTCGGCGAGGCCGAGCGAGGTGAGCGCGGGCCACGCGGCGGCGACGAGCCTGGACAGCTTGTCGTCCGTGTCCGGTGAAGGATCCCAGGCGACGACGCGATAGCCACGGGCGAGGAAGTGTGCGACCCAGCCGCCGCCGATGACCCCGGCTCCCACACACGCGACAGTGTCCACAGTGTCCACGGTCGAAACGTCAGACATGCGCCAGCCCTTTCAGCTTCAGCAGTTCCCGGGCCCGCTCCGGCCCGGCGATGACGGCGCCGAGCCCTTCGACGATGCCGACGGCCCGCTCCACCAACTGGGCGTTCCTGGCTTTGACGCCCTTGCCGAGATAGAGGTTGTCCTCGAGGCCGACCCGGACGTGCCCGCCGAGCAATACGGACTGCGCGACCCAGGGCATCTGGTCGCGCCCGATCGCGAACGACGCCCACTGCGCGCCGTCCGGAAGCATGTTGACCATCGCCTGCAGCAGGCCGATGTCGGCCGGGGCGCCGTACGGGATTCCCATACACAGCTGGAAAAGTGGAGGCGGGTCGATGATGCCTTCGGCGATCATCTTGGTGGCGAACCACAGCTGACCCGAGTCGAAGATCTCCAGCTCGGGTTTGACGCCGAGCTCCTGGATCCGTTTCGCGCCGGTCCGCAGCATGTCCGGGGTCGAAATGTAGAGCTGGCTGCCTTCGCCGAAATTGAGCGAGCCGCAGTCGAGGGTGCAGATGTCCGGCAGCAGCTCCTCGACGTGGGGGAGCCTGTCCATGGCGTTGACCAGGTCGGTGCCGTCGACCGGCTTCAGCGGGTCCTCCTGGTCGATCACAAGGTCACCGCCCATCCCGGCGGTCAGGTTGATGACGACGTCGACGCCGCTGTCCCTCACCCGCTGCACGACTTCGCGGTACAGGGCGACATCGCGTGACGGGTCGCCGGTTTCGATGTTCCGGACGTGGATGTGCACCACCGCCGCGCCGGCGTTGGCCGCCTCGACCGCGTCGGCGGCGATCTGGGCCGGCGTGACGGGGACGTGCGGGCTGCGGCCGACGGTGTCGCCGGCGCCGGTCAGCGCGCAGGTGATGATCACTTCACGGTTCAAGGTCGTGCTCCTTGACGATCGTGTGGTCGATGAACTCGTTGAGGTGCCGTCGCATTTCCGGCACCGAGCTGCCCGGGCGGCCGGTCAGCACCTGGATGCCGAGACCGTCGATCAGCGCGGTGAGCTGCGCGGTGAGCTGGTCGGCGTCGACGCCTCGGAAGACGCCCTGGTCCTGGCCGGTCCGGATGGTCATCGCGATGGTCTGGTACCAGCGGTCGTAGGAGTCCCAGTACAGGGAACGGAGCTTGGGGTTGAGCGCCACCTCGTTCCAGACCTGCAGCCAGACCGACCATTCGGCGCGCAGGAGGCCGTCGGTGGGCAGCTGCAGCTCGACGAGCCGGAGCAGTCTTTCGTGGGCGCCGCTGATGGTGTGCAGCTCGGCGACCTGCCGGTCGAAGGCCAGCTTGACGTTGCGTCGCAGCGCTTCGTTGAGGACCTTCGTCTTCGTTGGGAAGTGGTAATGGATGGTGGCCGAACTGGTGCCGCAGGCCTTCGCGATGTCGGCGATCCGGACGCGGTGGTAACCGCGCTCGGCGATCAGTTGCCACGCGGTCTCCAGGATCCGGCGGCGCGGTTCGGAATGGGACAGCTCTTCCGGGCTGCTGACCGGCCGGGCCGCGGGCCGCGGGACAGCCGTCACGGTGACGGCGTCGTCGCTGCCGTTGAGCAACCAGTTGACCGTGACGCCGCAGTACTCGGCGACGCGGACCAGTTCGTGCGGCGAAAACCGGCGGGTGCCGCTCAGCGCCTTGGACAGTTTCGTCTCGTCGAGACCGATCGCGCCGGCGAACTCCCGCTGCGCTCCCGGCATGGCCCGGATGAGCTCGCGGACCCTTTTCCGCACGCCGTCCGTCTCGTCCATGCCCGAAGACGGTAGCCTCGACTTGCGATAATCGCAACGCCCAATTTCGACGTCTGCCCAGTCAGCGCGCCTGCGCGAACCAGTCGATCAACCTATCGGGGGCAGGGTGGCCTGGTTTGACCGCAGCAGGCGGCTTCCACATCCCGGGAACCGCGGCGGGGCTGTTGACACCGTTCGGCGGCGGACTGAACACTGCGAACATGAACCGCGGGACGCTGTTGGTGTGCCGCCTGCATGTCGACCTCCGGCAGCAGGCGAGCGCGGTCTGTCCGGGTTCCTGACCCACCACACCCTTTTCTGCCCCTTTCCCTTTCCAGGAGAAATCCGTGTCGATTTCCCTTGCCGGCGCTCAAACGCGCCCGAATACGGTGGCGGGGGAGCCCGGCGCCGCGGTCCGCAAGCGCCGGATTCCCGACCTGCGCCGGTGGATCAGCCCGCTGCTGCTGATCGCGCTGTGGCAGGTGACCAGCTCCACCGGGATCCTGCCGCCCGACAAGCTCAGTTCACCGTGGACAGTGCTGCAGGCGGGCGCCGAAGTTGCCCGCAGCGGCGAACTCGGCTCTGCGTTCGTTGTCTCATTAGGACGCGTCGCGGCCGGATTCGCCGTGGGAGCGACGATCGCGGTCGTGCTCGGCATCGCGTCCGGGCTTTCGCGCTGGGGGGAGGTGCTGATCGACCCGCCCGTGCAGATGCTGCGGACCCTGCCGTTCCTGGGGCTGATCCCGCTGTTCATCCTGTGGTTCGGTATCGGCGAGGAACCGAAGATCGCTTTGGTGGCGCTGGGGGTCGTCTTCCCGCTGTACCTCAACATCCACTCGGGCATCCGCAACGCGGACGACCAGTTGATCGAGGCGACCACCGCGCTCGGCTACACGAAGGCCGAGCGCCTCTGGCATGTGATCCTTCCGGGCGCGCTGCCCCAGGCACTCGTCGGCTTGCGGCTCTCGCTGGGCACTGCCTGGCTCGCCCTGATCGTCGGCGAAACGGTCAATGCCGACGCCGGGCTCGGTTACCTGATCAACAACGCGCGGGACTTCTTGCGTACCGACGTCGTCGTGGTCGGCCTGGTTGTCTACGCGGTTTTGGGGCTGACGACCGATTATCTGGTCCGGCTCCTGGAGAGAAGGGCTTTGCGATGGCGGGCGAAGTGACCAGTCAGGTCGTCGAGGTCCGCGGCCTGACCAAACGGTTCGGCGAACGGGTCGTTCTCGACGGGCTCGATCTGAGCATCGGCCATGGCGAGTTCGTCGCGCTGCTCGGGCGAAGCGGATCGGGCAAGTCGACGCTGCTCAGGGTGTTGGCGGGGCTGGACTCGGAAGTCGAAGGCGACGCGACGGTCAACGGAACGGTGTCCGTCGCGTTTCAGCAGCCACGACTGCTGCCGTGGCGCCGGGTGTGGCGCAACGTCGTGTTGGGCCTGCACGACGGCGGCAAACGTTCGGACGATCACGCGCTGGCGTCGCGGGCGTTGGAGGAAGTCCACCTCGCCGATCATGCCGACGACTGGCCGCGCACGCTGTCCGGAGGGGAAGCGCAGCGGCTGTCGCTGGCCAGGGCGCTCGTTAGGGAGCCGCGCTTGCTGCTGCTGGACGAGCCGTTCGGTGCGCTCGACGCGTTGACCCGGCTGGCCATGCAACGTCTGGTCGAGGACCTCTGGCGGCGACACGAGCCCGGCGTTCTGCTGGTGACGCACGACGTCGACGAGGCATTGGTGCTGGCGGACCGCGTCCTCGTCCTCGACGACGGACGCATCGTTTCCGAGTACACGCTCGCCGGACCCCGGCCGAGGCGGCTCGCCGACAACTTCGAAATACGCACGGAAGTATTGAGGGATCTGGGAGTGACCGAGAATGCGCATGCGTAACTGGCTGATCGCCCCGGCCGCGGTGGCCCTGGTGGCTGTGCTGACCGGCTGCGGCGCGTCGTCGGAGCCGACCGCGGCCGCGGCGCCGGCACCGGCACCGGTCAGCAAGGCCGACCTGGCGAAGGTGACGTTGAAGGTGGGCGATCAGAAGGGCGGGTCGAAAGCGCTGCTGACGGCGGCGAACCTGCTCGGCGACCTGCCGTACAAGATCGAGTGGTCCACGTTCACCTCCGGTCCGCCGCTGCTGGAGGCGGCGTCCGCGGGTGCGGTCGACATCGGCGCGGTCGGGAACACCCCACCCATTTTCGCGGCCGCCGCGAAGGCCAAGATCGCCGTCGTCAGCGCGTCGAAGGGCAACGTAGAGAGCGACGCTGTCCTCGTTCCGGCGGACTCGCCGCTGCACCAGGTTAGCGACCTGCGTGGGAAGACGATCGCGGTGGCGAAGGGGAGTTCGGCACACGGGCAGATCTTGTTGACGCTGAAGAAAGCCGGTATGTCCACAAAGGATGTCAAACTGGTCTTCCTGCAGCCGTCCGAGGCGTACGCGGCGTTCAACCAGCACCAGGTCGACGCGTGGGCGATCTGGGACCCGTACACCTCCCAGGCCGAGATCGAGTCGAAGGCGCGGGTGCTCACCGACGGGACCGGCATCGCGAACGGCTACGGGTTCGAGGTTGCCGGGACCAGCGCGCTCGCCGACGCCGGCAAGAACTCGGCGATCGCGGACTACGTCGTCCGGCTGGCGAAGGCGCAGGCGTGGGCCGACACCCACCGTCCACAGTGGGCACAAGCGTGGTCGAAGGAGACTGGGCTCGGGCTCGACGTCGCCAACAAGGCCGTCGACACCGGCCCGGACCTTCCGGTGCCGCTGGACAACGTCGTGACCGCGTCCGAGCAGGTACTGTCCGACGCGTTCACCGACGACAAGACCATTCCTGGCAAAGTCGAGTTCACGAAGTTCGTCGACAGCCGGTTCGCCGCCGGCCTCAGCGCGGTTCCGGGCAACGCAGGGAGCAAATAATGGGCGTCAAACTGCACTGGTTCCTGCCGACCACGGGCGACGGCCGCACGATCGTCGAGCGGTTCCACGCGAACCGCTCGCAGGGCCCGACCGCTCAGCGCGAGCCGACCATCGACTACCTCGCGCAGATCGCGCAGGCCGCCGAGCGCCTCGGGTTCGAGGGCGTGCTGACGCCGACCGGCACGTGGTGCGAGGACGCCTGGCTGACCACGGCCGCGTTGATCCGGGAGACGAAGACGCTCAAGTTCCTCGTGGCGTTCCGGCCCGGGGTCATCTCGCCGACGCTGGCCGCGCAGATGGCGGGTACTTACCAGCGGATCTCCGGCGGCAGGCTGCTACTCAACATCGTCACCGGCGGCGACACCGTCGAGCAGCGCCGGTTCGGCGACTGGCACGACCACGACGCCCGGTACGCGCGAACGGACGAGTTCCTCTCGATCGTGCGAGGCGTGTGGTCGGGTAGTCCGTTCGACTTCGAGGGCGAGCACCTCAGGGTTGAAGGCGCGACGACGTTGGCGGCTCCGGATCCGCTGCCGGAGGTGTACTTCGGCGGGTCTTCGTCGGCCGCACTGCCGGTCGCGGCTCGGCACGCGGACGTCTACCTCACGTGGGGCGAGCCGCCGGCGCAGGTCGCGGAGAAAATCGGTAAGGTTCGCGCACTCGCCCAGGCACAAGGCCGCAAGCTGCGTTTCGGCGTCCGACTGCACACGATCACGCGGGACACGTCGGCCGAGGCTTGGGCGGAGGCGCAGAAGCTGCTCGACGCGTTGAGCCCGGAGCAGGTCGCCAAGGCACAGAGTCAGCTAGCCGCCAGCGAGTCCATCGGCCAGCAGCGGATGGTCGCGCTGCACCGTGGCGGGTTGGACAAGGGCGTGCGCGGGCTCGAGATCCATCCGAACCTGTGGAGCGGGATCGGCCTGGTGCGCGGCGGCGCCGGCACCGCTCTGGTGGGCAGCCACAGCGAGGTCGCCGACCTGATCGAGGAGTACCACTCCCACGGCGTCGACGAGTTCGTGCTGTCCGGCTACCCGCACCTGGAGGAGGCGTACTGGTTCGGCGAGGGCGTCCGCCCCGAACTCGCCCGCCGCGGCCTCCTGTCCGACGTCCCGCTCCTCCGCCCCGCCCACTCCGCCGCCACCGTCTCCGCCCAGTAGCCCCACCGACGGCGTCGCACTTTTGCGCTTTTGTGGGGTACCCCGCGCCAGCAATAAGGCGCGTGTGCAGGGAGGGCACTTTTGTACACAAGTGCCCTCCCAGGACGTGGGGGCCGGCTCAGGTGCGGGGTGAGGCCCAGGTGGTGGAGGCGTAGACGACGATGTTGTCACGGTAGGAGCGTTTGGCGGCGTCGAAGCTGCCGCCGCAGGTGATCAGCCGTAACGCGCTGCCGGGCGCGGGGCCGTAGACGGAGCTCGTGGGGAACGCGTCCTTCGGGTAGCGCTGGACGCTGTCGACGGCGAACGCGACGATCCTGCCGTCGGAACGTCGTACGGTCACGGCGTCGCCAGGTCGCAGGTCGCGCAGCTTGAAGAACACCGCGGGCCCACTGCGGGAGTCGACGTGCCCGGCGATGACGGCCGGACCGGGATCACCCGGCACCGGCCCGCCGGCGAACCAGCCGACGTGCGCGAAATCCGTCGGTGGGTCGAGTTCGCCCGCGGCGCCGAGCGACAGCTGTTCGAAGAACGTTTCCGTGACCCCGATCGCGGGGATGGACAAACCCACCGGACGGACGTCGGCGCGCGGCGGCAGCGGCAGCGGACCTGCCGTCGACACCGCCGCCGGCCGGGGCTGGGGCTGGGGCGCGGCGGGAACCGCGGCTGCGCAGCCTCCGACAACGAGAACAGCGACAGCAGCGAGCACGACGTAACAGCCCAGCCCCGCGCGGCGGACGACCTCAGCGGGCACGGGCGAACCGGCGGCGCGCGACGACACAGAACGTGCCGGAACCAGCCACCACCACGGCGAACACGACGGCCCAGTCCAACCAGTCCATGGGAGCCGGACCAGGCTGCTGCGGCGCGGTGCCACCACCACCGGTCTCGACACCGAGCTTGGGCGCGTCCGGCAGGGTGGCGCCGTCCGCGATCGACTCACTCTGCAAGCCGCCGCCGGGCTTCTGGGTCACCAGCACGGTATTCACCGAGCCGGCGCGGACATCCACCGAAGTCGGTGACGAAACCGCCCCTGACGTCAACTGCAGCGGCCAGCGACCCTCGGGGACGTCTATGTACGGCGTCGCCACGCCGTACATAGCGTCCTTGATGATCGTCAGCCCCTTCGGTCCGGTGACCGTGACCGGCGAGACCGCGGCCGAACCCTGCACCACGCGGACACGGCCGTTCCCGGCGGTCGGCGGGGTCAGGTCGTCGGTGACCATGTCGCCCTGCAGCGTTCCGTCGGGCCCATTCGCGAAAACCAGCAGCGAATACGCCGTCGCGCCCACCACCGAGATGGTCGCGGTGAGCGCCGGCGGCGACGCGGCATCGGCGTCCGCCGGACGCATCGACAGCGTGTACTTCCCGGGATCCAGCGACGAGTAACCGGTGACGGCGCCATACCCGGCCTTGCGGATGACGACCTTTTCGGCCTGTCCGAACGGCGCGAAGTAGATGTCGACCGGTGGGGTCTTCGGCGAGAGGTGGCCGATCCGGATCCACCCGACCCCCGCGCCGGGTGCAGCCGCGGCCGCGCCGGTGGTGAAACCGCACAGCAGGGCGGCGACCGCGAGCGCGACGGTGAGTCTTCGGAGGTTCTGGCGGCGGGGAATCATGGTCGTACCTTTCAGGAGGTTTCGAACGGGGTAAGGAGACCGGCCGGGCACAGCGGCGGGTACGTGACAAGCACGCCGCCGGCGACGTTTTTGACCGAAGTGGGCCGGAATACGTCCCGCTGCCCGGTGAAGAAGTGCGCGATCGTGGTGGCATCGCCGGCGAGAACGGCTTGACGTCGCGGCTGGCTCGCCGCATCTTCACCATCGACGCCGGGCAGCGAGACGACCTGGACAGTTGTGGTGGCGGCGAACGCGGCGATCGTCGCGAGCAGCCGGGCGTCGACTCGGCCTTGCCGCAACAGCGCGGCGGTGTCCGGGCCTGCCTTGATCCGAGGCGAAACGGCCAGGATCGTGCCGGCGTTGGTTCGGGCGGTCTGTTCGACGTCTGGCGACGGGCTCGGCGACGCGTCGTCCGACGGCGTCATCTTGGCGATCTCCACCCGTCCGGATCCGGTGCCGAACATCGCGGCCGGTTCGGCGATAGCCAACTGGGACGTCAGCGCGGGGGAACTCGCCCTGGCCATCACCCAGTCGAATGCCGGGCAAGCAGGCGTGCAGGCCGACGGCAGGACCAACGACCCGGTGGGCCAACCGCCGGCGGCGAGCTGCGCCCAGCTCGCGTCATCAGTGAGGACGCGGGAGCCGGACTCGTTGTCCCGCAACCAGTCTCCCGCCTGGGTCAGCGGTTCCGGTGCGTGGCTGCCGAGGTTCAGGCTCGTGTAGCCGCTCGCCCAGCTGGTGGTCGTCGACATGATCACGAGGCAGGCGGCGATGATCACCGCAAAAGGCGGCCGACCGGAGGTGGTCCGATGCGCGGGCTGGGTCCTGGCTTCAAGCCCGGCCAAGACGACGCCGAGTACGAGCAACGCCGCCAGCGGCAGGATCGTCGTCAGTATTCCCGCGAGCGGCGCCCCTGGCCAGACCAACAGGCACAACGGCAGCAGCGCGCCGAGCGCTATCGGCCGCAACTTCGCGACACACAGACCCGCGATGATGGCGGCGAATCCGATACCCGCGAAAACCGGGTCCACTCGGAGCCAAGACCACAGCCCGTCCTGGCCGAACCCGGTCAACCCCGGCCGCAGAAACCTGGCGCCCGGACCGAAAGCCAGCCCCAGCCCCACATCGAACACGACCGCGACAGCGACCACGCGCACCGGCTCGCGGCGGCGGACCAGCAGCCACGCGACCGCGGGCGTCGCGGCGAGTACCACCGGCGACGTCAACACCGCGAGCAAGAGCAGTGCCGCGACGAGGAAGTCCTTACCCAGTCGCGGTTTTCGCTCGCGATCGCAGACAAGGACAAGTGCGGCGAGCAGCCACACGACGGCGATGTTCTCCGGCAGGACGCCGTGTTGCAGACTGACGGCCAGCGGGGACACGGCGACCACGACGACCGCGGAAGTGGCGGCCCAGCGCGGGAAGTCCAGCCGCCTGGCCAGCACCCACAGCAAGGCCGCACTCGCGACGGCCGCGACGACCATCGCCTCCCGCGCGGCCGCGACGGCGCTGCCTTCCCGTTCGAAAGCCTGGGTCAGCACGGTGTAGCCGGCGAGTTGCCACCAGGCGACCGGACTGGATCCGACTCCGCCGCCGGGGAATGCGCCCAAATGGCCTAGTGCGAAAACCCGTGCCACAGCAGCGTATTCGCCGCCGGTGGCGGGCGCGGACAGCGCGAGGGACACGACGCGCAGGCCGCCGGTCAACGCGAGCAAGGCCAGCAGTACGTCGACCGAGCGCAGACTGCGGACGGCCGGAGTTTCCGGACGCGCGAGAGCCACCATGGGGGATCGGTCCGGAAGCGTGGCCCCCCAGCTGTGCTGGGTCATTGGGAAAAGAGTAGTCCGGGAAGGCGCCCGTGACGGCAATTGACGAGCGAGTCACCAATACGGCCTATTCACGCTCGGTAAGCGAATGGGTGTTACCGAATTCTGGGATCAATTGCGTTGCAGGGCAGTCACTTTCACGCCGTTAATCCGTCTGCGCCGAGTACCAGCCGCACGCAGTGCGCGACAAGCCTTTCGCGCGAGACGTCGAGGCTTCCGTTGAGGTAGGCGATGAAGACGTTGCCCAGCGCGCCGACGAGCCCGACGGCGGTCAGCATCCGATCGACGTCGTCGCCGCTCGACAGTTGCTCACGCACCAGGGCGGCGAAGGCGGGCAGCAGCTCGACGCCCCGCTGGCTCAACGCCGGATCCGTCAACGGCGCCAATAGCAGCACGCTGCCTTTGCGCGGGTCGTCGACCATCAGCTCCACGAACGCGGTGACGGCGGCTTCGGCGCGCGCTGCGGGTTCGGGTGCTTCGCGGACCGCGTCGAGTAGCGCTTGGTGCGCTTGCGCACCGACGTGTTCGTACACGGCGAGGACGAGTTGCTCGCGGTCGGCGAAGCTCTCGTAGAAGTACCGCTCGGTGAGCTTGGCGTGCCGGCACACCGCGCGGACGCTCACCGCGGCGCTGCCGGTGGTGCCGAGCAGGTCGAGTCCGGCGTCGAGCAGCAGGCGGTGGCGGGCGGCCTTCCGGTCGTCCAGGGTGGTGCCCGCCCAGGTCCGGCTCGGTGTCGACATCGGGTGCTGCTCCCTCAAGCTACTGGCGGGTTGACTACAGGCGTTGTCAACCATACCCTGGCCGCCAGGTGACAACAGCCGTAGTCAGTTGAAAGAAGGCGACGATGCCGGAACCTGAGCCACTCGGACCCGACTCCCTGACCTGGAAGTACTTCGGCGACTGGCGCGGGCTGCTGATCGGCCTGTGGGCGGGTTCGATGCAGAACATGCATCCTGGGCTCGGCGCCGGCGTCGAGCAGCACTCGCAGTTCTTCGCCGAACGCTGGCAACGGCTCTTCCGCTCGCTCTACCCGATCGGCGGAGTCGTGTACGACGGCCCGCGCGCTCACGAGACTGCTCTGCAGGTCCGGGGGTACCACGACCGGATCAAGGGCGTCGACTCGCGCGGCCGCCGTTACCACGCGCTCGACCCTGAGACGTACTACTGGGCGCATTCGACGTTCTTTGTCAGCACGATCCTCATCGCCGACAACTTCATGGGCGGCATCACCGAAGCCGAGAAGCGGCAGTTGTTCTCCGAGCACGTCCAGTGGTACCGGCTGTACGACTTGAGCATGCGCCCGGTGCCCGAGACCTGGGAGGACTTCCAGCTCTACTGGAAGCGCATGTGCACCGAGGTCCTGGAGGACAACAAGGCGACCAGGGACGTCCTGGATATCCGGGACATCGCCAAGCCGCCCTTCCTGCCCTGGCTGCCGGACGCCGTGTGGAACCGAGCGGTGGCGCCGCTCGTCGCGCGCAACTTCGTCTGGATGACCGTCGGCATGTACGACCAGCCGATCCGGGACCTGCTCGGTTACAGCTGGTCAGCGCGAGACGCTCGACGGCACCGCCGGGTTGGGGGGATGATCAACCAGGTCTTCAAGCTCGTACCCGGGAATCGCCGCTACCATCCGCGGGCACGGGCCGGTTGGCAGCGCGCTCGTGGCGAGACGGCCGAGGGCGCGCCGCTGGTCGAGACGCCGCCGCGCAACCTGCCGCCGCTGGGGGAGCGCGACAACCCGATGCACTACTCGCCGCGTGTGTAAGGAGCCCCCGTGAAGCTCGGCTTTCACCTCGGATACTGGTCGTCCGGTCCGCCCGCGGGGGCGCTGGAAGCGATCGTGCAGGCCGAGCAGCTCGGGTTCGACTCGGTGTGGACGGCCGAGGGTTACGGATCCGACGCCTTCACCCCGCTCGCCTGGTGGGGAGCTTCGACGAGCCGGATCAGGCTGGGCACGAACATCGTCCAGATGGCCGCGCGCACGCCGACGTCGACGGCGATGACCGCGCTGACCCTCGACCACCTGTCCGGCGGCCGGTTCGTGCTCGGGCTCGGCGCGTCCGGGCCGCAGGTCGTCGAAGGTTGGTACGGGCAGCCGTATCCGAAGCCGCTCGCGCGGACCAGGGAGTACGTCGACATCGTCCGACAGGTCCTCGCGCGCGAAGCGCCGGTGACCCACGACGGCGAGTTCTTCCAGCTGCCGCTCGATGGGGGCGCGAGGCTCGGCAAGCCGTTGAAGTCGACCGTGCACCCGCTCCGCAAGGACCTGCCGATCCATCTGGCCGCCGAGGGCCCGAAGAACGTGGCGCTGGCCGCCGAGATCTGCGACGGCTGGCTGCCGCTGTTCTTTTCCCCCAAGACCAACGGTTTCTACCGCGATGCGCTCGCCGAAGGCTTTGCCCGCCCGGGCGCCAGGCACACCGCGGACGACTTCGAGGTACCCGCGTCGGTGCCGGTCATCGTGCACGACGACGTCGAGGCCGCCGCCGATTTCATCAAACCCTCGCTCGCGTTGTACATCGGAGGGATGGGCGCGAAGGGCGTCAACTTCCACCACGACGTCTTCGCGCGCATGGGTTACGAGGACGTCGCGAACCGTGTGCAGGAGCTGTACCTGCAGGGCCGCAAGGCCGAAGCCGTCGCCGCCATCCCGACACGCCTGGTCGAGGACACCGCCCTGATCGGCCCAGCCGCGAAGATCCGCGACGAACTCGCCGCGTGGGAGGAGACCGTCGTGACGACCCTGCTCGTTCGCGGCGACGCTGCCACCCTCCGAGCCGTCGCCGACGCGCTGTCGTAGCGCGGACCTCTGCGGACGCTTGTCCTCCATGAGACTACGGCGAGCACGATCAAGTCCGTGGCCCCATCGATCGTCCCTGGACTTTTGCAGATCGAGGGCTACGCCCGGGCGATGATCGGCCTGGTCGACGGCCGTAGCCAAGCCGAGATCGACTCGTGGGTGGATGTCCGGATGGAGCGGCAGGCCGTTACCAAGAAGTGGCGACCGCCTACCTTTACGTACTTCCTTTGCGAGTCCGCGTTGCGTTGTCCGATCGGCGGCAACCCGGTGATGAACGAGCAGATGCTGCATCTGGCCTTCCTCGCCGGTCGCCCGCAGATGACCATCCGGGTGGTGCCGTTCTCAGCAGCCGCTTACGCGTCTGCGATGGGCGAGTTCACATTCATGGACTTCGCTGATCACGGCCGTGTGGTTTACCTCGTGAATATGCTCGCGGGGCTTTTCGTGGAGAGCGCAGAGGACGTTGCTGTAACTCGGGCAAACCTGGAGCGAGTCGCATGGGACGCACTGAGTGAGGAAGAATCGCTGGAGTTCCTTGCGCAGGTGGCAAGGGCCTACGACCGGCAGCCCGACGAAGGAGCCCAATGACCGCCGAGCGGCGTGCTACGACGTGGCAGAAGAGCACCCATAGCAACCCGAACGATAACTGCGTCGAGATCGCTCTCGCCTCCGCTGAAGTGGGCATCCGCGACTCCAAAGCGCCCGGCGCAGGTGCGCTCAGCGTGTCCCCGAGGGCCTGGCGCACGTTTCTCGTGAGGGCATCCGAGGGCTGATCCGGGCTCCGCGACTCGCCGCGTTCGGCCCGGTACCGGCTGTGCATTACGACGGTGGCACGATTCCTCCCGTTCGCACCCGGCGAACACCCAAGATCCAATACTGGGTGCCGTCACCGGGGAACCACGCCAAGGAGGATCATGGCCACGCTGCCAGCCCGGACGTTGCCGGCCAGGACGAGACTGCTGTACTCGTTCGGCTCATTCACCACCGGCTCGTTCGGTACCGTCCCCGGGCTCCTCCTGTTGCCCTACCTCACCGACACCATGGCCGTGCCCGGCGTGGCGGCCGGATTGATTGTGCTGGTCCCGAAGGCGTGGGACGTCGTGTTCAACCCGATCGCGGGCCGTCTGTCCGACTCGAGTCTGGCGAAGCGAGGGAGCCGTCGTCGGTTCCTGCTCTTCGGCGGGATCGGCGTCGCCGTGCTCTTCGCGGCGTTGTTCGCCCACCCCGGCTTCGGCAAGGTCGGGCTCGACGCGACGTACGTGGTCGTCGCGTTCTTCCTGTGCGCGACGGCGTACGCCTTCTTCCAGGTTCCGTACAACGCGCTTCCGGCCGAGATCACCGACTCACCCGACGAACGCACCAGGCTGACGAGCTGGCGGATCGGCATCCTGGCCGTCGCGATCCTGGTCGGTGGTGGCGGCGCGCCCGCGATCACCGACTCGATCGGTGGCGTCACCGGCTACCGGGTGATGGGCGTCGTGGTGGGCCTGATCATCCTCGGCGGGACGCTCGGCGTGTTCTACGGTCTCCGCGGCGCGCCCGTGGGATCCCTTCGGCCCAACACCGTCGGTCGCAAGCAACTGCTCGCGACGATGCGCGCGTGGCGCCCGTTCCGCTGGTTGCTCGGCGTGTACTTCGTCCAGGCGCTCGGGGTCGGCACGGTCCTCGCCGGCATCAGCTACTTCGCGCGGAACGTGCTCGGCAGCGCGAGCTACCAGAGCATCCTGTTCGCCGTGTTCGTCGGACCGGCACTGCTGATGATGCCGGTGTGGCCGAGGATCGGCCGCCGGTGGGGCAAGCTCGCCGGGTTCCGGATCGCGACGGTGGCGTTCGCGGTCGCGTTGGTCGGGATGCTAGGCGCCCGGATCTTCCCGGCCGGGCTGACATTTGTCTTTTCGGGGCTGGCCGGGATCGGCTACGCCGGGATCTCCGTGTTCCCGCTGGCGATCCTGCCTGACCTGATCAGCGCCGAAGAGGAACGCACCGGTGAGACGCGCGCGGGCGTAGCCGCGGGTGTCTGGACCGCGTCGGAGACCCTCGGCCTCGCGCTCGGGCCTGGCCTGTTCGGGCTGATCCTGTCGATCGGCGGGTACGTGTCGAGCAAGGACTCGTCCGCGGTGCAGACCCACGGCGCGGTGACGGCGATCCTCATCGGCTGCACGATCGTGCCCGGGGTGTTGATCGCACTGGGCATTCCGCTGCTTCGGAAGTCGGTACTGGGAACCGTTCAGTGACCGCCCTGCCGTCGGCGGGTGTGCCTGGCGACGACGTCCTCGCGGAGGTTCGCGCGCTGCGGAAGGCAGACGTGCCGACCCATGGCGGACGCACGTTGGCATACGTCTACGACAGCGGCCTCGCCGGCGTCGACGAGCTCGCGGCGGCTGCGCATGCGGCGGCGTCGTCGGCCAACGGGCTGGATCCGACGGCGTTCCCGAGCCTGCTGCGGATGGAGAACGACCTGGTCGCGGCTGCCGCGGGCCTGCTCGGCGGGTCCGCCGCCACGGTCGGCTCGGTGACTTCGGGCGGCACGGAGTCGTGTCTGCTCGCGGTGCTCGCGGCACGGAACGCGCGGCGGGAGGTCGTCTCGCCGAACGTTGTCCTCGCGTCGACCGCACATGCGGCGTTCCATAAGGCCGCGCACTTCTTCGGGGTCCGCGCGGTGCAGGTGCCGGTGGACGCGGAGACGTTCCGGGCGGATCCGGCGGCGATGGCGGCGGCGATGGACGAGTCGACCGTGCTCGTGGTGGCGAGCGCGCCGTCGTACGCGCACGGGGTTGTCGACCCGATCCCGGAGATCGCGGCGGCGGCGTCGGCGCGCGGGGTGCGCATGCACGTCGACGCGTGCATCGGCGGCTGGGTGCTGCCGTATCTCGCGAGGCTGGCGGAGCGGGTGCCGCCGTTCGACTTCCGCGTCGCGGGCGTGACCAGCATTTCCGTCGACCTGCACAAGTACGCGTACTGCCCGAAAGGCGTCTCGGTGCTGCTGCACGCCGACGACGAACTGCGCTTGCCGCAGTACTTCGCGAGCGCGGACTGGCCCGGCTACACGATGCTCAACACGACGTTGCAGTCGACGAGGTCGGGCGGTCCGCTGGCCGCGGCGTGGGCGGTGCTGCGGCACATCGGCGACGACGGCTACCTGCGGCTGGCGAGCGACACACGGGACGCCGTGCGGACGATCCGAGCCGGAGTAGGTGCTATCGACGGCTTGGCGGTTCTCGGCGACCCGGATTCGACGTTGATCGCGATGCGCTCGACCTCACCCGATTTCGACCTGTTCAGCGTCGCGGACGAGATGCGGAGGCGGGGTTGGTACACCCAGCCGCAGTTCGCGCACCAGTCGTCGCCGGTGAACCTGCACCTGACGATCACCGCGTCGAACCGCGGGAACGAACGCGAGTTCCTCGACGACCTCGCCGCGTCGGTCACCGCCGCCCGAGCCGCCGGCCCCGTCGCGGTCCCGGCGGAACTGGCCACCTACCTGGCCTCGGTCGAACCGGACGCGCTCACGCTGGCCGAGATCAAGGCGTTGGCCGCAGGTGCGTCGATCTCTGTCACCGGCGAACCCGCTCCCATGGCGGGCATCAACGCCCTCCTCGCCGAAGCCCCGACGGCGTTGCGAGAGCGCCTCCTCCTCGGCTTTCTCAGCTCTCTCTACTCACCCTGACCCCCGCCCAACGACCGCAACTCGACGGCGACTTGCGGTCTCTTGGAAACTGAGAGACCGCACAAAAGCGCAAAGTGCGTGCCGTTGGGGGTGACCCGACTAGGGCTGGCGGTAGAACTCCTTGGGGGCGGGCTCGCCGCGGAGTTCGGACAGGAGGTCGCGGACGCGGGTCATCGCCAGGTCGGTGACCTCGCGCAGGACCTGCGGCGTCATCGGTTCGCCCTGGTAGGCGGACAGGTCGAGTGGCTCGCCGACCAGCGTCGTCACCGTCTTGCGGGGCAGCGGCCGGAACTTGCCGTGGTAATGGTCGAGGATCTCCCGCGTGCCCCAGCGCGCGGCCGGGATGATCGGGACGCCGGTGGCGAGCGCGATGCGGGCGACGCCGGTGCGGCCCGCCATCGGCCAGCCGTCGGGGTCTTTGGTGATCGTGCCCTCGGGGTAGATCACCACGGTCCCGCCCTCTTCGAGCGCCTTCACGGCCTCGTTCATGCTGTCTGCGGCCTTCACGCTGCCGCGGTGCACGGGGACCTGATGCAGCCCGCGCAGGATGCGGCCGACGAAGAAGACGTCCAGCACCCCGGCCTTGATGAGGAACCTCGGCAGGCCCCGGTTCCGGTGGACGAACACCGCGTCCATCGGGCCGTCGAGGTGCGAGATGTGGTTCATGACCAGCAGCGCGCCGCCGGACTCGGGGAAGTGCTCAAGCCCGCTGGCGCGTCTGCGGCCAATCAGGAACGTCGCCGGGTACAGGATCCCCACCCCGATCGCGATCCAGAATCCAGTTCGTTCGCGCGCCATGTGCTCCTCGACCTCTCGCCTGACCGTCTTGACAGCGTAGCCAGCCACACGATCGTGGCTGCGCGTGCCGTAGATGTTCCGACCATGCGGCGGCCGATTTCGAGCCGCTGGGGGGATGCGCAGTTACGCCGTGACCGCGCCGAGCAGACGATCCACGGTGCCAACTGGTCCGAAGGCTCGGAGAGCGGCACCGAAACGGCGTTGGCGGCCTGGCTCGTACGTGCTCACACGATCGCTGTCGCGGACGCGGAACTTACCTGGTGGGAGCAGGCCGAAGCGATCATCGCCGAGCATTTCGACGGAAAGGCTGACTGATGTTCTCTCACGGCCACTGCCGTCGTAGTACGGTAGCGCTCTGTAAGCGGCTGGATACTCATAAGAACTACTGAACTTAAGAAGCGGTGCTACGAGTGAAGAAACGTAAGCTGCTGCTGTCGGGACTCGTCGTGGCGGTGGTCGCCGCCGCCGGGATCACGACGGCGGTGTTATCCACTCGCGGCCACGAGCCGGTGGCGAAACCCTGTGAGATCCCGAATTCGGTTCGGGTGCAACCGGTATCCGCGAAGACCGCGCCGGGTGGTGGCGGGATAGACGTCGAGGAGACGGGTGTCTCGTCCTCGGGTTTGGTGAGCATGGGAGCTGTCGTGCGCAACACCAGCGACCACATCGCCTACCGGACCAGGGTAATGCTCAAGGTGTCCGTCGCCTTCACTGGTCTGCCACCGGGACCTATGCAGGGCTCGCTGCTCACCATGGAGATCCCGGTGATGTTACCGGGCCAGCGCGTAGGGATCGGCAGGCCACTCGTCAACGTCAATGCGACGACCAAGGTGATCTCGGCCGATGTCGAGGCGCAAACGACTACGTGGTTGCCCAACGGTGCGCTGGGTGGATTCAGCCCGACGGCGGATACTTACGAGTCCATCAGCCGGGTCAAGTCGTCTTTGCCTGCTGATGCTGTCCAGTACACGGAAAATTCGACCAACTGTCGGGCGCTAGTGTCCTGCGCCGGAAATTCGTGAGAGATATCGTGCGAGGGAATCGGGAATCTCCTCCGCGGTCTTCTTCCACACGAACGGCTTCGGTTTCTCATTCCAGGTGTTGATCCAGGCGTGGACGTCTTTTTCCAGCGCTTGAACACTTTTGTGGACGCCGCGACGCAGGAGCTGGTC
>NZ_JAODNM010000056.1 GCF_025464955.1 Amycolatopsis sp. | reverse complement strand
CAGCCACCCCAACCGACCTTCAGAATCCCTTCCCCCACACCACCCGTCCCTGCCGCGGTAAAACGGAGCCAGTCCACATCACCCGGCACCCACTGAGGCGTCGCGGACCCACACATACGACACAAGAACCACTTTTGTACAAAAGTGCCCGTCCTGGACGTGAGGCGGCCCCCTGGACGTGGGGGACGTCGAGGGGGCCGCAAAGCGCCGCGGAGGGCGCGTTATCGGGATACGCCGCGTCGGCCGCCGTACAGGTTGGCGGCGAGCGAGACGCCGACGGCCGCGATCACGACCTGCGTGATCAGCTCCAGCCAGTCGAAGCCCTTGGTGTCCGCGTAGCCGAAGCCGCGGGCGATCGCGGTGCCGATGAAGGCCGCGACGATACCGACCACAATGGTCAGCCAGATCGGGATGCTCTGCTTGCCCGGAGCGAAAAACCGCCCCAGTACGCCGAGAATCAGGCCGACCACGATGGCAGTGATGATTCCGCTGACGGTCATCGAACGCTCCCTTTGGCCCGGTTTGGACTGTCTTGCCCCATACGTTCCCAGGCCGGTAAGCCCTGAAACACTTTCGGGGCCGCCTTGTCGCCAAGGCAGCCCCGAAAGTGTGGTCGGAATCAGAAAGCGGCTTCGTCGACGTCCATGAGGTCGTTGTCGGCGCCTTCGACGATCGCGCGGCGCGACGTCAGCTCGGGCAGCACGCTCTTGGCGAAGAACGACGCCACGGCGACCTTGCCCTCGTAGAACGGCACGTCCTTGGCGCTCGCGCCGGCGTCCAGCTTGCCGATCGCGATCTCGGCGTGCTTGAGCAGCCGCCAGCCGATCAGCAGGTCGCCGACCGACATCAGCAGGCGGACGGTGTGCTGACCGACCTTGTTGATGTTCAGCGGGTCCTGCTGCGACGTCGTCAGGTAGCCGATCAGCGAGCCGAGCATGCCCTGCGTGTCCTCGAGGGACTGCTTGAGCAGCGCGCGCTCGTTCTTCAACCGGCCGTTGCCGGCCTCCGACTCGATGAACTTCGTGATCTCACCGGCGATGAACGCGAGCGCCTGGCCCTTGTTGCGGACGATCTTGCGGAAGAAGAAGTCCAGCGACTGGATGGCCGTGGTGCCCTCGTACAGCGAGTCGATCTTCGCGTCCCGGATGTACTGCTCGATCGGGTAGTCCTGCAGGAAGCCCGACCCGCCGAGAGTCTGCAGCGACTGCACGAGCTGCTCGGTGGCGCGCTCGGAGCCGACGCCCTTGACGATCGGCAGCAGCAGGTCGTTGATCTGCTCCGCCAGCTTCAGCGACGCCTCGTCGCCTTCACCCGTCCAGATCTGGTCCTGGAACGAAGCCGTGTACAGGTAGATCGCGCGCAGGCCCTCGGCGTACGCCTTCTGCAGCATCAGCGAGCGGCGGACGTCCGGGTGGTGCGTGATGGTGACCCGCGGCGCGGTCTTGTTGACCATGTTCGGCAGGTCGGAGCCCTGGACGCGCTCCTTGGCGTAGTCCAGCGCGTTGAGGTAACCGGTCGACAGCGTCGCGATGGCCTTGGTGCCGACCATCATCCGGGCGTACTCGATGACCTGGAACATCTGCGCGATGCCGTTGTGGACGTCGCCGAGCAGCCAGCCCTTGGCCGGGACGCCGTGCTGGCCGAAGGTCAGCTCACAGGTGGTCGAGGCCTTGATGCCCATCTTGTGCTCGACGTTGGTCACGAAGGCGCCGTTGCGCTCGCCGAGCTCGCCGGTGTTGGTGTCGAAGTGGAACTTCGGGACCAGGAACAGCGAGAGGCCCTTGGTGCCGGGCCGGGTCTCGATGCCGGGACCCTCCGGGCGCGCGAGCACCAGGTGCATGATGTTTTCGGTCAGGTCGTGCTCGGCCGAGGTGATGAACCGCTTGACCCCGTCGATGTTCCAGGTGCCGTCCGCGTTCTGCACGGCCTTGGTGCGGCCGGCGCCGACGTCGGAACCCGCGTCCGGCTCGGTGAGCACCATCGTCGCGCCCCACGCGCGGTCGATCATGAACTGCGCCCAGCGCTGCTGCTCTTCGTTGCCGTTCTTGTGCACGATCATCGCGAAGTTCGCGCCCGCCATGTACATGAACAGCGCCGGGTTCGCGCCGAGCATCAGCTCCGCGGACGCCCACTGCACGGTCGGGGGCAGGCCGAGGCCGCCGAGGTCGTTGGTGAGGCTGAGCCGCCACCACTCGCCGTCCAGAAGCTGCTTGTAGCTCTTCTTGAACGACTCGGGCAGCGTGGCCGAGAACGTCTTCGGGTCGTAGACGGGCGGGTTGCGGTCGGCGTCAGCGAACGACTCGGAGAGCGGGCCGACAGCGAGCTTGTTCAGCTCGGAGAGCACGCCGCGCGCGGTCTCCTCGTCGGAATCGGCCAGGACGCCCTTCCCCAGTCGCTCCTGGATGCCGAGTACCTCGAAGAGGTTGAACTCCAGGTCTCGGACGTTGCTCTTGTAGTGGCCCATGTCGTCGCTCCGTTTGTGTTCGGGTGGCCGGCTGGGCGCGGTTCCCCTACTCGCCGGTAACTTAAGGATATTACCTCTGGGTAACCACGGCAAGTACTACCCCTCGGCTGTGAGCGACGGATCAGCCGATCAGGGGTGCGGCCTGGGGTGCCGGGACCGGTGTCGCCCCTGGTGGCGCGGGTGCCATCTGCGTGTCGTCGACGACCGTGACGAGAATCCCGCCCCGGAAGGCGATAGTCACCGCATGCGTGCGGTCGCGTGCGGTGAGCTTGCGCAGGATGCTTTTGACGTGGGTCCGGACCGTTTCGACGGACAGGAACAGGATCTTCGCGATCGCCGAGTTCTCCAGTCCTTCGGCGACGAGCTGCAGCACCTGGTATTCGCGGCGGGAAAGCGGCATCGGCGTCTTCGGGGCCGGCGTGCCGTCCGCGGACGGCGACGGCTGGCGCTTCGGCCGCGCTGTCAGCGCCGCCAATGACGGGTCGAGGTAGCGGCGGTCGGTGTGCGCGCGCCGGATCGCCTCCGCGAGCCGCCTGGGGTCGGTCGACCGCGGCACGGCGGCGTGCGCGCCGGCCCCGACCGCCGCGGCGAGGTACTGCGGCGTCCGGTTGATGTCGCGGATCAGGATGACGATCACCAGCGCCGGGTCCCCGGAAGCCAGCAGCCGGGTCAGGTGGCAGCTCGGGTCCAGCGCGGAATCGAGGATGAGCACGTCCGGTTTGAGCTGCTCGCACAGCTGGAGTGCGGCGTGGTGGCTCCCGGCGTGGCCGACCCAGTGGAACCCGTGCGTCCGGTGGATGACCGAGGACAAGCCGTCGCGATAGATCGGCACGGGATCGATGGCGGCCACCCCGAGGCTGCGGCCCCCGATGGCCGGTGGGCTCGCCTTGATCCGGGTGGGCTCGATGTTGCGCGCCATTTGCTCTCCGTCTTCACGTCATCGTTCCCGGTCGTGGCGTCCTGTTCGCACGCCCCCCGGCGCGCGGACGCCACCCCCCGATCCCCCCTGCTGGGGTCGGCCGGGAACTGACACCTCGTGATCTTGTGACTCACTTTCCCGCAGTTTGTGACGCGAGTTCCCCCTCATAGTTGTAACTCGTCGTCATAGGTAAACTCTGGGTAGCACGGCGAAGTTGATCAAGATCCCGTCCGGGGTCTGAGCCACGGTCTGTACCGCTGAGTGCTACAGAGGGTGGGTGCTCGCCATCCGCAGCCGGCCGAACTCCGCAGCCAAGGTCACCGGCGTCCAGTGCGCATTGAGCCCGCTGGGGTTGGGCAGCACCCAGACTCGCGTTGAGCCGATCGGGTCATCTTGGTGGCCGATCTTCGCCTTCGGCTCGGTAAACGCCGTTCGATACGCCGTGATGCCCACGACGGCCAGCCAGCGCGGCCGGTAGCGGATGACCTTCTCTATCAGCAACCGTCCGCCCTCGCGGAGCTCGTCGGCGGAGAGTTCGTCAGCTCGCGCTGTGGTCCGCGCGACGACGTTCGTGATGCCGAGCCCCAGCCCCGGCAGCGTGCCCTGCTCACTGGGATCGAGCAGGTGGGGCGTGAAGCCACCACCGTGCAGCGCGGGCCAGAAGCGGTTGCCTGGACGAGCGAAATGCCAGCCTGTCGCCGCCGAGTAGAGCCCGGGGTTGATGCCGCAGAAGAGCACCCGGAGGTCCGGCGCGAGGACGTCGTCGAGCACCTTGTCCCGGGCCGCGGCGAGCTGGTCCTTGGTCGGCCGGAGAGTCATCGGCCCAGTCTGGCGAACCGTGTCCCGCTCTTGTCCGGTGCCGGGGGTGGCCAAGCAGCCACGAACTGCGTACGCTGTGTGATCTCGCGCACAACGTCGTCTCGAGGGGGCCTGTCTTGCAGTTGGCACTGATCGTCGGCCTGGTCATGTTGATCTTCGCACTGGCCGTCGGAGTGGTCGCCTTCGAAGACAAGCGCGCCGCGCGGCGGGTGGCCGCGCAGCGCCGAGCCCGGTTAGCGCGCCTCGGTGAGGTGGATCCGCTCGCTCCGCACCGGCTGCACGTCGACCGTTGAAGCGGTCTTCTTGGCGGTGAGCGCCAGCAGCAGGGCCGCGACGATCCAGCCGAGGACGGCGCCGGTCGTGTTGGTCATGAGGTCGTCGACGTCGAAGATCCGGTAGGCGAACGGTGCCGTGCCGAAGTTCGCGGTCAACTGGGTGATCTCGATGGCCAGCGAGATGGTGAAGCCGATCAGCAGGGTGCCGATAAGGCCCCGCTTCCACAGCAGCCTGGCGATGAGCCCCAGCGGGACGAACAGCAGCACGTTCATCGCGACCTGCTGGAAGGTCAACGTGGTCAGCGCGTGCGCCGAGGAGAGCCCGTGCTTGAGCAGTTCGGTGTGGATGTCGGCGACCCACTGGAACGGCCGGAGCTGCACGGTCTGGGTGAGCCGCGGGGTGTTCGGGCCGGGCAGCGGAAGCAGGACGACGGCCAGCGCGAGGCAGCCGTAGAGCGTCACCGCGCCGCTGATGGCGAGTCCGCGGACGTGCACCCGGCCGTGCCTGGCGTACTGCGTGATCAGCTGCGGGATGAGGATCGTGCCCCAGAGCGTGATGAAGGCGAGTAGTCCGTAGCTGATGGCCGTGACCTGTGCGTGCGTCATGCCCTAGACGTTAGAAATTTTCCGGCCTGCCCACTTCGGTCGAACAGCCTGCTCGCGATGGCCTGGATCGGCCATTTGGCCGATGCCCGGAACAGCCGATCGGCCAGGGAGAAAATGCGTGGAACCCGACGTCGGGTGCGTGTCATCGTGGGTGGATGACCGACGTGCGGCGTCTGGTGGCCGAAGAGTGGGAGTTGATGAAGGACGTCCGCTTGCGGGCGCTCGCGGACGCGCCGGAGAACTTCGGGTCGAACCTCGCCCGCGAAGCCGCCTTCACTGAGAAGGACTGGCGCGGCAGGTTCGTCACGAGCGTCAGCTTCGTCGCGATGGACGGCGACAAGCCGGTCGGTCTCGTGGGCGGTCTGCTCTACGACGGCGGCTGGGTGCTCGTCGCGATGTGGGTCGCGCCCGAAGCAAGGGGTAAGCGCATCGCAGGGTTGCTGATCGACGCCGTTGTCGCGCACGCGGCCGGCCAGGGAGCGCCAGCGGTTTCCCTGGAAGTCTTCGAGGGCAACTCATCCGCTCTGCGTGCGTACGAGCGCTACGGCTTTGTCGCGACCGAAAACGGCAAGCCCGGACGTGTCCAGATGCTCTACCGCGTCGCAAACTGAGACATCACCAGGTCGGCGGCGCGTGGACGATGGGGACTCCGCGACGAGAGAGGCCTCCCGATGGCTCAGAGCAGCAGCGGCGTACGCGCGCCCGCCACCGCACGGCACCTGACGACCCCGGCCGCACTCGCACTGGGTGATCTCGCGGCGATCTTCGAGGACCTGCAGGTCGTCCTCGCCTGCTGTGAGCGGCTGCTCGACGGCCTGACGCAGGGCAATGGCGACGACGCACTCATCGTCGACGCGCTGTGGACGACGGCGTTGAACTCGTACGCGCGGTGTTTCAAGCCCGGCAAACGCGGAATGGGCCTCGCCGAGAAAGACCTGACCGAAACAGGCCTGAAGGGCGACGTCGCTGAGTGGCACAGCCTGCTTGGCCGGCTGCGCACTTACTACGTCGACAACGAGACGAACCCGCGCGAAGCGTTCTTCGTCGGCGTCGCGCAGGCGGACGACGGCAAGGCTGAGGGGATTGTGCTCAGCTCGGCGTCACAACCGCTGGTCGACGAGACGACAGTGCGTCAGACCGGTCGGCTCGCCTTCGAGCTCAGCCGGATCGTCGACGGCCGGATCAAGGCGCAGCAGGAGAAGGTGTTCACTACGGCGAAGGCGATGACCGCGGACGCGCTCAGCGACCTGCCTTCGCTCGCCGTCGGGGACCAAGCCCCGGAAGGGTGAGAGTGGCTACCCGCTAGTAGCTTTCGGAGCTAGCATCCGGGGATGGACGAAGTCGTCTACCGCCGGAGCGGTCATGGTGAGCCGTTGGTGCTGATCCACGGGGTCGGACACCGTCGTCAGGCGTGGGACCCGGTGGTCCCGCTGCTCGAGCCGCATCGCGACGTCATCGCTGTCGACCTGCCCGGCTTCGGCGAGTCGCCACCGCAGGGCGGCGAGTACAGCATCGAGTCCGTTGTGGCCGCGCTGTCGAAGTTCTTCGCCGACCTCGGCCTGAACCGGCCGCACGTGGCGGGCAACTCGCTCGGCGGTCTGCTCTCGCTCGCGCTCGGTCGTGAGGGGCTCGTCAGCAGCGTGACGGCGTTGTCGCCGGCGGGACTCTGGACGCCGCGAGGGCAGCGGTACGCGCTCGGCGTGCTGATGGCTCACCGCGTCGCCGCCGAACGCCTGCCGACTCGCACCGTCCGCCGGCTCGCCGCGACCGGCGCCGGGCGGACGCTGCTGGCCGGGATGATCTTCGACAAGCCATGGCAGCTGAGCCCCGAGACGATCGTCGAAGACGCGCACTACTTCGGCACCGCGCCAGGCTTCCGCCCGACTCTTGCCGAGGCCAAGGGCGGTTTTCGGTTCACCGGCCCGGTGCCGGACATCCCGGTCACCATCGCCTGGGGCGCGCGCGACCGCGTCCTCGCGCGGCCGAAGGTCGCCGACCTCCGCCGGATCGCGCCGCAGGCCGACCTGCTCGTGCTCCCCGGCTGCGGCCATGTCCCCATGCCCGACAACCCGGCTCTGGTGGCGGACGTCCTGCTCGCCGGGAGTCACGTCTCGTGAGTAGCTAGGCCGGTTCTAACCGGCTGGAACACTCACGAGGTTTCGCTCGCCGGGACACGTTTCCCTATCTTCCACCTTTTTACCGTGGCGATAGTCGCGCTTTACGGGCAGACTCCTGCGCCGTGCGCGCCTGCTCAGGGGACTGCGGGCGCTCGAATCAGAGGAGTTCCATGACCAGCTCAACCCGGCTCGTGCGCCGGACCGTGGCGATCGCCGCGGCCGCGCTTGCCACCGTGGCGATGACGGCCACCCCGGCGTCCGCCGCCACCGCCCAGCACGACTCGACCACGGACGTCCGCGTGATCGGCTTCAACGACTTCCACGGCAATCTCGAGCCGCCGGCGGGTTCGTCCGGCCGGATCACGCTCTCGGACGGCACGAAGGTCGACGCCGGTGGTGCCGCATACATGGCGACGCACGTCCAGCAGCTCGAAGCGCAGGTGAAGAACTCGCTGCTGGTGTCCGCGGGTGACAACGTCGGCGCGTCCCCGCTGACGTCGGCGCTGTTCCACGACGAGCCGACCATCGACTTCCTGAACTACCTCGGCGTGAGCGCGTCCGTCGTCGGTAACCACGAGTTCGACGAGGGTTACAAAGAGTTGCAGCGCATGCAGTTCGGCGGCTGCAACCCGACCGACGGCTGCCAGTTCGAGCCGACGTTCAAGGGCGCGAAGTTCCCGTTCCTCGGCGCGAACGTCACGTTCACCAACGGATTCCCGGCGCTGCTGCCGTTCACCATCAAGCTGTCCGGCGGGGTCCCGATCGGGATCATCGGCGCCACGCTGAAGGACCTGCCGTCCGTGGTCACCCCGGACGCGATCAAGGGCCTGAAGTTCGGCGACGAGGTCACGGCGATCAACAAGACCGCCAACCTGCTCGACTTCCTCGGCGTCAAGGCGCAGGTCGTGCTGCTGCACCAGGGCGACAACACCGAGGGCGGCGGCCCCGACGACTGCAAGGTCTCCCCCGGCGCGGCCGCGACGATCGCCAAGAACGTCTCGCCGAAGGTCGACGCGATCTTCGCCGGCCACAGCCACCAGCAGTACAACTGCGTGATCAACGACCCGGCGGGCAACCCGCGCCCGGTCATCCAGAGCGCGTCGTTCGGCCGACTGCTGTCCGTTGTGGACCTCAAGATCAGCAACCGGACTCACGACGTCGTGCGCAGCGCGACCGTCGCGCACAACGAGATCGTCACCCGCGACGTCACCCCGGACCCGAACGTCGTCAAGCTGGTCGACGCGGCGAAGGCCAAGTCGGGTCCGATCGCGAACCGCAAAATCGGCACCATCACCGCGGACCTCGTCGCGGCCGGCGCACCCTCGGGTGAGGAGCCGCTGGGCGACGTCATCGCCGACGCGCAGCTGGAAGGCACGCAGGCCAACGGCGCGCAGATCGCGATCACCAACCCGGGCGGGATCCGCGCGGACCTGACGTACGCGTCCTCGCCGAACGGTGAGGGCGACGGTGTCGTGACCTACGGCGAGGCGTTCACCGTGCAGCCGTTCGCGAACATCATGCAGACCATCACGCTGACCGGCGCGAACCTGAAGAACGTGCTCGAACAGCAGTGGGGTCCGACCGGGACGAAGATCCTGCAGATCTCGAAGACCCTGCACTACTCGTACACGCTGTCGGCACCGGTCGGTTCGCGCGTTTCGAACATCACGGTCAACGGCGTCGCCGTCGACCCGGCCGGCTCATACCGCGTGTCGGTGAACAACTTCCTCGCCGCCGGAGGGGACGGCTTCGCCGAGTTCACCAAGGGCACCAACCTCGCGGGCGGTCCGATCGACCTGGACGCGCTCGCGGCGTACCTCACCGCGCACCCCGGCATCGCGCCGCCGCCCGCGGACCGCGTCGCCGTCTCGTAGAGCTCCCCTCGGCCGCGCTCGTGAGTGTTCCCGCCGGTTAGAACCGGCGGGAACACTCACGAGATGCTGTGGGAGGCTCAGCGGATGAACGGACTGGGCTCGGAGACCTATACAGGCTGGGGAACGCTGGCGCTGATCAATGCCGGGCTGGCGGAGACGAAGAACCGGAGCCGGTGGAACTGGTTCCTGATCTCCCTGCTGGCCGGGCCGATCGCGACGCTGCTGATCGTCTTCTGGAAACCGCTACCCGCGCGGGCCGAGAGCTAAGGCGATCATCGGTCCAGAGAACCAAAGATTTAAGAATCAAGACGACTCTCAGGGGTAGTGTCGCCACCGTCGATGGTCGAAACTGAGCGCGCAGAACCGAAACTTCTACTGTGGGGATTTTCGTCATGCGAGCTACGCTCAAACGTTTGGCCGTCATCGCTGCCGTCGCGACCTCCTTGTTCGCCGGTACCAATGTCGCGCAGGCCGTCGACATCCCATCCGTCACGGACACCTACCTGTTCCACACCTCGTTGTCGAACTTCGTTTCCGTTCGCGCCACGAAGCCGTACGACGGCCAGCTCGACTGGTCGTCCGACGGGTGTTCGGACTCACCGGACAAACCGTTCGGCTTCAACTTCCTGCCCGGCTGCTACCGGCACGACTTCGGTTACCGGAACTACAAGAAGCAGGGCCGGTTCAACGAGACCACCCGCAAGACGATCGACGACAACCTGTACTCGGACCTGAAGGGCATCTGCGGCAGCAATATCGCCTGCAAGGCCACGGCCTGGACCTACTACCAGGCTGTCCGCCAGTTTGGCAGCTAGTTGGTCAGTGCACGCGCGCGATCGACGTCCGGGCTGCGGTAGAGGGCCTCGGGAATCTTCGCCAGCGTCGACGGGTGCAACCGCTCGCCGAGACCGTAGAAGTGCTGGAAGCTCATGATGAGCGGACGCCATTTGTCGGGATCGATGCGATCGGCGGCACCCGTCGCCGTTATTTCCGGGTGCGCGTGGACCTTCTGGATCCGCACCTCGAACGTGACAATTCCGCCTCGCTGGTCATCGCTTTCCTCGGCTATCGGATGAACGGCTTCGACGACGGCCTCGAGATTCACCGGACATTCTTTGACGCGCGGAGCCCGGACTGTTTCCGACGGCGTCGGAGTCAGTCCGGAAATACCGAACTTGTCGTTTTCGTGCCGGTAGCCACGCTTCTTCTTGCCGTCCGGGACGGGGTAGGTTCCGGTTGTCCGCGCCAGTTTGTCCACCGCCTCGACCTGGCCCGCGGACGGCAGGTTGAGGACGCATTCGTTAGTGCGCAACAAGTTCTGTGTTGTCTGCGAGCTCATCGCAAGTCCGAGAACACCGCGCCAGCCCAACCAGAACGCGGAGGACATCGGTGCCAGGTTGACGGTTTCGTCGGGGTTCATCGTGCTGATCAGCACGACCGGGGTGCCGAAATAGAGAATCGCGGGCTCGATCCTGACATGTTCTGGTGAGTGATCCATAAGCCCAGCATCGGGTGCTTCGGCGTGCTGCGCTGGCGGGAATCAGTCGTTGCCCTCAAAGCGTCTTGGCGAACGCGACCCGGTCGGTTCCAGGGCTGTCGTAGTCCGCGACAACCGCCGCGGTGAACCCCATGCTGGCGTGGAACGCTTGGGAGCCGGTGTTCACCGGAGACGTGATCGAGCGGACGACAGTGCGCCCGTGCTCGCGGCTGTAGTCGAAAAACCGCTGGTAGAGGTAACGACCGACCCCGGTACCGCGTGCCGCCGGATCGACGCCGACAAAGTGGATGTAGCTCTCGTCCGGCCGGGACTGGGACAGGAACCCGATCAGGAACGCGACGAGTTCGCCGTCTCGCTCGATGACGTAGCTGCTGTCGGTGAAATGCTGGAAATACAACCGCGGTAGCAGCAGGGCTCGATCGTGCGCGCTCTGTTTATTCCCGATTCCGCCCCACCAGTTTTCCATCACGGCCTGCACTCGTGCGTGATCTGCGGTTTCGGGGTGGCGGATGGTGGTTCCCGGTGGCAAGGCGTTCACGATCGCGGAGTATGCCCGCTTCCTGGGACGGCCGCCATGAGTTTTCGGCGGGTCGGCATAAACCGGGGACCTCCGTCGTTGGCGCGATGGTCGGACTTTCAAAGGAGTAGCAAATGCCTCAGGCAGTCAGGTACACCGAGCACGGCGACATCGACGTGCTGCAGGTTGTGGATGTCGAGCGTCCGGTGCCCGGTCCCGGGCAGGTGCTGGTCCAGGTGAAGGCCGCGGGGATCAACCCGGGCGAGGTGGCCATTCGTATCGGCACGTTCGCCTCGCGGTGGCCGTCCACCTTCCCGTCCGGCCAGGGCAGCGATCTTGCGGGGGTAGTCGTCGAGCTGGGCGAAGGCGTCGAAGGGCGCAAGATCGGCGACGAGGTGATCGGCTGGGTCGACACGCGGTCGAGCCAGGCCGAGTTCGCCGTGGTCGACGCCGAAAACCTGACCGAGCGCCCCAGCAACGTCCCGTGGGAGGTCGCCGGCGGCCTGTTCGTCGCCGGGACGACCGCCTACGCGGCGGTGCAGGCTGTCCGCGTCCGCGAGGGTGACGTCGTGGTCGTATCGGGCGCCGCGGGAGGCGTCGGTTCCATCGTCGTCCAGCTGGCGAAGGACGCTGGGGCGACCGTTATCGGCATCGCGAGCGAGTCGAACCACGCCTGGCTTACCGGGCACGGCGTGATTCCCGTGGCGTACGGCGACGGCGTCGCGGACCGCATCAAGGCAGCAGGCAACGGCAAGGTCGACGCGTTCATCGACACCTTCGGCAGTGGGTACGTCAAACTGGCCCTTGACCTGGGTATTCCTGCCGACCGGATCAACACGATCATCGACTTCGAGGCCGTCGAGAAGTACGGCGTCAAAGTCGACGGAAACGCGAAGGGCGCCACAGCCGAGATCCTGAGCGAGCTCGCGGCGTTGGTGTCGAAGGGAAGCCTGGAGATCCCCGTCGCGAAGGTGTATCCCCTGGCCGAGGTCAAGGCCGCATTCCGTGACCTCGAACAGCGTCACACGCGGGGCAAGATCGTCCTGAAGCCGTAAGTCGGCAGTGCGAGGAACGGGCCTTTCGCTCGTTCATCGCGCTGCCCCTTCGGCCGGGGCGCTCGGTCGGCGGGTAGGGCAAGATTGCCGAGGTGACGATCGATTCACGGCGTACCGCCGTTCTGGGGCTGCACTGGCAGGTCAACGTAATCCGGCCTGAGGGCTTCTTCGGCGGGATGCTCGCCGAACCCGTCGCCCGCAGCGGTGTCGTGAAGCGCGCCGCCGCCTTCCACGACGATGCCCGAGCCGCCGGCCTGCCGATCATCCTCACCAGGTTCGTCATCCCGATGGGCGAAGGTCAACTAGTGCGCAACACCGGCTTCATGGCGGCCGTGGCCGACGCACAGGGTTCGTTTCGCCCCAACGCCCCCGGCTCGCAACTGATCGACGAAATGAGCGGAGACCTCGTCGTCGACAACCAAAAACTGTCGGGCCTCGCCGGCAACAACCTCCTGGCGTGGCTGGTCGAGAGGGACATCGACACCCTTCTGATCACCGGCGTCGCCACGAACCTCACCGTCGAACAAACCGCTCGCGCCGCGACCGACCTCGGCCTGACGGTGCATCCCATCAGCGACTGCGCCGCCGCTGCCACCGAGGAAATCCACGCGGCCTCCCTGGCGAACCTCGACCTGACCACCGCCGGCCGCCTCTCCGCCTCGGATGCCCTCCGTCTGTTGGGCTGAGCGGGTTACGTCTTGACGTTCAGGTAGATCAACTCTCCTTTTCCGCATCGTGAGCGCCGCTCCGTTGCGGAGTTTGTAGAAGGATGCGGTGAACGTGTTTACGCGGTATCCGAAGCAGGTCGTGCAGAACCGGGAGCTGAAGTGTCCCGATAAGCTGGTCATTTTTTGACGGGAATGACCTGTTTATTGTTTTCAGACTGTCCTGACGCGGCGTGCGCCGCATGTAACACCCGGCGGACGAGCCGCGACTGTAGGTGTCATGAGTCACATTCGTGGTGCTCGTGTCAGTTGACAGGGTTGCGCTCTAGGAGGCCATCAAAATTATGGATGGACTGGAATTTGCGTCAACCGTGGGTTCGTTGGTGGCGGTTGAGCCCGAAGCCGAAATTTCTGCGGAAATTCTGGCTGGGCCATCGAAAATTGACGTAATCCCGAAAGATGTAGGGCCGCAGAAGAGGTCAATGCCAAAATGGGAAACGGCCGCACGTGAGCGAGTCAAGGTGGCTGTCCGTCGATTCGCCAAGCCGCTGGCCGACCTTGTTGAGCGGGACGCCAACGAGGGTGACACAAGATTGCTCGTAACGGATTTCCTGTGTGAAGGTCTCGGCTACGACAAGTACGAGGATCTGACCACGGAATATCAGGTCAAGTCGGATTTCGCTGACTATGGAGTGCGCATTGACCGGCAGATGGTCGCCTTCATAGAGGTCAAGCGGTGCACGCAGAAGCTTGGCATCAGGCACCTTCGGCAAGTGCAGATGTACGCGGTCAACGAGGGTGTCGAGTGGATGGTCCTCACCAATGGTCAGGTTTGGCAGGTTTGGCATCTCACGGGAGGTCTGCCTGTGGTGGTGGACATCGCCTTGGAGGTCGACCTTCTCTCGGACGCCACTCAGGCCGTCAAAGCGAGTTCCCTGTTCTACCTTTCGAAAGATGCGGTGAGGCGAAGGCTTCTGGACGAACTTTGGAAGGCGAAGGCCGCGATAGCGCCGCGTTCGCTCGCCGAAGTGCTCGTTTCAGATGTGGTGATTGAAGCCGTTCGAAAAGAAATACGCCGACGGACGGCCTACAACAGTGACGTCGAAGAGATAGAGAGAATCTTGAAGGCCGATGTGCTGAGAGCTGACCTTCTGTCCAACTGAAACTTCGACTCCGTGATAGTCAAAGGGAAGGATTTCGCATGTCCGGAAAGTTCGAGGTTTTCAGCGACAAAGCCGGTAAGTACCGTTTCCGGCTCAAGGCGGGAAACGGTGAGATCATCGCGGTCAGTGAGGCGTACAACGCCAAGGCGTCGGCGCTGAACGGGATCGATTCGGTCAAGAAGAACGCGCCGGGCGCCGTGACGGACGATCTGACCTAGCGAAGATGCGATCGTTCTCTGCTGGTTGCCGCCAGAGTGCGCGGCGACAGCATCTGACATCGCCGTAGAAAAAACGAGAGCCCCAGGTCGGCTGAAAACAGCCGGTGACCTGGGGCTCTCGTAGTGGAGCGGATGACGGGAATCGAACCCGCATATTCAGCTTGGGAACCAGCGCCGAGGGCCTGGAAAGTGCCTCTGACCTGCGGACGCGTGTAGTCGCCGTGTACCGCTTTTGACCCCTGTTGACCGGGGCAAGTTGTTGGCATGTTGCTGGGGACAGGCACCACCCACACCTCCCCGTCGACCCCGATATGAAGCCGAGCACGCGGACGGTGGTGCCGGGTCAAGGCACGCTTTCCCGCCTTGACGCGGTGCTGCCGGCCGTTGTCACGATCCGGCGTCGGGGTGGGGCGAAGATCGCGATCCGGGTAACAGCGAGTGTGCTCCGAGCGACCGTGATGTCACGACGCTCGTTGAGGAGGCTGTCCGTGGTCAGTGGTGCTCTGTGTGCCGCCGCTGGGTGGCGCTGCCCAGGTGACCCCCTGGCGGCCGTGCCGCCCGGCCGGTGGGCGGAGCGGAGCGGCAGCCCGCCGTGTCGGAGCGATCGCGGGCGCCTAGGTGAGTGGTCGGCTGGTGACCGGCGCGCCGCCCGGCGGCGGCGCGCCCTTGATCCCATAGAGCCAAGTTCGGCAAGCAATTGAGCGTGCCATTCGTGCACATAGCGGCGTCTCGCCAGAGAAGACACGCCGTCACGACACGAGCATCATATTCGCCGAGATCTCACGGGACTGGAGCGTATCTTGGATTTGAGCTTGGGGCGTAACCAACTGATTCCAGGGAGACACCAAAGGAATGACTGTCGACGTAAATTATCCCCAGCGTGTCATCGCAAGAGTAAAGAGTCTCAACAAGGAAGAGAAAATTATCTACCTAGAAATACCGAACGGGAACATAATCACCATTCCATCCGACACGGAAGAAGAGTTTCGTGTTGACGACGTGGTGCTAGTCGGACCCCAATGGACAGACGTCGAGTCGGCGCCGAAGGATTTATGGCCGGGGAACAAGTGGATAGGAACGGTTAAGGTAACATTAGATGACGTTGTCATTCTAAGTATTAGTGGAGCGCTGCGCACAATACCGATTCCAAGCCACTTGCCTGTCAAGATTGGATCCACCGTAGAGGGAAACGATGTCGAGGGAATCACGCGAGTACTAACGAACAAACCCATCCCCTTTCTCGACGTCTCCATCGGCGACGCTTTCGACATCGACCAACTTCGTGAAAATCCTGACAGAAGTTTATCTTACGATGACTTTGGCGGCTACCCGCAGATTAAAGCTCGCACCAAGGAGCTGATCGAGCTCCCTTTACAGAAGCATGAAGCTTTGCGGAAAATCGGCGCCAAGGCTATCAAAGGCGTGCTCTTCACAGGCCCGTCTGGGACAGGAAAGACACTGCTTGGCAGGATAATTGCCCACCAAGCAGCGGCCGATTTCTACAAAATTAGCGGTCCGGAGATAATTAGCAAGTACGTAGGCCAAAGTGAGGAGATTATTCGCGCAATCTTTGATGACGCGCGAAAGCAAGAAAGGGCGATTATTTTCTTCGACGAGATCGACAGTGTAGCCCCGCAGCGGAGCGAGGAATCTCACGAGGCCTCGCGCCGACTTGTCGCACAATTACTGACTTTGATGGATGGCTTCAATCAGGACGACAACATCATCGTAATTGCCACGACTAACAGACCCCAAGACGTGGACGTCGCCCTTCGGCGCCCAGGACGATTCGACTGGGAAATCAGGTTCGATAATCCTTCGCGAGACGACAGGGAGTCGATACTAGCAACGAGCGCAAGAAATCTCAACATTGCCGATAATGTGTCGCATTCAAATGTTGCTGATGTGACGGCTGGTTGGTCATCTGCCGACCTAACTGCAATATGGAGTGAAGCAGCGCTACTTGCAGTGGGTGACGGGCGTGACATCATTGTCATGGAAGATTACTTTGGCGGCTACCAGCGCGTTGCGGAACAACGATTGATTGTCAGTGCTACACAAAAAATACAAGCAGATGAGGCGTAGACAGTGTTTAACTGGCTGAAAAGTCACGCGAAAAAAGCGCGCGAAGCGTCCGCCATGCAACTAAGAGAGCTCCGGGAGTTCGTCTACTTAGACGAAGTTAGTGTCACCAGTCTTTTGTCTTCAAGAAAAGGCCGGATACCGCATGAGTTCACAGAGGGCATCACTGCAGCCATGAAGGCTGAGATTAACGGCCAGGTCGAAGCTGGCGCCGGAGTTGTCAAAGGTCGAATCGGATCCAAGTACGAATCTAGTAGAAGTGCTAATTCCCAGGTGGTAAGCAAGGCCACGGTTCAAACTCTTTTCAAGACTTTGTATGACGATGAAAGCAAGCTTCTGGCAGTGCGTGAGCCGACAGGTGACGAGCAGCCTCTCGATCTGAACGGCACGAAGAATTACTTCAGCGACAGCAAACCCAAAGCGACTCCGTGGATTGTGGAAGTCGAATCGATGAAGCGCGGCCAGCTTATGGAAGTAGAAGCCGAACTTGAAGCTGATGCAGCATTTCAGATGAGCATGATTGTCTCGACTTTCAAGGATCTCTCTGAGGAAAGTGAAGCTTTGCGCCGCCAACTCAGTGGCCCAGCATTCAACGAGATGCTCAACATTAATCGTATTCTCGAGAGTATGCTGGTTGGCCTAATTCCGATTAGATGCATCCTGGCAAACTGGAAGGCAGCCGAGTACCACGGACGCGATTTTCTCATCCATCGCACACTAGAAAAGCACGCCGTGGAAATCGATGGCATGTCAATCCGTGATGTTTACGTAGCCGCAGATACAGAACAAGACCTATACTGGAAAGATATCCGCCGGGTGCTGTTTGACGGATCTCGCTTTCGGCTGTTCTGTCGCGTAAATAGGAATGGACTTACTTCGTCATGGAATCCAATCCGCCTTGCAAACGTGCTTGACAAAGTACATCCTAACTTCGGCCAACAAATGCAAGACTTTAGCTCGATGGTTTCCGTTGCAGTGGAGACCACGCAGAGAGAGATGCGAGATAATCACTTAAGTCCTTCCGACCCGCGCGTAGTCGCCCTCGTGCAATACGCGGGACTCCTGGCGAATGAACTCCATGTAAGCCTGACAGAAATCGACAAGAAAGTCTTGTCTGAAATGGCTTCCCAGCACGCAGCTAAAGTTACTACTGTGCTGGATTCACGACCGACATTCGCTGTATTCAAGGCATGGATGGAAGAGAGGTTTAAGAAGACCATGCAACTAGAGAAGGATGCGGACCTGCGATTGCAAGCGTTGAACAACGCCGGCCTCGGACCCGCCGGACCCATAGCGAACACTTTCGACTTCTCTAATCAAAAAACCGCAACCGGTGCGAGCGGAAGGGTTATTGAGGCAGAGGTTGTTGCAATCTACTGGTAGATTGCCAATACAATGAGAAAATAGCGTCATCCTGGTTTCGGCGCCAGAGTATTAGTCTAGCCAGGCAGCTGGCGACTTCGACGGACCGTGCAGTCTCAGGCAGGATAACAATAGTGAGATATGCATACCTTCCGACGTGCTCTTACCCGCCCCGCCCAGTAGTCGTATCACTGGCTATTTTCATCTATTTCTCTCCGCACTACAATTTAAGAAATGGGGAGTTTTACTCGACTGTTTGTGCCGACCGTGCTGGAAGAATCAAAGTTATGACGGTCACCTTTTATGTTCGAGACAATTCCTCCGGATTGACGAAGTATCAGAACCCCCGCACCCGTGTCCCAAGGTTTATTGGCAAGGATGACACAGGCGTCCGTGCGACCATCGGCAACGAACGCAAGATCTAGAGCTGCCGAGCCGAACATGCGCACGCGTTCAACGCTTTCAACAAGATCCTGAGTGACTGCGAATCGATGCTTATTTTTCGCTGCCGCTTGGGGACCAGTTGTGTAGTCGCCGATTGAGACGATCGCTCGACTGAGGTCGGACGTGGCACTGGCATGAATCGGCCGACCGTTGCAGAACGAGCCTCCACCTTTGGTGGCGTGGTAGTTCAACTCCAGGAACGGAGCGTCGATCACACCGACGACGGGTTCGCCCCTGTGAATAAGGGCTAGTTGTGTCGCACAGAGGGGGATGCCGTGGGCGAAGTTGGACGTGCCGTCGATGGGGTCCAGAGCCCAGACGTAATCAGCATCCTGGTCCAACTCGCCTCCGCCGTCCTCTTCGCCGAGGAAATCAATGTCGGGCGTGACCTGCTCAAGATAGGCCTTGACATCGTGTTGGATCTGCAAATCGAGGTCGGTAACTAAGTCGCGGTCCCCCTTGGCGTGGACCTGGCCGGGACTGGACGTGGTCATGAGTCTGCGCCCGATGTCCGCAGCGTCTTGAGCGACTACCAGGAGCTCGGACAGATCTTTCACGCGGGGACCTCGGTGCCGCGAGCCCACATGGACTCGAAGACTTGCGCGAAGGTGTCGAACAGACCAGCCGGGTGCCCGTCCTGCCGTTCCATGACCAGAGTCGGAGACTCAACACCTCGCGCGTCGGGTAGGTAGGGCTGGACTACGCACGTGACGTCGTCGACAACGGTGATGTTGAATCTCACCGGTTCGTCGTAGGTCCGGATGCGCAGGTTCCCCCGTGCCTCGGGCGAGAGCTTGCCGTGGAGCCGTTGCAACGTCTGAATGTTCAGCCTGGTGAGCGTGGTCAACAGCCCTACGGGGTGCGACTCTTCACGTTCACGGGCCTTGATGTGCTCGCCGTCAGGGTCAAGAAACAGGCACTGCACGACGCTCCCGGTCTCCAGCATCTCCAGTAGGGCGCGGTCGGGGTACTGCTGGCAGAGCAGGTTCAGCGACAACCCGACCATGCTGATCTTGTCGGCGTCGTCGAACAACTCGTGCGGCGGAAGTTCATGGGTGAACTCCGGGCGAGTGACGAAGACGGCGGTCACGTCGGCCATACCGTTGCTCGTCGGCGCTGCATCCGGAGTCTCGATGACGGGAGAGCTAAAGCGCTGCGGCAGGTCCAGTGTCGTGAGGGCTGGCACATGGCGGTCGAACCCGACCTGACCCCGGACGCGCCGAGCGAGGTCCAGACGGAGCTTCTGACGTTCCGGGCTGACCTCGTCGAGTCCTACCGGCAGGTCACTGAATCCGGAGATGAAGTGGAGGCGGAGGAACTGCGGGCGGAGATCGCGACGGTGGATGAGGAACTTCGGCAACTCGGGATGCGGGGTCGGTTGCCCTCCATCGACCTGCCCACCAAGAAGGCGGTGAAGCGGTCCACCAAGCGGCGGCAGGATTCGCCGAACCTCCCTACCCGCAAGGTCTCCAAGACCACCGTGGGCAGGGAGTACGCGGGGGCTTACCGGCCCTCGATGTTCGTCACGTTGACCTGTGACACGTACGGGAAGGTGCGGGGTGATGGTGCTCCGGCGGACCCGGGGACGTATGACTACCGGCGGGCGGCTCGGGATGCGGTGCATTTCTCGGCGTTGATCGACCGGTGGTATCAGAACATGCGCCGGGTCGTCGGGTTCGATGCGCAGTACTTCGCAACGGTCGAGCCGCAGAAGCGGGCAGCTCCGCACTTGCACACCGCTATCCGGGGCTCGATCTCCCATGAGGTGATCCGGATGGTCACGGCGGCCACGTATCACCAGGTGTGGTGGCCCAACCATGACCGTGTCGTTTACGTCGACCGGATGCCGTTGTGGGACATGGGGAAGCGCGTGTTCGTGGACCCGGAGACCCGGGAGGCGTTGACGTCGTGGGATGACGCGGTGGACCAGGTGGAGGACCCGGCTCATGTGGTGACCTTCGGTGCTCAAGTGCACTCCAAGGGGATCTTGGGTGGGACGGCGGAGTCGGGTCGGCATATCGGGTATCTGACGAAGTACCTGACCAAGTCGACCGGTGAGGTGGTGGAGGCGACTTCGGCGCGGCAGGCGGATCACCATGACCGGCTGCACGCGGAGTTGTCGGTGACGCCGTGCTCGCCTCGGTGTGCGGTGTGGCTGCTCTACGGCATCGAACCGAAGGGCGCGAACGGGAAGATGACCCCGGGGCACTGCAAAGGCCGCGCTCACCGCAGGTCCACGCTCGGCCTTCCTGGTCGGCGGGTGCTGGTGTCGCGCAAGTGGTCGGGCAAGACGCTCGTGGACCACAAGGCGGACCGGAAGGCGTTCGTGCGCCAGGCCCTCGCCGTGGTCGGGATCGAGAAGCCGGAACCGGACATGTCCCGGCTGCTGTGGCGCAAGGTCGAGTCCAACGATCCGCAGGTTCCGCCTCGGGCGCACCTGGTGATGCGGGCTATCGCGGAACGGATCACGTGGAAGGCCGAGTACGACCGGGCACTCCTCGCCGCTGCCGGTCCGCCTGGCGGCCAAGAAACTTCGGCAATTCCGGAAGCGGCCTGAGCCTGGGGAGGAAGTAGTGGAAACGAAGTATCTGACGGTCGAGGAAGCGGCCGAGTACCTGAACACCGGCGTCCGATTCGTTCGGAGGCTCATCGCTGAACGGCGAATCGCATTCCACAAGGCAGGGGTACATGTCCGGCTGGCTGTGGTGGATCTGGAGGTTTTCATGCAATCCGGTCGTGTGGAGCCAATAACCCGAAGCTCTGTGCTTCGCGATCTAGGAAGGGCGGCCTGAGATGCCGAACAACAAGGGACGGAAACGACGCTTTGGCAGCGTTCGCAAGACCACTGTCGGCGAGTTTCAAGCGAGCTATCTCGGTCCCGATGGCAAGCGCCACTTCGCACCGCACCGGTTCAAGCGCATGTCTGATGCCGACCGATGGTTGAACGGTATCGAGGCCTTGATCATCTCTGGTGATTGGACTGACCCGGAACGCGGAAAGGTGACGTTGACCGAATACTCGGAAAGGTGGATCACGGAACGTCCTGGGCTGCGCCCTCGTACGGTCGAGCTGTACCGCTGGCTGCTGCGGAAGCACGTCTCCCCTTTCATCGGGGATGTTGAGCTTCGGCGGCTGTCGGCGGCGGTGATTCGGCAATGGCGTTCGGATCGGCTGGGAGCTGGTGTGTCGGCGTCGGTGCTGGCGAAGGCGTACCGGTTGATGCGGGGCATCCTCAATACCGCCGTTGACCCGGACGCGATTTTGGTGCGTAACCCGTGCAAAGTGCCGGGCGCGGATAAGGAGAACCCGGAGGAACGGCCGTTGGTCACGGTGGCCCAAGTCTTCGACCTGGCGGCGCGGATGCCGGACCGGTGGGCGGCCATGGTGTTGCTCGCGGCGTTCGGCTCTCTGCGGTTCGGTGAGGTGATCGCCTTGCGTCGTGGTGATCTGTCGGCGGATGCGAGCACGGTCCGGATCTCTCGGGCGTTTGTCGACGTGCCGGGGCAGGGGCTGCTTATCGGGCCGCCGAAGTCGCGCGCGGGTGTGCGGACGGTGATCATGCCGTACGCGGTCCGGGCCGAGTTGGTGGCGCACCTGGCGGAGTTCGTCGAGAAGGCAGACGACGCGTTGGTGTTCACCGGCAAGAAGGGGGCTGCGCTTCGTCGGCCGAACTTCGCGCAACTGTCCAAGTGGACCGAGGTCGTGGCCGATATGAAGCTCAAGGGTCTGCACTTCCATGACCTGCGGCACGCGGGCAACGTGTGGGCATCGAAAGCGGGCATGTCGACCAAGGACCTGATGTCCCGGATGGGGCATGACGACATGCGGGCGGCGCTGATCTACCAGCGGGCGACGAGTGACGCTGACGAGAGGATCGCGGAGAAGCTCTCCCAGCTCGTCGACGATCACCGCAAGGGCACTCACACCCGCGACGCGGACGGCGACGAGACCGCCGAATGATGTTGTTGGCATGTTGGTGGAACGTGCCGTGAGACGTCAGCAGGGGTGCTTCCCAAGATCGGGAAGCACCCCTGCTGACGTGCTGAAACATACCTCTGAGCGGATGACGGGAATCGAACCCGCATATTCAGCTTGGGAAGCTGATGTTCTACCACTGAACTACATCCGCAGTGCGCTCCAAGTGTACATGGCGGTGATCGCGCGCCGTGGGTAGGGCGGGGTCCCTTGACGGGTGGCGGCGATGTGACAACACTTGTTGTCTACATGGTCTGCGAGGTGTGCTCATGAGCGACGACGATCGCCTGCCTGATCCTGAGTTGTTCCGCGAGGGCGGGTTCCGGCTGGCGGCGCGGATGTTCATCGAGGGGGATATCCGGGGGACCGAGGCACAGGTGCTGCGGTTACGGGAGTTCGCGCAGGCGGAGGATCCGCTGGCCGATGCGGTGGTCGCGATGTTCGGGCGGCTGGAGGTGGGGCGTGGGCGCCGGATGTTCGAGGGGGCGTTGGCCGGCGGCATGGACTCCGTGGAGGGGGCACCAGAGGAGCTTGTCGCGTTCTTCGCTGATGTTGAGGCGACGCCGTATTGGGTGGATGCCGGACGTCTTGAGCGTGGGGCGCGGGCCATTACGCGGACTGGGTTGCTCGGGCTGTTTCCCCTGGGTGACATGTCGTTGATGGGTGGCTACCTGGCGTCGCGGGCGACGAAGTCGCTGGTGGGGACCGGGCAGATCGAGTATCAGGCGACACGTCGGCTGGTCGAGACGGCGGCGTGGTGGATCGACGTCACGACGCCCGGGACGCTCGCGCGCGGCAAGAAGGGGTACGCGTCGGCGCTGCGGGTTCGGCTGGTGCACGCGCACGTTCGCGCGGCGATGAACGGGCGCGAGGACTGGGACTACGCGGCTTGGGATCGGCCGGTCAACCAGGTGCAGACCACCGGCACGTTGCTGCTGTTCTCGCTCGTTTTCCTCTTCGGCACGCAGCTTCTCGGAGTCCGCTACAACGACCGCGAGCGCGGCGACATTCTGCACTTGTGGCGTTACGTCGGGTGGTTGATGGGCGTCGACGACGAGCTCCTCCCCGCCGGCGAGGAGGACGCGTGGCGGATGCTCTGGCTGCTCGCGGCGACCGAGTTCATCCCCGACGACGACTCCAAGCGACTCGCGAAAGCCCTGCTCAAGTCCCATGAGGGCATCGGCGAGGGCCGCGGGACCTTCGGCAAGGTGCTCTCGCACGTCTCGGTCCGCGTCCACTCGTCGATCAGCCGGCTCGTGCTCGGCAAGACCAACGCCGACTTCCTCGAGCTGCCCAATGACCCCGTGGCGCAGGCCGCGATCCTCACTGTGGCCGGAGCCAACTTCGCCGCCGAGACACTGCGTCAGCTCATTCCCGGAGCGACGTCGCTGCAGGAACACCTCGGCCGCATCGGGCGCGAGACGTACGTCAAGCGGCTCATCAAGGTGTTCGACCCCGACACGACATATGCCCAGCACATGAAGCCACCCCGCGCAGCTTGACCGCGCCTGGTTACCCTGTCCGTGTGCTGCTCAGTGACCGTGACCTCCGCAAAGAGCTCGATTCCCAACGCCTCGGTGTCGACCCCTTCGATCCGGCCATGCTGCAACCCTCCAGCATCGACGTCCGGCTCGACCGATTCTTCCGTGTCTTCAACAACACCAAGTACACCCACATCGACCCGAAACTTCAGCAGGACGAGCTGACCTCGATGGTCGAGAAGGACAACGACGAAGCCTTTGTGCTGCATCCGGGCGAGTTCGTGCTCGGGTCGACCTTCGAGTGCGTCTCGCTGCCGGACGACCTCGCCGGCCGCCTCGAGGGCAAGTCGTCGCTCGGGCGCCTCGGCCTGCTCACGCACTCCACGGCAGGGTTCATCGACCCCGGCTTCTCCGGGCACATCACCCTTGAGCTGTCCAACGTCGCGAACCTGCCGATCACGCTCTGGCCCGGGATGAAGATCGGCCAGCTCTGCCTCTTCCGGCTGACGAGCGCCGCCGAGTTCCCCTACGGCTCGACCGAGGCAGGCTCCCGCTACCAGGGACAACGCGGTCCGACGCCCAGCCGCGCGTACCTCAACTTTCAGACCGTCGAGACCAAGCGCTGAACCACTCAGCGCTAAACCACGATGACGCCGAGTGCTTCGGCGAGGGTGACGGCCTGCGCGCGCTGGATGATCGCCCCGGTCAGTTCGGCGTTGCGTGGGTCCACCGCGCTGAGGTCGCTTCCGCGCAGGTCGCACCTGGTGAACTTCGTCCGGTGCAGCTGCGCCCCGGACAGGTCCGCTTCGGTCAGCACCGCGTCGACGCAGTCCGCGGACGTGAGGTCGGCCTCGCGCAGGCGGACCTTGTCGAACGTGCAGTTCCGCAGGTCCGCGCCGAACAGGCTGACGTACGACCAGTCGCCGCCGCTCACTTTCATCGGCCGCAGCGTGCACTCCTTGAACGTGCTGCCCATGACCTTGCAGCCGGTGAACTCCGCGTCGAAGAAGTTGCAGCGGGTGAACGTGCACCCGACAAACGCCGAGTCGACGTGCTTGGACACGTTGAACCGCGTGTTGCTGAACGTGCACTCGGTGAACACCGAGCCCTGCGTCGACGCCTCGGTGAAATCGCACTCCTGGAACGCGCAGCGGACGAAGGTGCGCCCTACGAACTCTTCGGCATACCAATCCTCCTTCGTATAGGTCTCGTCTTCTTCGCTCATGTCCACAACGCTAGCGCTGAGCACCGACAAATTTGGGCACCGGAGTCTTCCAGTCGAGGTGGTGCTCCCACATCCAGCGGTTCGGGTCGTCCGTGCTCGACGAATTCTTGAACGCCTTGGTGATGAAGTAGTCGCGCAGGAACCGCGAGACCGGGCCGGTGACCTTGCCATCACCGTTGCGCTTGCCCTGTGCCACCACGGCCTCGACGCGCTCACGACGTAGATTCTCATACGTGGCAAAGGCTTTGTGGACGTCGTCGATGTCCCGGAAGCACTTCCCCAGGGTCACGGCGTCCTCGATCGCCATCGACGCGCCTTGGCCGGCCGCCGGCGATGTCGCGTGCGCTGCGTCCCCAACGATGATCATCCGTCCGCGGCTCCACGTCGGCACGTTCGGGAAGTCGTAGGTCGGCCACGGCGGCTGGATCTTCCGAGTCGCGGAGATGATGTCGACAGCCGGCGTGCGGTCGACTTTCAGCAGCCGCACCAGTTCCTCACGCCACTCGTCGGCGGATCCGGTCACGCGGCCGGCTGGTTCGGTCGTGCGCGGCGGGTTCGCGAACCACCACACCTGGCCGTTCGGATGGACGACGTAGCAGAAGAAGCAGCGCTTGCCGAAGACCATCTGCATCACGCCGGGTTCAGCGTCGAGCGAGATCCCCTCGGCGAAGCCGCCCGTGTTCAGTAGCTGCACATAACGAGGCTTTGGTGCGCCGGGGTCGATGATCTCGCGGACCCGGGAGCGCAGGCCGTCGGCGCCGATCAGCAGGTCGCCGTCGGCCTGCGTGCCGTCGGCGAACGACGCGCGGACGCCGTCACCGGTGCTTGTCGCGTCGACCAGTCGCTTGCCGTACTCGGCGGGTATCCCGCGTCTCGCGGCTTCGTCGCGCAGGGCGACGTACAGGTCGGAGCGCAGCACGGTCTGGCTGACCGTGCCGTCGGACAGCGCGCCGCCGAGCGGGAACTCGGCGAGTCGCTTGCCGTTGCCGACGCTCATCGTCATCCGCGGAGTGTCGAATCCCAGGCTCTTGACCAGGTCTTTCAGCTCCAACGCGGCCAGTGTGTCGAGGCCGTTGACGGCCGTGGTCAGGAACGCGCCGATGCCCTCGGCGGTGCGGTCGTACGCCTCGTACAGCACCGGCTCGTGGCCGGCCTTCTTCAGTGCCATCGCGGTCACGGTGCCCGCGATGCCGCCACCGATGATCAGGGCTCGCTTCATAATCTTTCCACCCATCGAATATCTTAGAAACTAATTCGTTCTGTCGAACTAAATACTGGGCTAGGCTCATCGGCGTGTCAAGCAAGAAGGCGGACCTCATCCAGGCGGTGCTCGCCGCGTCGCGCGAGCTGTCCACGGAGACGGTCATGTTCCACACCGCGATCGCGGACCGGCGCGGCCTTTCGGTGACCGAGTCCAAGGCGTCGGACTACCTGGCCCGGCTTGGCCCGTTGACCCCCAAGGAGCTCGCGCGGCACTCCGGCCTGGCGCCGGCGTCGGTGACCGCGCTCGTCGACCGGCTCGAGCGCAAGGGCATCGTGCGGCGCAAGCCCCATCCCGACGACCGGCGCAAGGTGCTGGTCGAGCTCAACCAGTCGCCCGTGTCGGCGGCGCTCCCGCTGTGGGACTACATCGTGTCGGCGTCGGTCGAAATCTGCGGGAAGTACAGCGAGGACCAGCTCGAGACGATCCTCGACTTCGTCACCGAGGCCGCGGCGATCAGCCACCGGGCCGCGGAAAGGATCACCCAGTCCCCTTAGTGGGTGACATTGTCCAAAGTGGAGGGCGACAACGCCTGTTTTTCGACTGAACCGTGGCACGCTCCGAAGATCATCCACGCCTTTCGGAGGGTTACGCGCATGGTGGGAACCGGCAAAGCGTCGCGGCTGCTCCTGGCTGTGGCGATCATGTTCGGCAGCGTCGTCCTGCTTCCGGGGAGCGCCGCCGGAGCCACCGTTATCAACCCTCTGCTGACCATCCAGAACGACGGGAGCCCGTCCGTGGTGCGCCAGGGTGACCAGATTACGTTCACCATCACCGTGACCAACGCCGGTGACGTACCGCTGACCGATGTCGCCGTCGGGGACGACACCACGCCCGGCTGCGCGAAACCGCTAGGAACGTTGGCACCAAAGGAACAACGGCTCTACACGTGCACGACGACGGCTCCTGCCGGCGACTTCACCAACACCGCCACGGCGACCGGGACGGACCCCGCCAGACGCGTGGTCAAGGTAACCGGCGACGCGGCTGTCGACCTGATTCACCCGGCGGTGTCGATCACCAAGGACGCGACGCCGACGGTCGTGCGCCAGGGCGACACAGTGACGTTCTCGATCACGGTCACCAACAGCGGTGACGTGCCGCTGACCGACGTCGCGGTGGCGGACGACCGGACACCCGCCTGCGCGAAGAGCCTTCAAATGATTCTCACCCAGGACAGACGGACCTATACCTGCACGACGGTCGCCGGCGCTGACGGCTTCACGAACACCGCGACCGTGACCGGCACCGACCCGACCAAGCGGCCGGTGAACGCCCATGACGACGCCACGTTCACCGTGCAGCATCCGGCGGTGACGATCGTCAAGAACGTCCGCGGCGGGCCGTTCCGCGCCGGCGACCAGGTGCCGTTCACGATCACCGTGATCAACAGCGGCGACGTGCAGCTGATCGGCGTCAAGGTCGCCGACGAAGTAACCGCCGACTGCGCGCGAACTTACGACGCAATGCTTGCGCCCCAGGGAATCTGGGCGTTCGACTGTGTCGGCAGGGCTCCCGCAGACGACTTCACCAACACCGCCACCGCGACCGGGAACCCGCCGCTCGGCCCGCCCGTGTCGAACACGTCCGTGGTCCCGGTTGTCGTGATCCATCCCGGGACCACGATCCAGAAGGACGCGTCGCCGACGGTCCTACCGCTGGGCAGGCGGTCCGTCAAGTGATCATCCCGGTGGTCCACATCACGAGGTGGTACGGCATGGTTCAGACCAAGTTTCAGGTTGCCGACTATGGGTACAACGCCGTGGAATGCCTGTGTCACCAGGGTGTCCGCGGCTCGTGAGCAAGGAGATGACCAAGTGACGGACACGACGACGGACGGGCCCCCGGTCGGGGACAAGAGCGCGCAGCAGCATCTCGCGCATGTGGTCTTCATCGCGGGAGCGGCCGCCGTCGGCGGGTTCCTCTTCGGGTACGACAGCTCCAACATCAACGGCGCGGTCCTCGGGATCCGCCAGCACTTCAACGTCGGCGCCGGGGTCACCGGGCTGACCGTGTCGAGCGCGCTCATCGGTTCCGCGGTCGGCGCGTGGTTCGGCGGGCTGCTGTCCGACAAGATCGGCCGCATCCGCACGATGCAGCTCGCGGCCGTGTTGTTCCTGATCAGCGCGGTCGGCGCGATGTTCCCGTTCAGCGTCTGGGACCTCGCGATCTGGCGGGTCATCGGCGGTATCGCGATCGGTATCGCGTCGGTGATCGGGCCGGCCTACATCGCCGAGGTCGCGCCGCCGGCGTATCGCGGCAGGCTCGCGTCGCTGCAGCAGCTCGCGATCGTGCTCGGCATCGGCGTGTCGGCGCTGGTCAACTGGGTGGTCAAGGACCTGGCGCCGGTCGCGGCCGACGGTTCGCACAACCTGAACGGCAACCTCGGCGGCCTCGAATCCTGGCAGTGGATGCTCGGGGCCGCGGGGATCCCGGCGATCGTCTACTTCGTGCTCGCGTCGATCATCCCCGAGTCGCCGCACTACCTGCTGTCGATCGGCAAGGTCGACAAGGCGCGCAAGGTGATCGCCGAGGTCGAGGGTGAGGAGAACGCCGACGCCAAGCTCGCCGACATCCAGCGCGGGCTGAAGCGCGAGGAGAAGTCGAGCGTCCGCAACCTGCTCGGCGGCCGGTTCGGCCTGCTGCCGATCGTGTGGATCGGGATCGCGCTCGCCGTGTTCCAGCAGTTCGTCGGCATCAACGTGATCTTCTACTACTCCGACACGCTGTGGCACTCGGTCGGCCAGAACACCGACTCGCTGCTGATCTCGATGGTCAGCCCGGTCATCAACATCCTCGGCACGTTCATCGCGATCGCGTTCATCGATCGCGTCGGCCGCAAACCGCTGCTGCTGATCGGCTCGGTCGGCATGGCGATCGGGCTCGGCGTCGCCGCACTCGCGTTCGGCCACGCCGACAAGGTCAACGGCGAGCTGAGCCTGCCGGGTGTGTGGGGCCCGATCGCGCTGGTCTTCGCGAACATCTTCGTGCTGTCGTTCGCGCTGTCCTGGGGTGTCATCCTTTGGGTGCTGCTGGGCGAGATGTTCCCGTTGCGCATCCGCGGCGCGGCGCTGGCAGTCGGGACCGCGGCGAACTGGGTCGCGAACTGGGTGGTCACGGTCAGCTTCCCGAGCATGAGCAACTGGAACCTGAGCTTCACGTACTGGATCTACACCGCGTTCGCGCTGCTCTCGATCCCGTTCGCGCTGAAGTTCATCAAGGAGACCAAAGGCACCTCGATCGAAGACGTCGTCTAGGGCGGGCACTTTTGTACAAGAGTGCCCTGCTTGAGAGCTCAACCAGGGCACAAAAGTACAAAAGTGCCCTTAGGGGGCGTGGAGGAAGTCGAGGAGCAGAGCGGTGAGCTGGGCGCGTTTCCGCTGGTCAAGGTGCGTGAGCAGGCTCTCGGCGACGTCGACCGCAGTTTGTTCGGCCTTGGCGAGGACCTCGCGGCCGTGTTCGGTGAGCTCGACCGACCGCACCCGGCGGTCTCCCGGCGCCGGGCGCCGGGCGGCCAGGCCCTTGGCCTCGAGGTCGTCGACGATCCGGACCATGGACGCCTTGTCGCTGTTGACGCTGTCGACGAGCTCGCGCTGACTCAGCGGCCCTCGCTTACCCAGGGTGTGAAGCACCGGATAGTGACGGCCGGAGATCTCGTGCGGTTCGAGGGCGTTGGCGAACGCCGCCGCGGCCCGCTGGTGGGCCTGGCGCAGCAGGAAGCCGATGTTGTGGTCCAGGGACAGTTCTTCGCTGGTCATCGCCGCTCAGCATAGGCCATTCCAGAAACAGTTTCACACCGAACGGTTTCATGTGGCACTATCGTGGGTATGTCCACGACCAAGACTCGGCGCTGGCCGAGATGGCTGTTCCGTGCGGCCGTCACCGCGGAGGCGGTGTTGGCGTTTGCCCAGGCAGTGCTCGCGGGTGGGTTCCTCGCCGGGCACTACGACTTTTTGGCCATGCACAAGGAAAACGCGACCAGGACCGGGATCACCGCGGTCGTGCTGGGGCTGTGTGCGGTCCTGCTGTGGCGGCCGGGCCGCGGCCCGTGGTGGCCGATCCCGGTCAGCATCGGGCTGTTCGGTGTCGAAGCCGGGCAGATCGTGCTCGGGTACAGCCGGATCCTGGCCGTCCACATCCCGCTGGGCGTGCTGATCATCGCCGGAATCCTGTTTCTGCTCGTCTGGGCCTGGCGTAAACCGGCCGAGGCGACATCGTGAACCTCAATCGACGTCGATTCCTCGGGCTCACCGGCCTGACCGTCGCCGGCGGGGCGACGGCTGTCGCGCTCGGCAGCGGGTTCTCGTGGGGCGGCGCGCTCGACAACGGTGAGCCGGGAACGTTGGTACGCAGCGGAATCCCGCTACCACCGCCGTTCCAGGTGCCGCTGCCGATCCCGCCGGTGCTGCGACCGGTGCGCTCGGACGCGTCTGCCGACTACTACGAGATCCCCCAGCAGGTCAGCACGCTGGAGATCCTTCCCGGAGTGAAGACCGAGGCGTGGACGTACGGCGGCACGTTCCCGGGGCCGACGCTGGTGTCGCGATCCGGGCGGCGGATGGTTGTCAAGCACCGTAACGAACTACCGCGGCCCGTTGTCGTCCACCTGCATGGCGGGCATACGCCGTCGGCGAGCGACGGGTATCCCGGCGACACGATCCTGCCGCTCAACGCCCCGCCCGCACACGAGATGATGCTGATGCCCGGCACGCCGACCGTCGGTACTCGGGACTACACGTATCCGTCGAACCAGCGGGCGGCGACGCTCTGGTACCACGACCACAGCATGGGGTTCACCGGTCCGATGGTCTGGCTCGGGCTCGCCGGGTTCCACCTCGTACACGACGACGAAGAGGACTCGCTGCCGCTGCCGAAAGGCGACCGCGACCTGCCGCTGATGATCACCGATCGCGCGTTCACCGCGGACGGTCGGCTCGATTATCCAGCGCTGGCACCGAATCTCAGCGTTCCCGGGGTGACAAGTGGGTACCTGAACGGTGTGCTCGGCGATGTCGTCCTGGTCAACGGTGCGCCTTGGCCGGTGCTCGACGTCAAGCGCCTGCGTTACCGGCTGAGGCTGTTGAACGCGTCGAACTGTCGTCGCTACCGGCTCCAGCTGGACCCGCCTCCGCCTGGTGGGAACGGGTTTGTGCAGGTTGGCGGCGACGGCGGCCTGCTCGCGGCGCCGCTCGCGCATGACGCGATCGAGATGGCGTCCGCCGAACGGTTCGACGTCGTGGTCGACTTCTCCCGCTACCCGCCGGGAACCCGCGTGCGGCTGCTCAACACGTTCGGGACCGGGCGGACGGTCGAGGTCATGCGGTTCGACGTCGCCGCGGACGCCCGGGCGCCGGTGGACGACGCGACCGTGCCGCCGAAGTTGTCCACGATCGTCCCGCTGGACCCGGGGAAGGCGACTGTCACGCGGGAGTTCCTGTTCCAGAGCCACTCGGACCGATCCGGCTGGACGATCAACGGGCAGCCGTACGAGCCGGGCCACCCGCTCGCGACACCGCGCCTCGGCGACACGGAGATCTGGCGGTTCGTGTCGGACGTGCACCACCCGATCCACCTGCACCTCGACCAGTTCCAGGTGCTCGCCCGCAACGGCGGCAAGCCCGGGCCGTACGACCAGGGCTGGAAGGACACCGTCGACGTGCGCGCGGCCGAGTCGGCGGAGATCGCCGTCCGCTTCAACGACTACGCGGGGCGGTACGTCTTCCACTGCCACAACCTGGAACACGAGGACATGGCCATGATGGCCGACTTCACCACCTCCTGACGGCCGGGCACTTTTGTCCAAAAGTGCCCTGCTTGTGCACGCTAAGCATCGCAACTCGACGGCGAGTTGCGGTCTCTTGCGAAGCCTGTGGGGTTAGGGGTGGGCGCGGGCGATGATGGCGGTGATGTCGACGCCGGGGGGAAGGGTGCCGAAGGCGATGCCCCAGTCTCCGCCGAAGCGTGACGCGCAGAAGGCGTCCGCGACGGCGGCCGGGGCATGCCGGACGAGCAGGGAACCCTGCAGCACCAACGCCATCGACTCGACGACTCGCCGGGCGCGGTATTCGATGTCGGAAAAGTTGGCCAGTTCCTTGTGCAGCCGCGCGGTGGCGTCGTCGAGGCGCGCGTCGGCGCCGGACGCCTTGCCGACCTCGGTGAAGAACGCCTCGACGGACTCCGGCTGCTTCCCCATGGCACGCAACGCGTCCAGCGCGGCGACGTTGCCGGAACCCTCCCAGATCGAGGACAGTGGCGCCTCGCGGTACAGCCTCGGCATGCCGGATTCTTCGACGTAACCGTTGCCGCCCAAGCACTCCAGCGCTTCCGCGGCATGCGAAGGCGCACGCTTGCAGACCCAGTACTTCGTCACCGCCAGCCCGAGCCGGCGGAAGGCTTCCTCCTCGGCATCGCCCGCGGCGGCGCGCTCGGTGGCACCGGCCAGCCGCATCGCGACCGTGGTCGCCGCCTCCGACTCCAGCGCCAGGTCGGCCAGGACGTTGGTCATCAACGGCTGGTCGACGAGGTTTTTGCCGAACGCGCTGCGGTGCATGGCGTGGTGTGTCGCGCGGACACTGCCGTACCGCATCAGCGAAGCACTGCCCAGGGTGCAGTCGAGGCGGGTGTTGTTGACCATGTCGATGATCGTCCGCACGCCGCGGCCCTCTTCGCCGACGAGCCAGCCGACAGCGCCGTCGTACTCGATTTCGGCGGACGCGTTGGACTTGTTGCCGAGTTTGTCCTTCAGCCGCTGCAGGTGGATCGGATTGCGCGTGCCGTCCGGGAGCACCCTCGGAAGCAGGAAGCAGGACAGCCCGCCGGGCGCCTGCGCGAGCGTCAGGAACATGTCCGACATCGGCGCGGACGTGAACCACTTGTGCCCGGTCAGGACATATGTTCCGGCGGCGGACGGCACCGCGTTCGTGGTGTTCGCGCGGACATCGGAACCGCCCTGCTTCTCGGTCATCGACATGCCCGCGATCAGGCCGCGTTTGGTACTCGGCACGCGCAGCCCGAAGTCGTACTCCGTAGACGCGAGCAATCCCTCGTACGCCTGCGAAAGCTCGGGGTTGTGCCGAAGCGCGGGTACCGCCGCGTACGTCATCGAGATCGGACAGGTGTGGCCCGGCTCGACCTGCGCCCAGACCAGGAACTTCGCCGCTCGCGCGACATGGGCGCCCGAACGGTCGGACCGCCACGGCGCCGCGTGCAGGCCGTGGGACACCGCGACATCCATCAGGTCATGCCAGTACGGGTGGAACTCGACCTCGTCGATGCGGTTTCCGACGCGGTCGTGAGTGAGCAGCTTCGGCGGGTTCTCGTTCGCCACGCGACCCCAGGTCTGGGCCTTCTCACTGCCCGCGAGCCTGCCGATCTCGTGCAGCTCCTCCTCGGCCCACGCCGCACCTTCGCGGTGCAGGGCCTCGAGCAACGCCGGGTCGGCGGCCATGTCGTTGCCGGTCAGCACTGGGACCTGGTTCGTCACTTCATGCGTTGCGGACAAGGGAGCCTCCTAAGGCGCGAACGGTGAACAAGCTCAGCTTTTCCAGCACGGACGCGTCCGCGCTCTCGGCGGTCAGCGGGCCGATCAGCACCTCGGCTGTCGCGCCGACCAGCGCCGCGGCGCTGAGCTCGGCGTCCTGCGGCGGCAGCGCGCCCACCTCGATCGCCTCTTCGATCCGGCTGGCCACGACGTCGATGAACGCGCGCCGGAACACCAGGCGCTCGGCCTCGATCGGCGCGTCGACGGGCTCGGCGAGCAGCGCGTACGCGAGCCGCGGCGCCTTCAACGCGCGGCTCGCGAACGTCTCCAACACGGCGACGATCCGCTTGACCGGGTCTTCCGACTGCGTCGACGCCTCTTCGACAGCGGCCACCTCAAACGCGACGACCGACCGGAACAGCTCGACGACCAACCCGGTCTTGCTCGGGAAGTGCTGGTAGACGCTGCCGGTGGCGATACCCGCCCTTGTCGCGACGGCCGCGACCGAACACCCCGCGTAGCCGTGCGTGGCCAGGGAATCCACGGCGGCTTCGAAGATCACGACGCGCTGGGCGTCGAGTCGGGCTTGGACCGCGGGGGTCCGTCGATACGGCACCCAAGGAGTGAATCACTGGTTCAGTCCTTCCCGCAAGCCCTCGTTCGTGGCTACGCTCGGTGGCATGCAACTCCCCGACCGGCTGGCCAGGTTCAACCGCTATGTCACCAACCCTGTCCAGCGCCTCTGGGCGGGCAGGCTGCCCGGGATGGGGATCCTCGCCCACGTCGGCCGCAAGTCCGGAAAGCCTTACCGGACACCGCTTTCGATGTTCGACGTGCCGGGCGGATATGCGGTGTTCCTCACCTACGGACCCGACCGCGACTGGGTCCGTAACCTCACCGCCGCGGGTAACGCCGAGGTAGTCCACCGCGGCCGGACGGTGGAGGTCACCAACCCACAGCTCGTCACAGCGGCCGAGGCGTCCGAGTTCTTGCCGAAGAAGCCGGCGGCCCTGCTGCGGCGGCTCAAGGTCAGCCAGGTGCTGCGCCTGACCGCGAAATGATGCGTCTGACCGGGGTCCCGGCGACGGCGACGGCGCCGGCGATCGCCGCGCAGCGGATGCTGGAGAGCCGCCGCCCGGACAGGCTGTTCGAAGATCCGCAGGCCGAGATCTTCGACTTCAAGGAGGACGTCCTGCGCAACTGGCCGCCGAGTTGCGCGCGGTTCACCCTCTCCGCAGACCTCGCGGGCGACTGGGCGAGCTCGCTCGAGACCGTCGGGTTCGGGCCCGAGGGGCTGCGGCAGGCGGTTCGGTGACGCGGAGCCGTCTCGTCGCGCAGAGCGCGGCGCACGTCGTCGTGGCGGCTGTGGCTGTCGCTGCGGCTGACGTCGTGCTGGGCACGGCATCCCACCTCGTCGACCGGGTCTTCCTGCTCACCGACGCCAGTGGACTCGTCGCGATCATCTGGGCGTACGCCGGATTGGTGCTCGGGCTGGTCACCGGGACCCGTCGATTCGCGCGGTTCCTGCCGTCGAGGCACGCGCTGGTGACGTGGCATCGGCAGCTCAACGTCGTCGTGGTGGCGTTGATGCTGCTGCACGCGCTGCTGTGGGTGTTCGCCACGCCCGCCGGGTCGCTGCTGGTGGCGTTCGTGCCGCAAACCGCCGACGTCGGCGCGCTCGGCTACACCGCCGGTGTCCTGTCGCTGTACTTCGCGGCGCTGCTCGGCCCGACCTGGTACCTGCGGCGCCGGATCCCGCGCCGGGCCTGGCTCGTGGTGCATCAGTTCGCCGCGCTGAGCTACGCGTTCGGGCTGTGGCACGCGCTGGTGCTGGGCGCGGACTTCCGGTTCGACGGCGCATTGCGGACGACGTTGTGGATCGCGCAGGTGCCGCTGCTCGGCCTGTTCGCGGCGCGGGTGCTGCGGCCGCACCGGCTGGTCGAGCGGATGGCGACGTTCGGCGGCGCGCCCTGGCCGTTGACGCGGCGGCAGCTGGTGTTGCGGCGGGCGGTGTTCAGCGGCGTTGTCGTTGCCGCGCTGGTGATCTTGACCGTCGCGCTCTCGGCATCGCAGCGCGGTTTGCACGCCTGAGTCAACCCGGCACAAGGCGGTTCACGTAGTTACAGTTTCGTGATAGTTTTTCGCCCCGTGTCCTCCATTAGTGTTCGAAGTCGGTTACGCCTGGTGTCCCTGAGTGTGCTTATCGGCGGCGCCACGGCCGCCGGCGGGTATTTTGCCCTCGGCGGTGTTCCCTCTTCTGACACTGTGAGTAACGCGGCCTTGGCGCTCCCGGGCTCTCAGACGTACCAAGGCCAGCTCGGCGACCCGCTCGCCAAGGGCGCTCCGGCGTCCAGCTCGCAGGCCCCCGCGCCCGGCTCGAACGGCTCCACACCCGCCCCCGGGACGTCGACGTCCTCCACACCGACGACGCCGCCCTCGACGTCCAGCCCAGCTCCCACCACCCCGGCCGCGCCGACGACGTCGTCCTCAGCTCCGGCCGCTCCGCCCGCGCCACCGGCTCCGCCGAAATCCACCCGGTCGGACTCGCAGGCCGACCAGGTCGTCGACCTCGTCAACCAGGCACGCGCCGACGCGGGCTGCGCGCCCCTCAGTGTCGAGAGCCACCTGACGAACGCCGCGCAGGAGCACAGCGACGACATGTCCGCGCGGAACTACTTCTCGCACGACACTCCCGAAGGCGTCAGCTTCGACCAGCGCATCAGGGCGGCCGGCTACTCGCAGCCGGGCGCGGAGAACATCGCCAAGGGGTCGACCTCGGCCAAGCAGACGATGCAGCTGTGGATGAACTCCAGCGGCCACCGCCAGAACATCCTCAACTGCTCGCTGACGAAGATCGGCGTCGGCGTCGCCACCGACGGCTGGTACTGGACGCAGGACTTCGGTTACTGACCCCAGGTCTCCCCGAGTTCGCCGTACCGCGCCAGAACCGCCGCGCGCAGCGTCGGATCCGTCCGCGGGACGGGCTCGATGAACACCTCGGTGACGTCGTTGAACTGCGTTTGCAGCTCCTCGGCCAGCCGCACGCACGCGCGTTCGACGTCGGCGGCGCCGAGTGCGTCGTCGAAGTCCACTCGCGCGCACACCAGCACCTGGTCAGTGCCCATGAGCATGGTTTGCAGGTCGACGATCGCCTCGATCTCGGGCGCGGCGCCGAGGTGGTCGTTGATCCCCCGGACCATCTTCGGGTCGGCTTGGCGGCCGATGAGCAGCCCCCGGTTCGTGCGCCCGAGCAGGTACGCGACCACCGCGAGCAGCACGCCGATGGCGATCGACGCGGCGCCGTCCCACACCGAAGACCCGGTCAGCTGGTGCAGTCCGATGCCGGCGAACGCGATCAGCAGCCCGAGCAGCGCGGCCGAGTCCTCGAACAGCACGGTCTTGGGCGCGGGGTCGTCGATCAGTCGCAGGTACTCCGCGATCGACTGGTTCGCCTCAGCCGAGTCCTTCCGCACCTGACGGACGGCCTGCACCCACGACGTCGACTCCATCACGAACGACAGCGCCAGCACGATGTAGCTGACCAGCACGTTCGTCTGCTCTTCGGGCTTCCCGAAGACGGTCGAAAAGCCTTCGAAGAGCGAGAAGACCGCGCCGGACGCGAAGATCGACACCGCCGCGAGCAGCGACCAGAAGTAGCGTTCCTTGCCGTAACCGAAAGGGTGTTTACGGTCGGCTGGACGTTCTGAAGTGCGCAACGCCGTCAGCAGCAGCACTTCGGTGATCGTGTCCGCGAACGAGTGTGCCGCTTCGGACAGCATCGCGCCCGATCCGGTGATCACTCCGGCCACGAGCTTCATGATCGCGATCAGCAGGTTGACACCGCCGGCCAGCACCACGGTCAACGTGCTTTCGCCGTCGGATTCGTTCTCCTCGGTCACCCGGGTGATCGTAGTGGCACGGGCCGGCGGGAAGCTCGGTCAAAGACTGCGGAGGCCGTGCAGCACGCGTTCCATGAGTGCGATGGCCGGACGGCCGTCGCCGTTCGTCGCGGTGTCGTGGACGCTCACCAGCCCGAGGTCGGCCATGTCCCCCAGCAGCACCCTGGCGACGCCGAGCGGCACGCTGAGGGTCGCGGCGACCTCTGCGACCGAGCGCGGATAGCGGCAGAGCATCCGTACTGATTGGAACTCGCCGGTGATCTCTGTGCTGTGCCAGCTCAGCGCGTCCGACGTCGCCGAAACGAGCGCTTCGATGGCCAGATGGCGGGTGGACTTCGTGCGCCCCTTCGTCAGGACGTACGGCCGGACGAGCGTGCGCGGGCCTGGCGAATCGAGGGGCTCGGGGTACTCGTCGCGAGGCGGTCGGGCGGGCTGGACGGGCACGCTGGGCACATACGTCGGCGTCGGCGCCGGCCGTGGCGTGGGTGACGGCCGTGGCGCGACCGGCGCGGGTGCGGGCGGCTCGGCAGGCTCTACCAGGCGTTCGACGATCTTGGCGGAGGGGAACCTCGCACCCGCACGGCCGACCGCGGAGGTGTCGACCTGGACCTCGCGCTGGTGTCGGGCCGGGGGCGACTCCGGCTCCGGGGCACCCAGTTTTTTGCGCTGCTTGGCCGAGGGAAAGCGCGCGCCAACGGCTTGGCTGAACTCACGGTCCTCATGCATTTTCGTCGCCCTTTACTGGTCGCCAAAAGCTGCCCTCGGGGGCGGCGACGACTACGAGGAATAATCAGGATAACCGGCGTGTCTAGGGGGACGCTCAGCGTGACAGGGCCTTCAGCAGGCGCACGTCGTCCCAGATCAGCTGCAGGTCGATGGCCAACCGGTAGGTCCGGAGCGCTTCCTCGGCCGAGTTGTGGATGCCGAAGTGGCTTTTCTCGCCGTCGAGTGCACGCCGGTAAACGATTGCTTCATCGCCCATGTCGATTCCGACCAGGTAGATGTCGTACTCGTTGTCGGCGCTGGTGAGGGTGAACAGCCGCGGTCCGGTCTTCATCGGTCTCTGTCCATAGTGGATTGACCATGGCCGGTATCCGGTCGGAAAATCCGTGCGGAACGCGAGCGGATCACCGTGCGTGGGGAGGTCGTCACAGTGCCGGGGCCGGTCAGTCCTCCGTTCCGACGACGTCGGCTCGGACGGAAACTCCGCGCGATGCGCGAGCAGGCGCACCTGACCCTCGACGAGGCCGCCGAACGGCTGGAGAAGACGGGCTTACGTGGCTAAAGGACCTGGGTTATGTCGACGTAGAGACCGAGGCCAGCGCGGTTCTCGAGTTCAGCGGACTCAACATCCCAGGGCTCTTGCAGACCGGTCACCACGTGGATCGAGGATGGCCCGCCTACTGCTCGTGAGCGTTCCGGCCGCTTCTAACTTGCTTCTAACCGGCCGGAACACTCACGAGTCCGGCTACTCGGCCTCTGCGGGGGTCCGCTTCACAGCGGTGAGCAGCAACTGCGCGACGTCGAGGATCTCGATGTCTTCCCGTGCGACGCCTTCGTTCTGACGCTGGGTCAGCCCGTCGTTCAGCATCACCTTGCAGAACGGGCAACCGGTCGCGATCTTCGTCGGGGCGGTGCCGAGTGCCTCGTCGATGCGCTCGACGTTGATCCGCTTCCCGATTTTCTCTTCCATCCACATCCGCGCGCCACCGGCACCGCAGCACATGGACCGGTCGCCGTGCCGCGGCATTTCCCGAAGCGTGGCACCGGAAGCGCCGACGAGGTCACGCGGAGCGTCGTAGATCTTGTTGTGGCGGCCCAAATAGCACGGGTCGTGGTACGTGATGTCCTCGGCGATCGGCGCGATCGGGATGAGCCGCTTCTCGCGGACGAGCTTGTTCAGCAGCTGCGTGTGGTGTACGACCTCGAACTGCCCGCCGAGCTCCGGATACTCGTTCGCCAGCGTGTTGAAGCAGTGGGCGCAGGTCACGACCACCTTGCGCTTCTTCAGTTCGCGGCCTTCGAACACCGAGTTCAGCATCTCGACGTTCTGCTGCGCGAGCATCTGGAAGAGGAACTCGTTACCCGCACGACGAGCCGGGTCGCCGGTGCAGCCTTCTTCCGAGCCGAGCACGGTGTACTTGACGTCGGCCATGTGGAGCAGTTCGGCGACAGCGCGCGTCGTCTTCTTTGCGCGGTCCTCGAACGCGCCGGCGCAACCGACCCAGAACAGGTACTCGGTCTCGTCGGCGAGTTCGCCTTCGAACACGGGGACCTCGAAGTCCAGGCCCTCTGTCCACTGCAGACGGTCCTTGGCGTTCTGGCCCCAGGGATTGCCCTTGTTCTCGAGGTTCTTGAACATCCCGTTGAGCTCGCTCGGGAAGTTCGACTCGATCATCACCTGGTAGCGCCGCATGTCGATGATGTGGTCGACGTGCTCGATGTCCACCGGGCACTGCTCGACACACGCGCCGCAGCTGGTGCACGACCACAGCATGTCCGGGTCGATGACGCCGTTCTCCTCGAGGCCGCCGATGAGCGGGCGCTCGGACTCGGCCAGCGCGAGGACGTCGATGCCGGCGTGCGGGTTGTCCCCGGTCAAGCCGATCTCGTCGCCCGCCATGTCCCGCTTGCCGCCGGCGAGCAGGTACGGCGCCTTGGCGTACGCGTGGTCACGCAGCTGGGTGATCAACAGCTTGGGGGACAACGGCTTCCCGGTGTTCCACGCGGGGCACTGCGACTGGCAGCGGCCACACTCCGTGCACGTCGAGAAGTCCAGCCAGCCCTTCCAGGTGAAGTCCTCGACCTTGCCGACACCGAACGTGTCCTCGTCCGGGTCCGCCTCTTCGAGGTCGAGGACCTTGCCGCCGGACATCATCGGCTTGATCTTGCCGAGCGCGACCTGGCCGTCGGCCTCGCGCTTGAAGTAGATGTTGAAGAACGCGCTGAAGCGGTGCCAGGCCACCCCCATCGTCATATTCCTCGCGACGACGTAGAGCCACACCGTGGCGCTCATCAGCTTGATGAAGGCGAACACCGAGACCAGCGCGGCGCTCGCGGGCAGGAGGTGCCCGACCGGGTTGGACACGAACGCCGCCCAGGTGGGCGTCTCGTGCGCGCCGAGGGCGGCCTTCGCGGCGCGGACGCCGACGATCCCCAGGCCCTCGACGATCACCACGGCCTCGACGAAGTACGCGGCCTTGAAGTTCGAGCCCGCGAAGCGCGACTGCCTGTCCGCGCGGCGCGGGTGGTTGCGCTGCCGGATGATCGCCAGCGCGACCCCGCCGACGACGGTGCCGACGCCGAGCAGCTCCATCAGGAGGCTCCACGGCGCGAAGTCGTCGAGAACCGGCCAGCCCCACGTCGGGACGAAGACCTCGCCGTAGGCCTCGAACAGCGCCAGCGAGCCGATTAGGAAGCCCCACATCACCAGCCAGTGCCAAGGCGCGACGCTCTTGACCTTGGCCATCCGGGTGTGTGCCGCGAACTCCTTGATCAGCGTCTTCATTCTCGGCACGAACGGCCCGTTGCGCGTGGCGTCCGGTTGGCCGAGCCTGATCACTCGCACGAAGCGGGCGATGGTCGCGGCGAACATGCCCCAGGCGACGATGCCGAGGAGGACCGCGATCCCGCCGAGCGTCAGCTGTACAGCGCCCATCTTCGGGTGCCTTTCGTCCGGTGTGGTGGTGTCGCGCCTGGTGTTCCCGCTGAGGCGCAAGTTGACACGGAGCCTAACTCTTCTTACTGATGAGTAACCGATTGGCGGGGCCTAAGTCCCCCTGATGTGTCCTAGGCCTCGCTAGCTAATGGGACGATCGTTCAGGTACTTTGGAAGCCATGGGTGCCTACGTCTATCTTGCCGTCGCGATCCTCGCCGAGGTCACCGCCACGATCTCGCTGAAACTCTCGGACGGCTTCACGAACTGGGGCTGGGGGGCCGTTGTCGTGATCGGCTACGCGATCGCGTTCGGCGGGCTGTCCATGGCACTGAAGGCGGGCATGTCGGTCGGCGTGGCGTACGCGGTGTGGGCCGCGATCGGGGTCGCGCTCGTGGCGATCGCCGGCGCGGTGTTCCTTAAGGAGTCGCTCAACCTGACGATGGTCGGCGGAATGCTGCTGGTCATCGGCGGGGTCGTGCTCATCGAGGTCGGCGGGGCGCAGGCGTGAGGGGCGGCATCCAGGTCGACGGGCGCAAGGCACGGGGTGAGAAGCGGCGCGAGGAGCTCATCGCGGCCACGCTGCGGGTGATCGAGCGCGACGGCGTCGCCGGAGTCACGCACCGGACGGTCGCTGTCGAGGCCGGGGTGCCGACGACGTCGACGACGTACCACTTCTCCAGCCTCGACGACCTGCTCATCGCGACGCTCATCTCGTGCGCGCGGGACATGGCGACCGAGGTGTACTGGATGATCGACCGCGCCCGTTCGCGCGGCAGCCGAGGAGCTGAGGAGGTCGCCGGGCTGATTGCTGAGGCGTGCGGCCCCAGCCGAGGCCGGACGATGGCCGAGTACGAGCTGTACCTGCTGGCAGCGCGGCGTCCGGAGCTGCGACCGGCCGCGCGGCGCTGGCTGGACGTGCTGACGTCGATGGTGCGGCACGACGACGAGGTCGCCTTCCGCGCGTTCCTCGCCGGCATCGACGGGCTGCTCATCCAGGGCCTGATCGACGACGAACCGCCGTCCGCCGACGAACTCCGCCCGATCGTGGACTATTTGCTTAGGCCGCACTAGGTCTTACGGTCGGATCATGACTACGAAGCAAGATGCCGGCCAAGCCGTCCTCGACGCCAAGACCCGGCTCGGGTTGACCTGGGCCCAACTCGCCGAAGCCCTCGACGCACCGCTCGCGTGGACGACGTCCGCGCTGCTCGGACAGCACCCGATCGGGAAGTCGCGGGCGGAGAAGGCCGCGCAGATCCTCGAACTCGGCCCCGCCGAGGTGGCCGCCTTCGAGGCGCAGCCGACGCGCGGCGCGCTCGACGACGTCGTCCCGACCGACCCGACCATCTACCGGTTCTACGAGGTCCTGCAGGTCTACGGGCCGACGATCAAGGAGCTCATCCACGAGAAGTTCGGCGACGGGATCATGAGCGCGATCAACTTCAAGATCGACGTCGACCGGCGCGAAGACCCGGGCGGCGAGCGGGTCGTCGTCACCTTGGACGGCAAGTACCTCAAGTACCAGTGGGGCTGAAACCCGGTTGCGCGCCGGCGCCGGCGGTCGGTCTACTGGCGCGATGAGCTACGACGTAGACGACGACAAGGCCCGGGTCGACCTGGACGTCGTGTGGAAGTTCCTGTCCACCGACGCCTACTGGGGGACCTGGCGCGGCCGTGAGCAGGTTGAAGACCAGGTCGGCTCGGCATGGCGCGTCGTCGGCGCGTACGAAGCCGGAACCGGGCGCATGGTCGGCTTCGCTCGGGCGATCTCCGACGGGCAGGCCATCGCGTACCTGGCCGACGTCTTCGTCACCGACGACGCGCGCGGGCACGGCGTCGGCAAAGCGCTGGTGCGCAAGATGATCGACGAGGGGCCGGGCACGGGTTTTCGCTGGATGCTCCACACGCGCGACGCCCACGGCCTCTACGCCCAGTTCGGCTTCCAGGCGCCCAACGAGACCTTCCTCGAGCGCCCGGCCGCTGGCTGAAAGGGACTTTCCCTGCGCCGGAACCCGGACGCGAGGAAAGTCCCTTTCACTGCGCTGGGCTACGAACGTCTCTTCAGCTAGCCCTTGTTCTCGTAGGTCGGGACGAGGGTTGCGCGGGCCAGGGTGTGGCTGAACAGGTTGAAGCCGAGGAACGCGGGCGTCGAGCTCGCGTCGATCTCCAGCGAATCGACGTCGAGTGCGTGCACGACGAAGTAGTAGTGGTGCGGACCGTGCCCGGGAGGAGGGGCGGCGCCGAGGTACTGCGACACGCCGCCGTCGCCCTTCAGGGTCACGGCGCCTTCGGGCAGGCCGGAGCCCTTCTCGTCACCCGCGTCGGCGGCCAGTTCGGTCGTCGACGCGGGCAGGTTGAACACGGCCCAGTGCCAGAAACCGCTGGCCGTCGGCGCATCGGGGTCGTAACAGGTGACGGCGAAGCTCTTGGTCTCCGCGGGGAAACCCTCCCAGGCCAGCTGGGGCGACCTGTCCTCGCCGCCGGCCCCGAAGATCCCGCTCAACTGCGGCGTCGCGAGCGTCTCACCGTCGGCTATGTCCTTGCTGCGCAAGGTGAAACTCGGCACCTGGGGCAGCGAGTCGTAAGGGTTGGGTGCTTGCGGCATCGAGTCCTCCTGGATACGGGAACGCCGGATATCCCGAGACTAGAACCCCGGCCCCGGGGTCGCCTTCTCAGGGATCAATAGGGGGGTTACCCGGATGCCCCGGGGCCACTGCGGGTCTTAGCGTCTTGAGGCATAGAAACCTGCTCTGGAGGGACTCACCCATGGGACGGCCGTTATTGGCAATCGGCGGGATCGCGTTGATCGGCGTAGGTGTGGCCGTGGCGATCGGCTTCTTCTCGACCTCGACGGCCCAAGCCGACGGCCGGGCGGGCGGCGCCGTCCACGGCGTCCGGATCGACCAGGACTCGGGCAACGTGCGGGTCCGGGTGGGCAACGTCGAGACGGCGACCATCCATGAGACCTTCCACTACACCTTCTCCAGGCCCGGAGATTCGTTCCGGCTCGATGGTGACCAGCTCGTCCTGGGCGACTGCGGCTCCAACTGCAGTGTCGACTACGACGTGGTGGTCCCGAACGGGACCGCGGTCACCGGCAAGACGGCCTCGGGGGACATCGATCTCGAAGGCGTCGCCAGCGCCGACGTCGCGGCCAGCTCGGGTGCGGTGCGCGTGCTGAACGTGGCCGGACCGGTGAACGTCCAGGCGAGTTCGGGGGACATCAACCTCCAGTCCATCGGCAAGGACGTCACCGCGAGGGCGAACTCGGGCGACATCGAGGCCACTTCGCTGGGCGCCAAGGTGAACCTGGGGGCCGACTCCGGTTCGGTGAAGCTCCACCTCGACGGCGCCGACGCGGCGAACAACGTCCAGATCAAGGCCCACAGCGGGGACGTCGACGTCACCGTGCCCAGCGCGACGTACCGGATCGAGGGCAACTCGGACAGCGGGGACCGCAACATCAGCGTCCCGCAGGACACGTCCTCGCCCCGGCTTCTGCAGCTCGACACCGACAGTGGCGACGTGACCGTCCGCGCCACCTGAACCTTTCGCACGAATCTCGGGGGAACAATTCAGATGAGCAGACCGGACAAGCGGATCCTTTGCGGCCTCCTGCTGGGCGCCGCGGGCGCGCTGGTGATCACGGCCATGGGGGCCGGGCCCGCGCCGTCGGTCACCGGTGCCGGTGCCTCCGACGGCGTCCCAGCCAGTGCGGTACACGTCACAGCGGTCTCTTTCCAGGGTGCCGAGGGCCGCTTCCACATCCTGTCGGACGTCCCGTTCACGGTACGAAAGGGCAGGTCACCCGGGGTGGGAACAAGTTCACCTGGTCCTTCGTTGGCACTGTACGAAGGTTGAGCGGGGTCGGCTCAAGTCTGGCTTGACGAGAGTGGCAGACTCCGGCTAGAACTTGAGTACTCCCCGCTCAATTACGACCCGAGCGGGTCCGCGCGGTCATCCGCGTCAGTCCCAGAGTTTTCAGCGAAGTACTTACAGGAGGAATCATCATGGCGCGTGCGGTCGGCATCGACCTCGGCACGACCAACTCGGTCGTCGCTGTCCTGGAGGGCGGCGAGCCGGCGGTCATCGCCAACTCGGAAGGCTCCCGTACCACCCCGTCCATCGTCGCCTTCGCCAAGAACGGTGAAGTGCTGACGGGACAGCCCGCCAAGAACCAGGCGGTGACGAACGTCGACCGGACGATCCGGTCGGTCAAGCGGCACATCGGTACCAACTGGACCACCGAGATCGACGGCAAGTCCTATACCTCGCAGGAGATCAGCGCCCGCGTGCTGATGAAGCTCAAGCGCGACGCCGAGGCGTACCTGGGCGAGGAGATCACCGACGCCGTCATCACCGTCCCGGCGTACTTCGAGGACGCCCAGCGGCAGGCCACCAAGGAAGCCGGCCAGATCGCCGGCCTGAACGTGCTCCGCATCGTCAACGAGCCGACCGCCGCCGCGCTGGCGTACGGCCTGGACAAGGGCGAGAAGGAACAGACCATCCTGGTCTTCGACCTCGGTGGCGGTACGTTCGACGTCTCGCTGCTGGAGATCGGTGAAGGCGTCGTCGAGGTCCGCGCGACCTCCGGTGACAACCACCTCGGTGGCGACGACTGGGACGAGCGCATCGTCACCTGGCTGGTCGACAAGTTCAAGTCGTCCAGCGGCATCGACCTCACCAAGGACAAGATGGCGCTGCAGCGCATCCGTGAAGCCGCGGAGAAGGCGAAGATCGAGCTGTCCAGCTCGAACAGCGCCAGCATCAACCTGCCGTACATCACCGTCGACGGTGACAAGAACCCGCTGTTCCTCGACGAGCAGCTGTCGCGCGCCGAGTTCCAGAAGATCACTTCGGACCTGCTCGACCGCACCAAGGCGCCGTTCAACAACGTCATCCGTGACGCGGGCATCCCGGTCGGCGAGATCGACCACGTCGTGCTCGTCGGTGGTTCCACCCGCATGCCGGCCGTGTCGGACCTGGTCAAGGAGCTGACCGGCGGCCGCGAGCCGAACAAGGGCGTCAACCCGGACGAGGTCGTCGCCGTCGGCGCCGCACTGCAGGCCGGCGTGCTCAAGGGCGAGGTCAAGGACGTTCTGCTCCTCGACGTCACCCCGCTGTCGCTGGGCATCGAGACCAAGGGCGGCGTGTTCACCAAGCTCATCGAGCGGAACACCACGATCCCGACCAAGCGCTCGGAGATCTTCTCCACCGCGGACGACAACCAGCCGTCGGTGCAGATCCAGGTGTTCCAGGGTGAGCGCGAGATCGCCGCGCACAACAAGAAGCTCGGCATGTTCGAGCTGACCGGTCTCCCGCCGGCCCCGCGTGGCGTGCCGCAGATCGAGGTCACCTTCGACATCGACGCCAACGGCATCGTGCACGTCCTCGCGAAGGACCTCGGCACGAACAAGGAGCAGTCGATGACGATCACCGGTGGCTCCGCGCTGCCGAAGGACGACATCGAGCGCATGGTCAAGGACGCCGAGGCGCACGCCGAGGAGGACAAGACCCGTCGCGAAGAGGCCGAGACCCGCAACCAGGCCGAGACGCTCGTCTACCAGACGGAGAAGTTCGTCAAGGACAACGACGACAAGCTCCCGGACGACCTGAAGGCCAAGGTCAAGTCCGCCATCGACGAGTCGAACGAGGCGCTCAAGGGCACCGACTCGGCGAAGATCCGCGAGTCCATCGAGAAGCTGAATACCGCTTCGCAGGAGCTCGGTACGGCGCTCTACGCGAACGCCAACGCCGCGCAGGGTGGCGCTGAAGGCGCTGCCGCCGGCGATGCCGGTTCCGCTGGTGCCTCCGACAAGGCCGATGACGTGGTCGACGCCGAGATCGTCGAAGACGACAAGCCCGCCGACGAGAAAGCTGGGGACGAGAAGAAGTGACCGAACACCACGACGAAACCGGGCGCCGTTCCTCGCCGGAAGAGCCGGTAGTGGTGCGAGATCGCCGAAAAGTTGACCCGAACACGGGCGAACTGCGCGAGCAGCCCGCCCCGGCCGAGCAGGATCCCGGAGCGGACGCCGCTTCGGGGCCTGCCCTCGGTGAGTCCACTGTGGACGACGCGGTGTCCGTCGCCGACCCCTTCACGGAGATCGAGAAGGAGCTGGCGGAGCGCACGGCCGACCTGCAGCGGATCCAAGCGGAGTACGCCAACTACCGCAAGCGTGTCGAGCGGGACCGCGTAGCTGTGGTCTCGGGCGCCAAGGCTTCGGTGGTCGGCGAGCTGCTGCCGCTGCTGGACGACCTCGAGCGAGCTGAACAGCACGGCGATCTCACCGGCGCCTTCAAGGCCGTCGGCGAGAAGCTGGTCAGCGGTCTTCAGCGGGTCGGCCTCGAATCGTTCGGCGCCGAGGGCGAGCCCTTCGACCCGAGCGTGCACGAGGCCGTGCAGCACAGCACGTCCCCGGACGTGGCCGGGCCCACGGTGACCATCGTGATGCGCCGCGGTTACAAGTTCGGCGAGCGCACGCTGCGTCCCGCACTGGTCGGCGTCACCGATTTCGAGGCGGGTGCCCAGACACCGGCCTCGGCCCCGGTGGATCCGCCGGTCGAGGGCGAGCTGCCGATCGATGTCGAATTCACCGATGAGAACGACCGATAAGAAAGCGAGAGGAGGAGACGTCTGATGAGTGCCAGGGAATGGGTCGGCAAGGACTTCTACCGTGAGCTGGGCGTCTCCTCCGACGCCACCGCCGACGAGATCAAGAAGGCGTACCGGAAGCTGGCGAAGGAGAACCACCCCGACGCCAACGGCGGCAACACCAAGGCCGAGGCGAAGTTCAAGTCGGTCTCCGAGGCGTACGGCGTCCTGTCCGATACGGCCAAGCGCAAGGAGTACGACGAAGCCAAGCGCATGTTCGGCTCCGGTGGGGCCGGCGGGTTCGGCTTTCCGGGCGGCGGCCAGACCGGCGGCTTCGACGCGACTGACATCTTCGGTCAAGGTGCCGGCGCCCAGGCCGGAGGTTTCGGTGGGCTCGGCGACATCCTGGGCGGATTGTTCGGCCGTCGCGGTGGTGCCGCCGGTGCCGCGCCGCGTCCGCAGCGGGGCGCCGACGTCGAGACCGATGTCCGTATCGACTTCGCCGAGGCGGTCAAGGGCGCGACCCTGCCGCTGCGCCTGTCGAGCCCGGCGACCTGCGCCACCTGCGGTGGCAACGGGGCCAAGCCCGGCACCACGCCGCACACCTGCCCGACCTGCAGCGGGTCCGGGTTGGTGAGTCGCAGTCAGGGTTCGTTCGCGTTTTCCGAGCCGTGCCCCGATTGCCGGGGCCGCGGCTCGATCATCGACGAGCCGTGCCCGGAGTGCCATGGCGAAGGCATCAGCAGCAGGCAGCGCACGCTGACCGTGCGGATCCCGCCCGGCGTCAACGACGACCAGCGGATTCGGCTGGCCGGCCAGGGCGAGCCCGGCAAGGGCGGAGCGCACGCGGGTGACCTGTACGTCCGCGTGCATGTCGCCCCGCACACGGTGTTCGGGCGCAAGAACCTCGACCTGACGATCGCCGTCCCGGTGTCGTTCACCGAACTGGCCCTCGGCGGCACGATCACCGTGCCCACGCTCGAAGGCAAGGTCTCGGTCAAGGTTCCGTCGGGCACGGCGAGTGGTCGCGTGCTTCGCGTGCGCGGCAAGGGCATCACGAAGCGGGATGGCTCGCAGGGCGACCTGCTGGTGACCCTGCAGGCGGCCGTGCCGTCCACATTGGACGAAAAGGCGAAGGAAGCGCTGGAGGCCTACGCCTCGGTCGTGTCCGGCAACGACCCGCGACCGGAGATCACAGAGCTGTTGAAAGGCCGGTAAGCGTCATGTTCGGTGGGAACCAGCCAGGTGCCGACGAAGACATGCCGGTATTCGTGATTTCGGTCGCCGCCCAACTCTCCGGCCTGCACGCGCAGACCCTGCGCTCGTACGACCGGCTGGGCCTGGTCTCGCCCGGCCGGACTTCGGGCGGCGGCCGCCGGTATTCGATGCGGGACATCGCGTTGCTCCGCGAGGTGCAGCGACTGTCCCAAGAGGACGGTGTGAACCTGGCGGGCATCAAGCGCATCATCGACCTGGAGAACCAGGTCGACGCGCTGCAGGCTCGCCTGATCGAGCTGACCGAAGAGCTCGACGCCACCTACGCGGCCGCAGAGCGCGCCACCGCCGCGGTACACGCCTCCTACCGCAAGGACCTGGTTCCCCTGCACCGGCAAACCGCCCTCGTCGTCTGGAAACCCAAACGCCGCTAAGTTGCGATCAAAGCAGGGCACTTTTGTGGCTCTTCGGTCGTATGTGTGGGTGCTGGTGTGGGACTCGCCGGTCTGACTGTGGAACTCGCCCTCGCTGAACGTGGGACTCGCACAGCACATCGGCGAGTCCCACACTCCGGCCCGGCGAGTCCCACGTTCACGCCGACGAGTCCCACAGTCACCACCAGCCGACCACACCGCTGACCTCAGGAACCTCACCAGCCACACCGACACCACTGAGGCGTCGCGGACCCACACATACGACACAAGAGCCACTTTTGTACAAAAGTGCCCTGCCTTAGTACTTAGCGAGGGCACAAAGGCACAAAAGTGCCCGTTGCTTCGTGTCCGTGGGCGGCCGAGCGGGCCGTTTCCCTCGCAACTCGCCGTCGACTTGCGAAACGGACATCTGGCGTGGCACGGCCAACTCCCGTGCACAGATCGCGAACTCCCGTGTTCAGATCGTCGAGTTGCGGTCACCGGCGTCGCACTTTTGCGCTTTGTGGGGTGTCTTAGTTTCTAAGAGACCGCAAGTCGACGGCGAGTTGCGTGATGGTGGAGTGCCCGTTACTTCAGGTGTTCTTGGAAGAAGGCGTCGACGCGCTGCCAGGCGTCTTCGGTGGCTTCGGCGTCGTAGCTCATGCCGACGAACTTGCGCAGGGTGTTGAACGGCGGCGGCATGATCTGGTTCGCGAAACCGTGGCCGGCGCCCGGGTACTCCTTGACGTCGTGGGGGATCTCGCGCTGTTCGAGTTCGGCAGTGAGGGTGTCCGCGGCGCCCTTGAGGCTGAAGTCCTTCTGGCCGTAGCTCGCGACGATTGGACACGCGCCTTCGAGGGTCGCGGCCAGGTCCTTCGGCATCGCGCCGTAGTAGGGCGCCGACGCGTCGAACTCGCGGGCCGCGGCGACGAGCGCGAAGCCGCCGCCCATGCAGAACCCGACAATGCCGATCTTGCCGGTGCAGTCCGTCCGGTCGGTGAGGACCTTCCGTGACGCCTCGATGTCGTCGAACGCCCGGCCGGTGCGGGCGAACAGCTGCGTGAACACCGACTTGACGCAGCGGACCAGACCGCCGCGCGAGTACATGTTGGGGCTGAGCGCCAGGTAGCCGTCGGTGGCGAACCGGTCGGTGATGGTCCGCGCGTCCTTGCTGAGGCCGAACAGGTCGTGGATGACCACGATCCCAGGATGAGGGCCGGGGCCCTGCGGCTCCGCCAGATACCCTTCGATGGTGCCGTCCGAAACCGGTACTCGCATCTCCATGGGCAAACGATAGCCGCTCGGACAGGCATCCCGCGCGTCCGTCGGGAGAGGGCCAAGTGACCGTTCCCGAGGAAGACCAGTGGGCCGCGTGGTTCTCGCGGCGCCGCCACGGTGGCGATCCTGAGCAGCTGCGACGCACGTTGGAGTACCTCGCGCCGATCCGGGACCGGGTCGTCCGGAATGCCGGGTTGTCGGTCGGTGACACGGTTCTCGACGTCGGCTGCGGTGACGGGTTGATCGCGTTCGCCGCGGCGCAGGTGGTCGGGCCGTCCGGCTTGGTGATCTTCAGCGACGTCTCCGCCGATCTGCTCGCGCGGTGTCACGAGCTGGCCGCCGAGCTCGAGTTGACGGACCGCTGCCGGTTCGTCCAGGCGCCGGCGAGTGAGCTCGGTGAGGTCGCCGGGATGAGTGTCGACGCGGTCACGGTCCGCTCGGTGCTCATCTACGAACCGGCGAAAGCGGACTCTTTTGCCGAGTTCTTCCGCGTGCTGCGCCCCGGCGGGCGCCTCTCGATCTTCGAGCCGATCAACCGCTTCGCGGCTTCGCCCGACGGCCGGTTCGTCGGCTGCAATGTCGACGGTGTCACCGATCTCGCGGCAAAGGTGCGTGCGGTGTACGAGGCCATCCAGCCGCGCGACACCGATCCGATGCTCGACTTCGACGAGCGTGACCTGCTTCGACAGGCCGAGCAGGCCGGTTTCGACGACATCCATCTTCGCCTCGACGCCGACATCCGCAAGCACGTCTCGGCGTCGTGGGAGGCGGCCTTGCGCAGCGCGGGGAACCCTCGCATCCCCACCCTCGGCGAAGCCATGCACCAGGCACTCAGCCCGGATGAGGTCGCGCGGCTGTCCGCCCGCCTGCGCCCGCAGTTCGAAGGCGGGACCCGGCAGGACCGGATGGCGGTCGCCTACGTCACGGCCAAGAAGCCCGATCAGTCCAGGGTGAACGGGTCGTAGCTGATCTTCGAGAGGTCGGCGCCGCCGTCGAGCAGCTGCGCGATGGTCACCCGGATCATTTCCGGCGAACCGGACACGAGGATCTGGTGCTCGGTCCACTTCCCGGACTGGGTGACCGCCTTGACCAGCGTCCCCTGATAGCCGCCGCTGACGGTGGCCTTCTCGGTGACCGGCGTGACGGTCAGCCATGGACACAGCGCTTCGAGTGTTCGCAACCGTTCGAGGGCGTAAAGGTCCTCGGGCTCGCGTCCGCCGAAGAACAGTTGAACCGACGGATTGCGTTTCCAGCGGGTCAGGTCCTCGAGGATCGACATCAGTGGCGCGAGACCGGTCCCGCCGCCGATCATCAGCAGCTTCAGCCCTTCCGCATGGTGGACGCTGAGCGCGCCGAGCGCGGGGCCGAGCCGCCAGACGTCGCCGACCCGCGTGTTATGCACGATTGGCCGGCTCACCCAGCCACCTTCGACCGCGCGAACGTGGAACTCGATCGTGCCGTCCTCACGCGGCGCGTTGGCCGGTGACAGGTACCGCCACAACCGCCGCCGCTGCGGAATCTCGACGCTCACGTAGTTTCCCGCGCGGTACGGAAACAACCATTCGGGCCGCACCAGGACCATCGCGAGGTCGTTGCCGATGCGCTTGTGCCCGGTCACCGTCGCCCACCACCACGCGGGGCCGGTCGCGGCGGCGGCCGACTCGCGCATGGTCTTCGCGATCAGGCCGTAAGCGGTGGTCCAGGCGATTTCGACGTCGGTGGTCCAGCGTTTCCCGAGGAACCGCTTGAGCGCGGAAATCAGCGCCATGCCCACGGCGTCGTAGTGCCTGGCCAGCACGTCGAACTTGCGGTGGTCGCGCCCGAGTTGGCCCAGGAACGTGACGAGCTCATCGGGCCGGTCGACCATCTGCACGACGTACACGAGCGCCCGCAACAGGCGGTCACGCTGGGTCGTCATGTTGACCGGGAACAGGTTCCTGGTGTCCGGCGCGATGACGAACAGCGCACCGTAGAAGTACTGGGACAGCTCCTGCGCCCGTGCTTCCACGGCGGCGAAGCTTTCGCGGATCAACTGCGCCATCTCGCGGCCGCCGGGAATGACCGGAAGCGGCACGAGTGCGGAGTCGGACTTTACTGATTCAGCAGTCATCGGTGAGCCGTGATCTCCCATAAGACCGGACCGCTGGTGATTGTCCGGTGGGTTGTTGGTGGTCCCCGAGAGTGCTCGACTGTAATGCGGGTATCGCCGTTTGGATACCGGCTCCGATAAAATGCCTCGAACGGAGCAATGTGCGGTGAATGCCTGTGTTTTCGGCGATCGGTTCGCGAAGATCCTTGTGGCAGTGGAGCTTCTGAGTTACCTGGCTCTAACGGAGAGCACATGCACAGCAATTGCGGATACGTCAAGAAGCTCTATAAAGATCAAGTTATCGATCGGCCGGATGCGCAAATGATCGACTTCGTGCGTGAGCTGGGAATAGCGTTACCGTGTACCCCGAATACCGGGGTAACGGGGTAACGGTCAACCTGGGGAATACCGGCGAAAGCGGCTGGAATCAGTCGATCGTGAACGGGTCGTACTTGATCTGGTCCAGCGCGCTGCCGGCGACGAGCATGCGCGACACCGTCGCGCGGATCATCGACGGCGAGCCGGAGACCAGCACGTCGTGTTTCGGCCAAGCGCCGTGGCGGGTGACCGCTTCGGGCAGCGTGCCGAGTTCGAACCCCGCCGTGGGCTGTCCGCGCTCGACCACCGGCACGACCGTCAGCCAGGGGTTGGTCGCCGCAAGCGCCCGCAGCTGCTCGAGGTCGTAGAGGTCTTCGCGGCCCGGTCCGCCGTAGAACACCTGCACAGACGGGTTGTCGCCCCACTGCGCGAGGTTGTCGAGGATCGAGCTGAGCGGGGCGATCCCCGTGCCGCCGGCGATCATCAGCACGTCGCGACCGGACTCGCGGTCCACCTTGAGGCGGCCCAGCGGCGGGCCGAAGCGCCAGACGTCGCCGAGCTGGGTGTGGCTGACGATCGCCCTGGACACCCAGCCACCGTCGACCGCGCGGACGTGGAACTCCATGCCGCCGTCCTCGCGCGGGGCGTTGGCCGGCGAAAGGTACCGCCACAGGCGCGGCCGCTGGGGCACTTCGACGCTCATGTACTGCCCCGGCAGGTACGGCACGGGCTGGTCGGGCTGCAGGCGGACGAGCGCGAGGTCCCAGGAGAGCCGGCGATGCTCGACGACGGTGGCGGACCACGACGCCGGGTTCGTGTCGGACGCGGCGGCTTCCTGCATCGCGCGCGCGACGATCGTGAAGGCTTCGGCCCACGCGCGCTCGACCTCGGGGGTCCAGTCCGGGCCGAGCTGGTTTTTCAACGCGGCGAGCAGCGCGGTGCCGACGGCTTCGTAGTGGCGGGGGATCACGCCGAACTTGCGGTGGTCGCGGCCCAGCTGACGCAAGAACGGCACGAGGTCGTCGGGCCGGTCGACCATCTGGACGATGTGCACGAGCGCGCGGACGAGCCTGCCCCGCTGCACTTCCATGTTGATCGGGAAGAAGTCGCGGGTCGCGGGCGCGAGGGTGAACAGCATCCCGTAGAAGAACTGCGAGATCTCGGGGGTGTACGGCTCGGCCTTCATCCAGGCGTCCCGGATCAGCCGCACCATCGCGGTGACGGCGGGCGGGGCTTCCCGATGGTGCGACGACCGGGGCAGCGGGCTGACCGCGTCGGCCGTCATCAGGTGGTCCGAGTTTCGGGTGGGGTGTCGCGTACCAAGGGTCGATTCCGATTTATTCACGTGCGGGCGGGACGGGGTGGCTTCCGCGCGGCGGGTCGGTGTATGCGGAGCATGCGCGAAAATTCACGAGTATTCCGCCTTTCCTGCCAAACGCACGCCAGGGGCCCGGGGGTTTCGGGTTGCCCGAAGACTAGCCGGACGGGACCCTTTTGCCCGCATGGTTGCTCCGGACGGGTGTATTCGAGAAAGCCGGGTGTGGCAGCTCACCCGCGCCGAAGGCTGCCGAGCGAGCCATCCGGACTTATAGTTGTATGGCGCAACCAAATGGGAGTAGGACAGCGATGAGCTCAACCGACGAGGTCCGCCTCGAGCTGATGCGTCAACTGAAGTTGGCTTCACAACTGCAGAACGCTTGGATCTCGCAGGTTTGGCAAGGCGACGAGAGCATGCACCCGGCAGCCGGCATGCTGCTGTCCGACTTGGCCAAGCACGGCGAGGCGAGGCCGTCTGAGCTGGCCAAGCGCCGGATGGTGGACACCTCGGTGATCAGCAGGCAGATCGCCCAGCTCTCCGCGGCCGGGTTGATCGAGCGCCGCCCGGCCCCCGAAGACGGTCGCGCGTCGCTGATCCGGGTCTCCGAGAAGGGCGCGCGCGAACTGGCGAAGTGGCGCAGGCTGTACCTGGAGTTCATGTCTACGGCGCTCGGCGACTGGGATGAAGGGCGCATAGCGGACCTGTCCGACCGGCTGGCGGAGATGAACTCGGACCTCCGGCTCTCGCTCGGCACTCGGGCTCCTTGCAACGCTCCTGGCTGAACTCTTCAGACTCGCCGCTCGGCCGAGGTCCGTCAGACCTGTCCCGTCGAGGGTGGCTTCACCGTGTCGGGTGAGGCGCAGATAACGGGTGGTTTCGGCCATGATGGTCAGACGCGCGGAGGCTCGGCGCGTTGGTTTCAAAGTTGAGCGGAACAGACTCAACTTTCCTGACGTTGTACCTGTCGACGGGGGATCATAGGGCCCTGTCACCAGGAATTTTTCAACCAGAGGTGAGGGATGGACGCTTTCAACCCGACCACGAAGACCCAGCAGGCGATCTCCTCGGCGGCGCAGGCGGCCACGATGGCCGGCAACCCGCACGTCGCGGCGTCGCACCTGCTGAGTGCTCTGCTCGAGCAGGGCGAGGGGCTCACCGCACCGCTCCTGACCGCGGTCGGTGCCGATCCCGAGCAGGTCCGCAAGGAGCTCGAGCCGATCACGCACTCGCTGCCGTCTGCCACTGGTGCCACGGTGTCGAGCCCGCAGTTCGACACCAACGCCGTCAAGTCGCTGAGCTTTGCGCAGAAGCTCGCCACCGATCTGGGCGACGAGTACGTCTCGACCGAGCACCTGCTCGTCGGCCTCGCCACTGAAGGCGGCGCTGTCGCCGACCTGCTGAAGCGGCATGGTGCGAACGCGGACGCGCTCCGCGACGCGTTCGAGAAGGTCCGCGGCTCGGCCCGGATCACCAGCCCGGACCCGGAGAGCACGTTCAAGGCGCTGGAGAAGTACGGCGTCGACCTGACCGACCGCGCCCGCGCCGGTGAGCTCGACCCGGTCATCGGCCGTGACACCGAGATCCGCCGCGTAGTGCAGGTTCTGTCGCGGCGCACCAAGAACAACCCGGTGCTGATCGGGGAGCCCGGCGTCGGCAAAACGGCCATCGTCGAGGGGCTCGCCCAGCGGATCATCGCGGGTGACGTCCCCGAGTCGCTGCGCGGCAAGCGGGTCGTCGCGCTCGACCTCGGTTCCATGGTTGCCGGCGCGAAGTTTCGCGGTGAGTTCGAGGAGCGGCTGAAGGCCGTCCTCAAGGAGATCACCGACTCCGCCGGCCAGGTCATCACGTTCATCGACGAGCTGCACACGATCGTCGGCGCCGGCGCGACCGGTGAAGGCGCGATGGACGCCGGCAACATGATCAAGCCGATGCTCGCCCGCGGTGAGCTGCGGATGGTCGGTGCGACCACGCTCGACGAGTACCGCCAGCACATCGAGAAGGACGCCGCGCTGGAACGCCGTTTCCAGCAGGTGTTCGTCGGCGAGCCGTCGGTCGAGGACACCATCGGCATCCTGCGTGGGCTCAAGGAGCGCTACGAGGTGCACCACGGTGTCCGCATCACCGACGCCGCTCTGGTCGCCGCCGCGACCCTGTCGGACCGGTACATCACCGCCCGGTTCCTGCCGGACAAGGCGATCGACCTGGTCGACGAGGCCGGTTCCCGGCTGCGTATGGAGATCGACTCCCGGCCCGTCGAGATCGATGAGGTGGAGCGGGTCGTGCGCCGGCTGGAGATCGAGGAGATGGCACTGTCCAAAGAGGACGACCCGGCCTCGAAGCAGCGGCTCACGGCGTTGCGCGCGGAGCTGGCCGAGCGGCGTGAGCTGCTCACCGCGCTGACCGCGCGCTGGCAGAACGAGAAGGTCTCGATCGAACGTGTCCGCGACCTCAAAGAGGAGCTCGAACAGCTCCGCGGCGAGTCCGAGCGCGCGGAACGAGACGGCGATCTCGGTCGCGCGGCCGAGCTGCGCTACGGCCGGATCCCGGCGCTGGAGAAGGAGTTCGACGCGGCCACCGCCGCCAGCGAGGCGACCTCCAAGGAGCAGCTGATGCTCAAGGAGGAGGTCGGCGCCGACGACGTCGCGGACGTCGTGAGCGCGTGGACCGGGATCCCGGCGGGCAGGCTGCTCGAAGGCGAGACCGGCAAGCTCCTGCGCATGGAGGACGAGCTGACCAGGCGTGTCATCGGCCAGGCCGAAGCCGTCAAGGTGGTGTCCGACGCGGTGCGCCGGACGCGCGCCGGGGTCGCCGACCCCGACCGGCCGACCGGGTCGTTCCTGTTCCTCGGGCCGACCGGCGTCGGTAAGACCGAGCTGGCGAAGGCGCTGGCCGGGTTCCTGTTCGACGACGAGCGGGCGATGCTCCGGATCGACATGAGCGAGTACGCCGAGAAGCACTCGGTGGCCCGGCTCGTCGGGGCGCCTCCCGGCTACGTCGGCTACGACCAGGGCGGGCAGCTCACCGAAGCCGTGCGGCGTCGGCCGTACTCGGTTGTCCTGCTCGACGAGGTCGAGAAGGCGCACCCGGACGTGTTCGACGTGCTGCTGCAGGTCCTCGACGACGGCAGGCTCACCGACGGCCAAGGCCGTACGGTGGACTTCCGGAACACCATCCTGGTGCTCACCTCGAACCTCGGTTCGCAGGTCATCGCGGACGCGCAGCTGACCGAACGGCAGCGGCGGGACGCGGTGCTCGAGGTGGTCCAGCGGCAATTCAAGCCGGAGTTCCTCAACCGGCTCGACGACATCGTCGTGTTCCACTCGCTCGGCGCCGAGCAGCTGGCGTCCATTGTGGACATCCAGATCGATCGGCTGGCGACCCGGCTCGGCAAGCGCAGGCTGACCCTCGAGGTCACGCCCGCGGCTCGCGAGTGGCTGGCGCTCACCGGCTTCGACCCGATCTACGGCGCGCGTCCGCTGCGGCGGCTCGTGCAGTCGGCGATCGGCGACCAGCTCGCGAGGGCGCTGCTGGCCGGGGAGATCCTCGACGGCGACACGGTCCATGTCGACATTCCGGAGCTCGGCGGCAGTGACACCCTGATCGTCACGCGCGCCTGATCCGGGAACCGATACGCGTGAATAACCCGAACAGGGGCCGGCGACACGGCGAGGGGGGAGTCACCTGGGTCGCCGGGACGATACGCTGGACACGTGGGTATTTCGGCGTGGATCTGGTTCGTCGTCGCCGCGGTCGCGTTGGTGGCCGGGCTCGGGTTGCTCGCTGCCGACCGGACGAGAGAAGGTTCGCGCAACCGGGAACGGATGCGCTGGGCCAATCTCCGCGGCTGGCAGTTCGTGGAGTCCGACGACCGGCTGCCTCGGCAGTGGTCCGGTGGTGCGCTGGGGTACTTCGGCGCCGAAGCCGCGGCCAACGTGGTCGCCGGCTCGACGTTCACCTCCGACGGCCGCCGTCCGGTGTTCATCTTCGACCTCGAGGTCAACGGCCAGATCCCGACCGTGGTCGTGGCCGTCCGCTGCAACCGCGTGCACTCGGTGCTGCTGGAGATGTGGCTGGCCAGCGTGCCGTTCCAGCGTGAAGGCATGCCGGAGCTGCTCGGTCCGATCGGTCAGCGCTACGCCTTCGCCGACGACGTCGCCGGAGCGCGCGCGCTCATCACCCAGGACCTGGTCGACGCGGCCGACTCACTCGGTGGCGACGTCGGCGTGGCGTGGCTGGAGAACGAGTGGGTGCTGGCCAGCGTCGTCCCGAACGCCGGGCCGTCGCGGCTCGAGCGGCTGCTACGCGACCTCGGCGAGATCGCGGACATCGTGGACCCGTTCGACGAAGAGGTCGGCGCCGGCGGGCGGCACTGGACACCCGACGCCGGCGGATCAGCCGAGGCCGACATCGCCGCCATGGACGACGTCCACACCCCCCAGGAAAACGCGTGAGCGTTTAGGCCGGTTGCTGAGCACTGCGGGACACTCGCACCCGGGCGGGGGCCGGAACACTCAGGAGTCCTAGTGTTGCGGCTGGATCTGCAGCGGCGGCGCGGTGATTTTCAGGCCGCCGCCGACGGGTGCCTGGTCGAAGAGCTGCACGCTGAGGTGGCCGTCCTGCGAGATACGGCTGTTTTGCGTGGTCGCGGGCGCGGCGGGCACGCCGTTCTTCGCCACCTCCGTCACGCCGCCGGCCGTGCTCGCGCTTGTCGCCAGCCCGGCGTCGATGTGGAACACGTGGTCCAGTCCGAGGCTCTGCGTCTCGCTCGTGTCCAGCGACAGCTCGCCGCCGCGGGTGAACCCGCCGACGGACTTCGCGTTCGGCCACACCAGGCCCTTGATCGACCCGCGATAACCGGAGTCGGCCGACTGGCTGGTCGAAGTATCGGCTGACAGCGGTCCGAGGTGCCCGCCGACAGCGTGGGACTGATGTGCCGCGACGTCGGCGCCGTCGGAGACCGTCGAGGTGAGCAAGCCGTCGGCACCGCGTGCGACGTCGAGCAAACCGGTGAACGAGCCACTGCCGTCCTGCTCCGACGAAGTGCCGAACGACGCGAGGTCACCGAGGTCGACGGCGTAACCGTCGGTGTGGGTCAGGCCCACGTTCCCGGCGAGCCCGGAAACCGCGTGCAGGTTTCCGTCGTTGCTGGTCAGCGCAGTCGTCCTGGCCAGGCCGAGCTGCGGTGAGTTCACGAACTCACCGATCGCGTCGACGCCGCCGGGAAGCCTGATGGCGTCGTACCGCGAATCGGAGACCGCGAGCCGGTGGCCGTCCTGCGAGGACGGGCCGATCTGCCCCTGCGCGGGGTTCAGCGGGAGTGTGGTGAGGGCGGTGTTCGCCGTTTCCAGATGGTGCGTGGACCGGTCGAGCCCCTGGACGACCTGATCGCCGAACCTGCCCGTGTAGATGTCGTTGTTCGCCGCGGTCGCGAAGCCGGTCAGCACCGACGACGTACCGGAGGCGATGTCCGTACTGTCGACCCGCAGATCCTTGTCGAATGAGCCGCTGTGCTGGTGATCGATCGGCACCGGCAGCGAGGGCTGGTCGGCCCACGCCGTGGCCGGACCGGCGATGAGCAGGGCGAACGGCGCGGCACCGGCGGCGACCTTGGGCAGGTAGCCGGCTTTTGGCTTGCTGTGCGTACCCATGGCGGAACGGTACTTCCCGTCATCCGCCCTTGCATGTCGGGCCCTCACCAGCTGGTACGTGTGTGACTGATGTGGCGCTTGGTGCGTTGCAGAGCGCCGTCGGCTCCCCGCCGACTGACTCTGTCGGTACCGTGGGGCATGACCTCAACCGCCCTGATCACCGGAGCGACAGCCGGCATCGGCGCCCAGTTCGCCCGCACGCTCGCCGCCGAGGGGTACGACCTCGTGCTCGTCGCGCGGGACAAGGACAGGCTCACCGCGTTGGCTGCGGAGCTCTCCGATCGACACGGTGTCACCGCGGACGTACTGCCCGCTGATTTGTCCACTGTGGACGGACGAGCTGCCGTCGAGGAGCGGCTTGCGGGGGAGCCGGTGGAGCTGCTGGTCAACAACGCGGGCTTCGGGCTCAACGGCGAGTTCTGGACGATCCCCGCCGACCAGCTGCAGAATCAGCTCGACGTCAACGTCACCGCCGTGCTGCGGCTGACCAGGGCCGCGCTCCCCGGGATGATCGAACGCGGACACGGTGACGTGATCAACGTGTCCAGTGTTGCCGGCTTCTTCCCCGGCCGCGGCTCGACGTACACCGCCAGCAAGAACTGGGTCACGTCGTTTTCCCAGGGTATCGCCGCCGGTCTGCCGCCGGGCATCCGGATGTTGGCCCTGTGCCCCGGATTCACCACGACGGAGTTCCACGAGCGCGCGGGGCTGGGGACACCGGGGCCGAAGTCCTTCTGGCTGTCCGCCGACCAGGTCGTCACCGAAGCGCTCGCGGATCTGCGGCGCGGCAAGGACATTTCGATCCCCAGCCTGCAGTACAAGGCTCTGGTGGGGATCGGCCGACTGATCCCGCGCGGGCTGGTGAACCGCTTCGGCGGCAGTCTTTCCGGCCGCGGCCGCACGTGAGTGCCTGGTCAGATCTCGTGAGTGGCCCGGCCGGTTCTGACCGGCCGGAACGCTCACCAGCGGTTCGCCACGGCATCTACCTGCCGCCGTTCGGTCCCTTCGGCGATCCCGCGGCGCTCGTCGACCTCGCGGTTCGCGCCGAAGCAGCGGGCTGGGACGGCGTGTTCCTGTGGGATCACCTGGTGACCGACGCGATGCCGATCGTCGATCCCTGGACGACGTTGGGCGCGATCGCCCAAGCCACCGAACGGATCCTGCTCGGCCCGATGGTGACCCCGCTCGCGCGTCGGCGTCCGTGGGTCGTCGCACGCCAGGCCGCCACGGTGAGTCGCCTGTCCGGTGGCCGGTTCGTCCTGGGCACCGGCCTGGGTTCCGACGAGTCAGGCGACTTCAGCCGGTTCGGCGAACAGGAGGACATCCCGACGCGGTCCGCCATGTTCGACGAGGGGCTCGACATCGTCCGCGGTATGTGGGCTGGTCAGGCGTACCAGCACGACGGGCCGCAGTACGACGTCACCCTGGAGGCGACAGCGCCGGAACCGCATCGCATTCCGGTCTGGGTGGCCAGTTCCACCAACAATCCGAAGGTTGTCCAGCGCGCCGCGGGCTGCGACGGCATCTTTCCCAATCCGGACGACCACACCTTGTCGCCCGGCGAAGTCGCGGACATCGTCGCCGCGGTGGGGGTGGTCGACCGGCCGTTCGACGTCGCGGTCGCGGGCAACGCCAGCCCGGCCTGGAACGAGCCGAACGACATCGATCTCGCCGCGCTCGTCGACGCCGGAATGACCTGGTGGATGGAATCCCTCATCCACTTCGACCCGCTGGAGCTGTCCCTCGAAATCGTCGACGCCGGCCCGCCGCCCGTGACACTCACTTGAGCCACGCCCGGATCCCCAGCAGCAGCATCTTCACGCCCTCGGCGAAATGGGCTTCCGTATCGTCGAACAACTCGGGGTAGCTCTCGTCGCGTTGGCCGGGCGCGGGGTTGACGGCCTGCTCTTCGGTGGTGAAGCCGATGACGAAGCTGTACAGGGTGAAGGTCGCCCGGAACGCGGTGCGTTCGTCGAAACCCGCTTCCGTCAGCGGCCGGCGGGTGTCGTCCGCGGGTGATCCTTCGTCGGTGAAGTAGCTGCCGGAGTAGACCTTCGCGCCGTCGCGGTAGCTGAGCATCATCCGGCGCAGCCCCCAGGCGCGGGCGGCCAGCAGGTCGGCCCAGTCCCCGTCTGACTCCGGCAGCTCGGCGTCCCGGTACATCTGGGTCGCCATCTCGTCGAGCAGCTGCTGCTTGTTCTTCAGATGCCAGTACAGCGCGGGTGCTTTGACCCCGAGGTCGTCCGCGATCAGCCGGAGGGTGAGGCCGTGCAGGCCGACTTCGTTGAGCAGCCGTAGTCCGGCTCGGGCGATGTCCTGCCTGGTCAGTGCCATTTTCCTCCTTCAACCTGGAAAGCTTAACGCTATTAAGTGGATCCTGGTGATCAGCGGAGATTAACGTTGTTAAGGAGAGTGAAGTGGACACCGAGGTGATCGAACGGCCGGATTCTGTTCCGCCACAGTGGAATGGGGTCGTCGACGTGATCGACCAGAACACCGGACACCTATGCGGCTGACCTCGGCAAACATGTCGGCGACACGATCATCCTGCGGCTCGGCGGTGGCACGCCCGACACCGCGCGGCCGGCACCATCGTCTCGGCCGGCGCGATCGTGCCGTTCAGCCTGGTGGTGAACGACTCGCCGCTGCCGATCGGTCCATTGTGGATCTACCTGGCGGTGGCCGGAACGGTCACGGCGCTCGCACTGGTCGCTACCTTGGTCCCCACCTGGGTGACCACCCGAACACGACCGGCTGACGCGGCGATGTCGGGTGAGTGACCGCGCGTATGACAAACTCACGGGCGTGGCGAACCCCGGGTTGGATCAATCGGCGAAACTCGAACTGGTCAGGCTGGTCACCGATCTTTCGGTGGTACACGGCAAGGTGACGCTGTCCTCGGGCAGGGAAGCCGACTACTACATCGACATGCGGCGGGCGACGCTGCACCACGCGGCGGCCCCGATCATCGGCCGCCTGCTGCGGCAGCTCACCGCGGACTGGGAGTACGTAGCGGTCGGCGGGCTCACGCTCGGTGCCGACCCGGTCGCGCTCGCGATGCTGCACTCCGCGGCCGACGACGAGATGGTGCTCGACGCGTTTGTCGTCCGTAAGGCCGCCAAGCAGCACGGTATGCAGCGCCGGATCGAAGGCGCCGAGGTCCGCGGCCAGCGGGTGCTCGCGGTCGAGGACACGACCACCACCGGCGCCAGCCCACTCGCCGCCGTCGCCGCGCTCCGCGAGGAAGGTGCCATCGTCGTCGGGGTCGCGACCATTGTCGACCGCGACACCGGCGCCCGCGAGGCCATCGAGGCCGAAGGCCTGGAGTACCGCTACCTCCTGAGCAAGGACGACCTCGGGCTCGAGTAGTTCGTTCGCTGTCATGGACTCGCCCGGGTGACCGTGATCACGGACAATGACCCCGTGACGTTTTCCGGTGAGCGGTGTCCTAGTGGTCGGGAGGTGCCGTGACCACGACGACAGACGCGGAGCCGGGCACGCCGCTCGACGACGCGACGCTGGTCAGCCGTGCCCGCGACGGTGACGTGCGGGCGTACGAGCAGTTGGTGCTGAGGTACCAGGCGCCGATGTTCCGGCTCGCCTCGCGCATGCTCGCCAACCGCGGCGACGCTGAGGACGTCGTGCAGGAGGTCTTCCTGACGGCATGGCGCAGGCTGCCGCAACTGATCGAGGACGCGGCGTTTGTCGGCTGGCTCTACCGGACGACGACGAACCGGTGTCTCAACGTCATCCGCGCCAGGCGTCCGCAGGTGGACGTCGACCTCGAGGCCGAGGTGTCCCAGCGCGCCGACGCCCAGCCGGAACACGCGGCGCAGGTGAGCGAACAGATGGCGGCGCTGACGAAGGCACTGCAGGAATTGACACCGGAGCAGCGGGCTTGCTGGCTGCTCCGCGAAGTCCACGGCCGCTCCTACGAGGAGATCGGCGAGATCGTGGAAACGAGCAGTACCGCGGTGCGGGGCCGGATAGCCCGGGCCCGCGCGCAGTTGGCAGAGGTGATGCAGCCATGGCGGTGAACCAGGCGACAGAAGGTTACGAGCTGCCGTGCAAGCGGAACCTGGACCAGGTTTGGGAGCGGCTCGACGCGGTGGGCGAAGGGCTCGCCGACGAGCACGAACTGACCTGCCCGCACTGCCGGACAGCCAGGGAAAGCCTGCTCGCGCTGCATGAAGCCACCAAGGAGCTGGTCGCCGAGGCCGAGCAGCCGCCACCGGACCTCGTGGGCCGCATCATGTCCGCGGTCCGCGCGGAGGTCCGGCGCGGACAGATGTTGAGCCTGCCGACGTCGGAACCCGGGACCGTCGAGGTCAGCGAGCAGGCCGTCGCGGTCGTGCTTCGCTTCGCGGCCGACGCCGTCGACGGGGTCAGGGCTCGGCGCTGCCGCGTGCGCACGGTCGGCGTCGGAGAGGCCGGTGAAAGCCTGGTCGAGGTCGAACTCACCCTCGCGATGAGCATGGGGAACGCGTCGGGCGGCGAAGCGTTGGCGCAGGTACGGGCACGGGTGAGCGCGGCGGCCGCGGCCAGGGTCGGCCTGCGGCTGGTCGGGCTCGATCTTGTGGTCGACGACATTTACGAGGTTGAGTGATGACGCTGGACGCAGTGACCGAACCGGTGACGGAGTTCGTGATCGCGGACGCGGTCATCGCGAGCGTCGCCGCCCGGGCAGCCGCCGCCACCCCCGGCGTCGTCCGGTTGGAACCGGGCTTGAAGGGCCTGCTAACGGCGTGGACACGCGCGACTCGGCAGCGGTGGAAGGGGCTCGACCCCGCGCCTGCCGAAGGGGTACGGGTGCGCACTGTCGACGGTCGCGTCGGCGTCCAGGTCGACGTCGTGACGTCCGCACTCGATCAGGCGGCCGCGGTGGGGCAGGCCGTGCAGCGCGCTGTTTCGCGCGCGGTGGCCGAGAAGACCGGGGTCGAGGTCGACGAGGTGTCAGTGTCCATTTTGGACATCGAGCCGGGTTCGCGATGACGGGGACCGCGGCCGCCGTCGAAAAGATCCTCTCCGCCGTGAACTCGGTGGCCGGCCTGCGCCCGGCGACCCCGATCGCCCAGCCGTCCGGGGCTTGGCTCCCGTGGGACTGGGAGGGGATGGCCGTCGACCTCGGCGCCGACGTCGTGCAGGTCCGGGTGATCGCGTTGCGGCTGCCGCTGCGCCCGCTGCTGGAGCAGGCGAGCGAACTGGTGCGTCCGGTTCTCGACGGCACACCGTGGGCGCGGGCGAAGCTCCGCTTGGTCGTCACCGATATCGACGGCGCGGCGTTCGACCGGGAGTGAGTCCGGCGTCACACCGCCGGGCCGTGACTTTTCTTCCTCCGTTTTGTCTGTAGGGGTACGGGGCACAGAAGCCCCGTTGCAGACCGAAGCGAATGAGGGAGCCGTCCGATGAGCACCGCCGAGAAGACCGTCGCCGTCGCCAAAGCAGTCCCCGCCGAAATGGCGCTGGTGACCAAGGAAGGTTCCACCACGATCGCCGACACCGTGGTGCAGAAGATCGCGGGGCTCGCCGCCCGCGAAGTCAACGGGGTCTACGACCTCGGTGGCGGCGCGGGCCGGGCGCTCAGCGCGATCCGCGAGCGGATTCCGGGCGCCAGCGCGAGTGTGAGCCACGGTGTCTCGGTCGAGGTCGGCGAGAAGCAGGCCGCCATCGATCTGCAGGTGCTCGTGGAGTACGGAGTGTCCATTGTGGATCTTGCGCGTTCGGTGCGCCGCAACGTGATCAGCGCTATCGAGCAGATGACCGGACTCGAGGTCGTCGAGGTCAACATCTACGTCACCGACGTGCACCTCCCGAGCGACGACGACGCTGTGCCCGCTTCCGACCGGGTCCAGTAAACCCCGACCAGTAGGAGAGGCACACCATGAACTCCGCCAGGATCGGGCTGGTCACTGGGCTCGCCCTCGGTTTCGCCGCCGCTTTCGGCGGATTCACCGCTTTTGTCGTCGTGCTTGTTCTCGGCGCGCTGGGCCTGGCCGTCGGCCGCTGGCTGGATGGGAAGCTCGACCTGTCCGCGCTGGTCGGTGCCGGCCGGGATCGGGGCTGAGCATGAGCACGGCGATCCGCCGTTCGCGGCGGAGTCTCCCGGCTTCGCTGGTTGCTTTCGTGGTGCTGGCCGTGTGTGTCGTGGTGGCCGTCTCCGCGATCCAGTTCCTGGTGGACGAACGGCCGCTGGTCGGCTATCGGGTGTTCGCCGCCGCTGTGCACGGGGTGAACTGGACACAGTGGCCGGTCGCGCTGGGCGGCGGTATCGCGGTGGCGGCTGGGCTTCTGCTGCTGGCTGCCGCGGTGGTGCCGGGTCGGGCGATCGTCCTCCCGCTGACTCAGCTGGGCGAGCATGTCGACGCGGGCGCATCGCGACAGAGTCTGGGCCGGAATCTGCGGATTGCGGTGTCCTCTGTGGACGGTGTGGCGGCCGCGAAAGTGAAGCAGGGGCGTAAGAAGGTGACCGCCCGGGTTCGGACGAATCGGACGAGCACCGACGGGCTGGCGGAGGCGGTGCGATCCGCCGTCGAGCTTCGGCTCGACCGGGTCGCGCCGCTCGCCCGGCCGTCGGTGCGGGTACGGGTACGGAAGGCGTCATGACCACAGCGAACCGCCCGGCGCGGCTCAACCGGACATTGCTCGCGCTGACCGGGCTCGTGTTGCTGGCTGCCGGCGGTTTCGCGCTCGCGACGCGGTTCGAGTGGCTGCGCGTTGTCGACCGCGACGGTCCCTTGATCCCGACGCCCGGCAGTCCGCCCACCTGGGCGTTCTACGCCGCAGCGGCGGCCGCGATCCTGCTCGGGCTGCTCTGCGTGCGCTGGCTCGCGGCGCAGGCTTTCCGCCGTCCGAAGTCGGGCACCTGGCGTCTCGACTCCGACGCAGACGTTGGCACGACCCGGATCGACACCCCGATCGCGGTCCGGCCCCTGACCGCGGAAGTCGGTGGCTACCCGGGTGTGAGTTCCGTCTCGGCGACGCTATCCGGGCCGAGGGAGGCCGCGGTGCTGCACCTGTGGGTCGTCGCGGATTCCGGCGCCGACCTCGGGGAAATCCGTGAGCGCGTGGAAGAGCACGGGTTACCGAGGTTCCGCCAGTCGCTGGATCTCGAATTCGTAACGGTGAAGATCGAATTTCGCTTTACGGCGAAAACCGGCACACGGGCACGCTGACGCACCCCGGTCAAGATCGGCCCCGGCTCCGCCACCAAGCCCATACGCTGGGTAAACAGGGCTACGCATTGGGTTGAACATCACGCTCGACCGATCAATTCCCGCGCGATTCTCAGCTTGACCGGAGTACCGTGAAAGCGATCGGGGGATCGTGAAAAGGGGGTGCGTATGGCCGGGTTTCTCGCCGACGCCACAGTAGCGGTGCACATTCTGGCGTTGCTTTTCATCGGGTTCGGGGGCTTTCTGGCGTGGCGTTGGCCAAAGGTCCTGTTCGTCCACATCTTCTTCGCGATCTGGGGCGTGGCGGTCAACGTCTTCCCCATCCCGTGCCCGCTGACGGCGCTGGAGAACTTCTTCCGCCACCAGCAAGGGCTCGGTGACCTGCCGGGCGGGTTCAACGCGTACTACCTGTACGACACGGTGTTCCCGCGCTCGATGCTGCCGGTCGTCGCGGTCATCGCGCTGGCCATCGTAGTGATCTCCTACATCGGCGCGATCCAGCGCTGGCGTCAGCGGGACCAGCACCAGGACGCACCCACGCGCTGGGCCAGCCTCGGCTGAGCGAGAATCACCAGGTGCCCGCACCCAGTGATCCCCACGCCGAGACTGCTGTCGCGACCGAAGCCGAGGGTGGTCCGACCGAGTGGATCACCCGTGAAGAGGTAGGCGTCGGCCCCTGGGAGGGGCCGTGGCCGACCGACGAGCGGTACGACCCGGAGCTGCTCGAGAACGGCGACAGGCGCAACGTCGTCGACGCGTACCGCTACTGGCGTCGCCCGGCGATCGTGGCCGACGTCGATGCCCGACGGCACCCGTTCCATGTCGCGATCGAGAACTTCCAGCACGACCACAACATCGGCACGGTCGTCCGCACGGCGAACGCGTTCGCGGCCGCCGCGGTACACATCGTCGGCCGGCGCCGGTGGAACAGGCGCGGCGCCATGGTGACGGACCGTTACCAGCACGTCGAGCATCACGCTGACGTGGCCACCCTGACCGAGTACGCCACCGAACGCGGGCTCGCCGTCGTCGCCGTCGACAACACCCCCGGCTCGCGTCCCGTGGAAACCGCCGAACTGCCGCGTGACTGCGTGCTGCTGTTCGGGCAGGAAGGCCCCGGTCTCTCCGCCGAGGCGCAGCAGGCCGCCGCGCTGGTCGTGTCGATCGCCCAGTTCGGCACCACGCGCTCGATCAACGCCGGCGTCGCCGCCGGGATCGTCATGCACACCTGGATCCGCCAACACGCCGACCTCTCCACCTCCTGGTAACTGTCGGCGAGTCCCACGCTCCCGGGCGGCGAGTCCCACGCTGACGGAGCCAAGTCCCACACCGGCGTCCGCCACCACCGCAACTCGACGGCGACTTGCGAGCGGGGCGTGGGCACTTTTGTACAAAAGTGCTCTTGGGGTGTCGGGCGGGCAGGATGGGGGGATGGGCGTGGAGTGGGCGGAAGCGGCGGAGCAGGCGGAAAAAGCGGTACTGGGAAGACATCTCCGACGGGTCTGGGCGCTGCCCGGTACCGCGCTCGGACGCAGCGGCTGGCCGCCCAGCGTCGGTCAGCGGCTGCACTGGCATTGGAACTACTGGTGGCAGTCGCACCTGCTCGACTGCCTCGTCGACGCGCAGCTGCGCGCGCCCACCCAAGAGCGTGCGCAGCTGATCGGCAGGTTCGTCAAGACCGTGCACGTCCGCAACTTCGGGCAGTGGGTCAACGAGTACTACGACGACATCGCATGGCTCGGGCTCGCGCTGCAACGCGTCAAAATCGTTGTCGGACTTGACGTCGAACGCCCACTCGGGGCGATCGACACACGGCTGCGCGAAGGCTGGACAGCGGACGCGGGCGGCGGGATCTGGTGGCGGAAGGGCGATCGGTTCAAGAACGTCCCGTCGAACGGCCCGGCGTCGATCTTCCACGCGCGACAGGGCGATGTCGAGTACGCCCGCGCGCTGACCGAGTGGATGAACACCTGCCTCGTCGACCCGGACACCGGCCTGGTGTGGGACGGCCTCCGTGTCGACACTGGCGAGGTCGTCAAGATGATCTACACCTACTGTCAGGGCGTCTTCCTCGGTTCCTGTTTGGAAGTGTCCGATGTCGACAGTGCACAAAGGACTATAAACGCCGTTGCCGAACACTGTGCTCCCGGCGGAATCCTGCGAGGCCAAGGCAATGCCGACGGCGGTCTGTTCGCCGGAATCCTGGCTCGCTACCTCGCCCTCGCCGCCCTGAAGCTCCCCGCTGGTCCAGCAGTGGCAACCGCCCGCGCGCTCGTCCTCGCCTCCGCCGACGCCTGCTGGAAAGGCGCCGTCGACGCCCCCGGCGGCCCGCTCTTCAGCGCCGAATGGTCCGACCCCGCCCCGCCGCTCCCCGTCCCCGCCGACAACCCCGCGCGCGACCTTTCCGTCCAGGTCGGCGCCTGGCTCCTCCTCGAAGCCGCCGCCACTCTCACCTGAGTGTTGCATGGTTAATATTAACCATGCAAGACTGACGCCATGGACAACTTCAGTTACCTCGCCCAATCAGCCTTCCCCCTGGTCTGGATCCTGGTGCCGGCCATCGGCGCCTTCGTACGGGCCCGCCACGCCACGTCATCCCAAGAGCGGCTGGAGATCTGGCAGCGCTGGTGGGCCATCGGCGCCTTCGGCATCGGCAGCCTGTGGATGACCGTCGCGTTCCTCGCCTTCCCGGACGTCATGGCCACCGCGATCGGCTTCCCCCGGACGCCCTTCCTGTTCGAGATCGCCTTCGCCAACCTCGGACTGGCCGTCATGGGCTTCCGCGCCGCTTCGGCATCCGCGCGCGAGCGCATCACCATCGGACTCGGCGGCGGCATGTTTCTCTGGGGAGCCTTCGCCGGCCACGTCTACCAGTGGTTCGCCAACGGTGACCACGGTCCCGGCAACACCGGCGGAGTCCTCGTCAACGACATCCTGATCCCGGCGGTCATGATCATCCTGGCCGTGCGGTCCCGGCGACTGGCGGCCATGTCCCAGCCGGTCGCGGCAACCGCCGCCTGACGCACGGGAGCTGTGCCCATCATGGCAACACATGCCGGCTACCAACCCGACGACGAGACCGGCGAGGAGCGAGCGGTCTCCATCGAGCGGCTCACCATGCTCGTCGACGGGGTGACCGCGATCGCGCTCACCTTGCTAGCGCTGGATCTCCCCGTTCCCGCCGGCGGCACCACCGGCGCCATGCTGACTTCGGTGGCCGCCCACAGCAAAGAGTATCTGGCCTTCGCGGTCAGCTTCGTGGTGATCGCCGCTCACTGGCTCGCCGTCGGCCGCCGCATCCAGAACCGCGCGCCGTCCGGTGCCCGCAAGCGCTTAGCAGCCGCAAGAGGCGCGGTGCAGGAAGCGGGGGGCGAGGCGGACGGTCTCCGGGCGGCGTTCGGGGTCGGCGATGCGGGTCAGCAGCAGGTGCACGGCTTTGCGGCCGATTTCGGGGATCGGCTGAGCCATCGTGGTCAGCGGCGACTCGACGGTCGACGCCCATGGCATGTCGCCGTAGCCGACGACGGCGAGCTCCGACCCGATGCGGATCCCGCGCCGGTGGACCTCGTACTGCACGCCGATCATCATCGCTTCGCTCGCGACGACCAGAGCCGTCGGCGACGGCCAGCTGTCCAGGAGCCGCCCGGCCGCCGCGGCCGCGCCCGCCGGCGTCGACTGGCCGCACTCGACCAGGCTCGCGTTCCACCGCAGGCCCGAGCGGCCGAGGCCGAGCCGATAGCCGAGAGTGCGTTCGTCGCTGGTGGTCAGCCCCGGCTCGCCGGAGATCAGCGCGATCTTGCGGTGCCGCCGGTCGGCGAGGTGGCGGACCAGCGTGCACATGGCCTGGATGTTCTCCCCGCCGACCTGATCGACGTCGTTGCGGCCGGCCATCCGGTCCACCAGCACCGTCGGCACGCCCATCCGGACGAGCCCGTTGACGATCGCGTCATCACCGGCGGACGGCACCAGCAGCACCCCGTCGACACGGTCGGCGCGCAGCGCGCGGATCACCGCGGCCTCTTCGCTGACGCTGTCACCCGTCTCGGACACCGTGATCGCGCAACCGGCCTCGGCGGCCGCCGACCGGATGGCTTTCAACATTTTGACCGCGTTCGGACCGGCTTCTGTAGCCATCGCCACGCCGAACCGGCAGGGGCCGGGCAGGCTGGAGAGTTGGTTGCCCACCAAGGGCAATTCCGGTAACAGTGCGGTCATTCCCTCTGCCCCTACTCGCTGGTAAGGAAGAAGGTAACGCCTATTCGGGTGTCATTTCGTAGTGCGCGGTGGACCGGTGCCGAGAATCAGCTTTGTGGGTGAACGTGTGGGCACCCACACGACGCTCTGTGACGTAAAGTCGGTGCAAGCCGCACGGTTTCCGGCTTCCGCTCGGGATCGGCGATCCGCGCGAGCAGCAGCCGGACGGCCTGCCGCCCGATCTCCTCGATCGGCTGCGCCATCGTCGTCAGCGGCGGGTCGACGAGGTCGGCCCATTCGACGTCGTCGTAGACCACCACCGGCAGGTCGTGTCCGATGCGCATCCCGCGTCGCCGCGCTTCGTGCAGCACCCCGACCATCATCGAATCGTTCCCCACCACCAACGCGCTCGGCGGCTCCGGCAACGCGAACAGCGTGCTCAACGCCAGCGCGCCGCCGTCGCGCGAAGACTGCCCGCAGGCGACGAGCTCGTCGGTCCACGTCAGCCCCGCGCGGCCAAGCCCGAGCCGGTAGCCGAGCGTCCGCTCCTCGCTGGTGCTCAGCCCGGGAGCGCCGCTGATCATGCCGATCCGCCGATGCCCGAGCGACGCGAGATGCGCGGTCAGCGCCGACGTGGCTTGGATGTTCTCGGCACCGATCTGGTCGACGTCGCCGCGCGTGGCCACCCGGTCGACGAGCACGGTCGGCACGTCGAGCGCCACCAGTTCGCTGATCACCGAGCCGTCGCCGGGCGCCGGGGTCAGCAGCAAGCCGTCGACGCGGCGGGAGCGCAATGTCCGCACGGTCGCGCGTTCGGTGTCGACGGCGTCATGGGTATCGGCGAGCAGGATCGTGTATCCGGCGTTGGCCGCTTCGCGTTCGATGGCCTGCATCAACGCCGCGAAGTACGGATTGGCCACCAGCGAGATCGCGACGCCGAGCGTCCTGGTGCCGCCGGTGACCAGCGAGCGGGCGATCGCGTCGCCGGTGTAGCCGGTGGTTTCGATCGCCCGCAGCACCGCGGCCTTGGTTTCTTCGGCCACCGCTCGCGTGCCGTTGACCACGTGTGACACGGTGGTGATCGAAACCCCGGCGATCTCGGCGATGTCGCGTTGGGTCGGACGGGACGACTTCGGCGCCGGCATAACGACCTTCTCCTCAGCAGTTCACTCGCAAGCGTTTGCGCAAACGCTTGCGAGGAGAGCATAGGCCTGTCTACCGTCCCGGGGCAGCAAGATCGCCCCGTGTTGCCTCTCGGAGGTAGGTAGTGATGAGACACCGCCGTCTCAAACCGCTCAAGTCCCAACCGATCGTCGGGGTCGCGGTGCTCGCCGCCGCCGTCCTGACCTTGTCCGCGTGCACCGTCCAGCGCCACTGGGGCGCTACGACGACCGCCGGCAGCGGCGGGCAGGCCAAGATCGGCCTGGTCACCAAGACCGACACCAACCCGTACTTCGTCGAACTCCGCAAAGCCGCCAAGGCCGCCGCGGACGCGCAGGGCGCGAGCTTCAGCGCGCTCGCCGGCCAGTTCGACGGTGACAACGACGGCCAGGTCCGGGCCATTGAAAACCTGCGCCAGCAAGGCGTCAACACCATCCTCATCACGCCGAGCTCGTCCACGGGCGTGCTCAAGGCGATCGACGACGCGCGTCAGGCCGGGGTACTGGTCATCGCGCTCGACACCGCAACCGACCCGGCTTCGGCCGTCGACGCCACCTACGCGACCGACAACTTCGAGGCTGGTCGCCAGGAGGGCGCGTACGTCAAGGCCGCGCTCGCCGGTGCGGCGCCAAAGTTCTTCATGGTCGACGGCACCGCCGGCAGCACGGTCGACACCCAGCGGCACGGCGGGTTCCTCAAGGGCATCGGGCTGACCGACGCCTCGCCGGAGATCAAGGGCAAGACCCCGGCCAACGGCGATCAGAGCCAGGCGCAGCAGGGGATGGAGAACCTGTTGCAGCGCACCACCGACATCAACTCGGTGTACACGATGAACGAGCCGATGGGCCGCGGCGCGTTTGCCGCGCTGAAGGCACGCGGGCTCGCGAGCCAGGTCGTCATGGGTTCCATCGACGGCGGCTGCGAAGGCGTCCAGAACGTCAAGGACGGCGACTACGCGGCGACCGTCATGCAGTTCCCGAAGAAGATGGCGCAAGAAGGGGTTGCCGCGGCGGTGGAATACGCGAAGACCGGAAAGAAGCCGGCGGGGTTCATCGACACCGGCTCCGCGGTGATCACCGACAAGCCCATGCCCGGTGTCCCCAGCCAGAACACGACCTGGGGCCTCGCCAACTGCTGGGGAGGCAAGTGATGACTTCCGCTGTGGTTACCACGAAAACAGCCCAGAATTCAGACCGCGCGACGCTCGGTGAGTTCTTCCTGCGTGCCCCGGCCGTCGGCCCGGCTCTCGCGCTCATCGTCGCGATCATCGTTTTTTCGCTCACCACAACGACTTTCCTCGACCTCGACAATATGTCCCTGGTCGTTCAGCAGTCCGTCGTCGTCGGCACGCTGGCGCTCGGTCAGACGCTGATCATCCTGACCGCCGGCATCGACCTGTCCAACGCGGCGGCGATGGTGCTCGGCACGTTGCTGATGGCGAAACTGGTCGGCAGCGGCACGAACGGTCTGTTCGCCCTGATCGTCGGCACCGTCGCGACCGTGGTGATCAGCGCGTTCACCGGCTCGCTGGTGACGCGGATCAAGCTGCCGCCGTTCATCGTCACGCTCGGCTTGTTCACCATGCTCACCGCCGCGGCCAAGCTGGTCGCCGGCGGGCAGGCCGTGCCGGTGTCCGACGGGCTGCTCACCTGGCTCGGCACCAAGCGGTACCTCTTCGGCGGCATCCCGATCACCTACGGGATGACGTTGGCGCTGCTGATGTACCTCGGAATGTGGTACGCGCTGTCGAAAACGGCGTGGGGCAAGCATGTCTACGCAGTCGGCAACGCGCCGGAGTCCTCGCGGCTGTCCGGGATCAAGATCAACCGGACGATCCTTTCGGTGTACATCACGGCCGGGGTGATCTTCGGGATCGCAGCCTGGCAGGCGCTCGGCCGGGTGCCCAACGCGGACCCGAACGCTTACCAGACCGGAAACCTGGACTCGATCACCGCGGTGGTCCTTGGCGGCGCGAGCCTGTTCGGCGGCCGAGGCTCGGTCATCGGCACGATGCTCGGCGCGCTCGTGGTCGCCGTGCTGCGTTCGGGCTTGACGCAGATGGGTGTCGACGCGCTTTATCAGGATGTCGCGACAGGCGCGCTGCTCGTCGCCGCGGTGATCGTGGATCGGCTCGCGAGGAGGCAGTCAGCATGACCGAACAGACGCAGCCGACACTTTCCGCGCGCGGACTGGTCAAGAAGTACGGCCGGGTCGTCGCCATCGACGGCGCCGACTTCGACCTCTATCCCGGCGAAGTGCTCGCCGTGGTCGGGGACAACGGCGCCGGGAAGTCCAGTCTCATCAAGGCTTTGTCCGGCGCGGTGGTGCCGGATGAGGGCCAGATCCGGGTCGACGGCGAACTTGTGCACTTCCGCACGCCGCTCGACGCGCGCAAGTACGGCATCGAGACGGTGTACCAGGACCTCGCCGTCGCGCCCGCGCTCGACATCGCGTCGAATATGTTCCTGGGCCGGGAAAAACGGCGCAAGGACATGTTCGGCAGCCTGTTCCGGAAGCTCGACACCGCGGACATGCGGGCGGAAGCGCAGCGCGTGCTCGACGAACTCGGCATCGGGATCAAGTCGATCACCCAGCTCGTCGAGACCTTGTCCGGTGGGCAGCGCCAAGGGGTCGCGGTGGCCCGCGCGGCCGCGTTCGGCAGCAAGGCCGTGATCATGGACGAACCGACGGCCGCGCTCGGCGTGACCGAGTCCGGCCAGGTGCTCGCGCTGATCGACCGCATCCGCGAGCGCGGCCTGCCGGTGGTGCTGATCAGCCACAACATGCCGCACGTGTTCGACATCGCCGACCGGATCCACGTGCACCGGCTCGGCAAGCGGGTGGCGGTGGTGTCGCCGAAGACGCATACGATGAACCAGGTCGTCGGCCTGCTCACCGGTGCGCTGCGCCTCGGCGAAGACGGCGAGATCCACGAGGTCGAGGCCGCGGTCCGGGCCGGCCTCGCGGAATGACCGTCCTTCTCGCCGGGCTGTGCACGGTCGACGTCGTCCAGCGCGTCGACGACTTTCCGGCGCCCGGCGAGAAGGTCCAGTCGCTCTCGGTCGACGTCGCGGCGGGCGGGCCGGCGACCAACGCGGCGGTCACGGTGTCCGCGCTCGGCGGCTCGGCGACGTTGTGGACGGTCCTCGGTACGCATCCGCTCGCCGACCTGGCCCGCGCGGACTTGGCGGCACACGGTGTCGACGTCGTCGACGCCGATCCCGCGCACACCGATCCGCCCGCGCTGAGCGCCGTCGCCGTCCGGGATCGCGACGGGGAACGCACGGTCGTCTCCCGCAACGCCGCGTCTGTCACCAGTGCCGCTGGTGCCGTCCCGCGACTCGCCGCCGAGCTGCGGGACGTGACAGCGGTGCTGGTCGACGGGCATTACCCGGACCTCGCGCTCGCGGCGGCAAGATGGGGACGTGACCGTGGCGTGCCCGTAGTGCTCGACGCCGGCAGCTGGAAACCGGTCCTCGACGAGCTCCTGGGCCTGGTGGACATCGCGGCGTGCTCAGCGCATTTCCGGGTGCCCGGACCGAGCCTGCGCGAACGCGGGGTCCCGGCGGTCATAACCACTGCCGGAGCTGGTCCGGTCCGCTGGTCGGCCGGGGGAAAAACAGGCGAGGTGCCTGTACCTCGGGTGGCCGCTGTTGACACACTCGGTGCAGGCGACGTCTGGCACGGAGCGCTGGCGTTCGGCGTGGGCCGGTCGGCGGCGGCCGGGCTGCCCCGGCTGATCGAGTTCGCCAACGAGGTCGCCGCCGAACGGGTGCGGTACGCCGGGCCGAGGGCATGGTTTGCTGAGGTCCAGGCGAAACGGATGGGAGTGCGATGACATCGTTCGAGGACCTGCTGGCCAGGGCGCAGGCGTTCGCCAAGCCGGGCCAGCGCAGCGTGCTGGGGATCGTGGGCGCGCCGGCGTCCGGGAAGACCACCCTGGCCTGGGGCCTGGCCAACGCGCTCGGTTCGCGCGCGGTCGTCGTCGGCATGGACGGGTTCCACCTGGCCCAGAGCGAGCTGCAGCGGCTCAAGCGCACCGACCGCAAGGGCGCGCCCGACACTTTCGACGCCGCCGGGTACGTGAACCTGGTCCGGCGCCTGCGTGAAGGCACCGACACGGTGTACGCCCCGGAGTTCCGGCGCGAGATCGAAGAGCCGATCGCCGGCGCCGTCGTGGTGCCGCCCGAGGTTCCGCTGGTCATCACCGAAGGCAACTACCTGCTCCTCGACGAGGACCCGTGGAGTGGCGTGAAGCCGCTGCTGACCGAGGCCTGGTTCCTCGCGCCGGACGAGCCGGAGCGCCTGGAACGCCTCGTCAGCCGCCACCGTCGGTACGGCCGCTCGCTCGTCGAGGCCAAGCAGCGCGCCCTCGGCTCCGACCAGCGCAACGCCGACATCATCGCCGCCACCTCGACCCGCGCCGACCTCGTCCTGGAAAACCTCCCTCTGGTCAACTTCGCGATCTGACCTCACGTCTCGAGAGGAGCTCTCGGGGCCACCCTCGTGGCGTTGGACGCCAATGCCTGGAACTTGAGCGTGTCTGGTGGTTGGCCGGTTGAGGTGGTGGGTTCGGCCTTACTGCGGCAAGGACCCGGGCGAGTTGGTGCACGCACAAGGCGGTCCGAGGCCCTGTCGCGTCATGTCGCTGTCACTGGTGCGGCTGATGTGGCGGGTGTGGCGTTGTGACGTGTCGTGAAGGCCACCTTCACGGCGTAGGGCGCACTCAACTAGGTCTTGACGACGCCCCTGCCCTGCCGAAAGTGCCTTCGGGCGCCCCAGCAGTCACACCGACACCACCAGCCCCACGGACGCGGGTCGCTGATCCAGTCAACCCTTTTGCCCGCACGCGCATTACCTGACTAAAGTCAGAGAATGGACGTGGAGATGGTTTCGCGGGTGCGGCGATTCAACCGGACGGTCACCCAGCGGGTGGGTGCCCTGCAGGACCGCTACCTCGGGACGGCGAGGCCGCTCGGCGAAGCGCGGGTGCTGTGGGAGATCGGGCGCGAGGGCCGGGACGTCCGGTCGTTGCGGGCGGAGCTCGGGCTCGACTCGGGGTACCTCAGCCGGTTGCTGCGTTCGCTCGAAGCCGCCGGGCTGATCACGGTCGAGACCACGGAGGCCGATCGCCGTGTCCGGATCGCCCGTCTGACGGTTTCGGGCGCAGCCGAGTGGCAGGCGTTGGACGAGCGCAGCGACGAGGTCGCCGAGGTTCTGCTCAAACCACTGAACCCCAAGCAGCAGGCCCGGCTCGTCGCGGCGATGTCCGAGGTCGAGCTGCTCCTGCGGACCGGGACGATCGAGCTCGTGGACACCGACCCGGCGCATCCCGACGCGCGCCGCTGCATCAGCTCGTACTACGCCGAGATCAACGCCCGGTTCGACGCCGGTTTCGACGCCACGCAGGCCAACCCCATCGGTGATGACGAGGTGCGTGCGCCCGCCGGACTGTTCGTCGTGGCCCGACTCGGTGAAGAGCCGGTCGGCTGCGGGTCGGTGAAGTTCCACGGCGAGATCTGCGAAGTCAAGCGCGTGTGGGTCGCGGACGCGGTACGCGGGATGGGACTTGGCCGCCGCCTGCTCGGCGAGTTGGAGAAGCGCGCGGTCGACCACGGCAGCCGCTTCCTCCGCCTCGACACGAACAAGGCACTGACCGAAGCGATAGCCCTCTACCGCTCGTCCGGGTTCACCGAAGTGCCCGCCTACAACACCGAGGCCTACGCCCACCACTGGTTCGAAAAGGACCTCACTGCCCCGAATGCGGCCTCCAATACGCTGACGCCATGACGATGATCGTGACCGGCGGGAGCCGGGGGATCGGGGCGGCGATCTGCGTGTTGGCCGCCGAGCGCGGGTACGACGTCGTCGTCAACTACGCGGGCGACGTGACCGCCGCCAAGGAGGTCGCCGAGGCGGTCCGCCGCCACGGCAGGCAGGCGCTCGCGGTGCGCGGCGACGTCTCGTCCGAGGACGACGTGCGCGCGCTGTTCGACGCGGCCGCCGAGCTGGGGCCGCTGAAAGCGCTGGTCAGCAACGCCGCGATCACCGGCAACACCCCTGGCCGGCTCGACGAGCAGAGCGTCGACACCGTGCGCCGCGTGCTCGACGTCAACGTCACCGGCGTGTTCCTGTGTGCCCGCGAGGCCGTCCGTCGCATGTCGACGCGTTATGGCGGCGCGGGCGGGTCGATCGTCAACATCTCCTCGACGGCCGCGCGCACCGGTTCCGCGGGCGAGTGGGTGCACTACGCCGCGACGAAGGCCGCGGTCGAGACGCTCACCTTCGGTCTCGCGCAGGAGGTGGCCGACGAGGGGGTCCGGGTCAACGCCGTCGCGCCCGGGTTGGTCGAGACCGGCCTGCACGTGGCCGCCGGGATGCCCGACCGCCTCGACCGGCTCGCGCCGACGATCCCGATGCGCCGGGCCGGTCGGCCGGCCGAGATCGCGGAGGCGGTTTTGTTCCTGCTGTCGCCTGCCTCGACGTACACCACCGGCGCGGTCCTGCCGGTCGGCGGCGGCCGGTAGGACCGCGAAGGTAACGGTCGCGACCAAATTGGTCACGATTAGTAAATAACTGTTTCGATTCCTCATGGTCTTGAACGTCGGTATGCAACGCTGGGGGCGCGCTCAGTTGCATGATCATTAGCACGGGCCAGGGCACCAGGAATTCACCAGGGGCGGATATACCTGGGTCGGAGCCTGCCGCTTTGATATGCGTCAGGGTGCGATGGGGGGTCGGAAAGGACGGCCGCACAACATGTCGGAACTCAGGTCCGTGCACCACTTGGCGCTCACGGTGACCGACGTCGATAGAAGCGTGCCCTGGTACGCCAGGGTTTTGGAGCTCGAGGAGGTCACGCGCCGGGACGACCTCGAAACCGGGCTGCGCAAGGTGGTCCTTCGCTCGCCGAGCGAGGGGTTCTCGGTGGTGCTGGTACAGCACCCGGACACCGGCCGCCCCGGGTTCGACGAACGCCGTACCGGCCTGGACCACGTGGCGTTCAAGGTGTCCTCGCGCGAAGAACTGCGCAAGTGGGAAGAACGGCTCGACAGCTACCACATCACCTACCAGCCCGCGGTTTCCTCGCGGACGCTCACCGGTTCGACGGTCATCGTTTTTCGGGATCCCGACGGTATCCAGCTCGAGATCTGGGCGGATCCCGAAGACTAGGCCCGGATCAGCAGTTCAGGCGCGGGCCGTGCTTGTGTCGTTGTCGACCTCGTCGACCGGGCGCCGCATCTCCTGGCGGTAGCGCCAGACGCCATACGCGGTCCCGAGCACGAAGAACGCGACACTCACCCACAGCGCGGCGGTCTTGAGCCACGGCAGCGAGTCGAGCAGGCCGGCGCCGTAGTAGCCGAGCAGCACCAGCGTCGGCACCCAGAGCAGGCCGCCGGTCGCGGTGGCGAGCAGGAAGCGCTTCTGGTCCATCCGCGCGGTGCCGGCGATCAGCGGCGCCAGCGTGCGGATCCACGGGATCCACCGGGCCGCGACGATCGCGAAGAAGCCCTTGCGATCGAGGAAGCGCTGAGCACGTTCGAGGTTGTGGCGGTTCAGGAGGCGCCCGCCGCGACGCGCGATGAGCCTGGTGCCGGTGTGCCGGCCGATGGCGTAGCCGATCTGGTTGCCGCCCACGGCCACGATCAGCGCCGCGGCCGACAGCAGCCATGCGTTGGTGGCCGAGCCGTGCTGCGCGAGCACCACCCCGGCGCCGAACAGCAGTGAGTCCCCGGGCAGGAACAGGCCGATGATCAGCGCGCACTCCATGAACACGAAGCTCAGCACGATCACCCAAACCAGCACCGGACCGGCGGTGTCGAGCCAGCTGACGCCGATGCCCGCCGCTTCCGTATAGACCCTGCTCACGTCGCGAAGCCTACGTTGCCGCGGCTACCGGCAGTCGGCCAAGCGGTGTATTGCCGGTGTGAAGGGGCACAAAAAACGGCCTGAACGGAACTTCCCCCGCGTATTCGCGAGGAGAGTTCCGGCCAGGCCGGTTCGGTTCAGAACTGCGGTAGCGTGCTGCCTTGGAGCGCTTCGATGTCGAGTTCGATCTTCACCGTGGTGCCGATCGCGGCGACCCCGGCCCGCACCATCGCGCTGTAGTTGATCGCGAAGTCGTTGCGGCTGAGCTGGGTCTCGGCGTGGAACGCGGCGCGGACGCCACCCCACGGGTCGGGACCGTAACCACCGTAGACCAGGTCGAGCTCGACTTCCCGGCGCTCACCGTGCAGCGTGAGGTCACCGGCGAGCTTCCACTTGTCCGAGCCGAACTGGCGCAGCCCGGTGCTGGCGAACGAGATCACCGGATGCGCTTCGACGTCGAGGAAATCCGACGAGCGCAGGTGGTCGTCCCGCATCTTGATCCCGGTGTCGAGCGCCGCGGCCTTGATCTCGGCGTGCACCGAAGACTGCTCGACGGGCCTCGAGATCATGATCTGACCGGTCAGCTCGGCGAACCGGGCCTTGATACTGGCGATGCCGAGGTGCTTGGCCGTGGCCACCACCGACGAGTGCATCGGGTCGATCGTCCACGGACCCGGCGGCGGGAGCTCGATCGAGTCCGCCACCGGGGCCAGGATGATGTCGCCGAGCGTGCCGGAGCCATCCGAGCCGATCTGCGCGGTCCTCGCCACCGGGTTGTGCCCCGGTGACGTGATGACCGCGGTATAGACGCCCTGGGGCAGCGGCTCGGTGGCCACTGCCCCCTTCGCGTTCGAGACGATCCTGGCGACCTGCTGGCCGCTGAGATCGGTCATCGTCAGCACCGCGTTCTCGACCGCCCAGCCTTCCGCAGTGCGGATGGAGGCGCGGAGGCCGCTCATGACCTGTCCACCAACTCGTCGAACGCCTGGTCGTAGCCGAGTTTGACGTCGTGGCTGGCTTCGACCCCGCCGAGCAGGTTCACCTGGCTGGTGGCGGGTGGGTATCCGCTGGCGACGACGGTGTAGTCGCCTTCGAGGAGGTCGCTGACGACGTAGCGGCCTTCGGCGTCGGTCCGGGCCACTGCGGCCACGTTGCCGTTCGCGTCGAGGACGGTGATCCTGGCGTCCGGCACGAGCCGGTCGTCCTCGGTCCTGGCGGTGCCGGCGAGGAGTACCGCTCCGGTGAGTTCGACGTCGTGGCGCAGGATGCCGCTGTCGGGCACGGTCAGTGTCACGGCTACGGGCCGGTACTGCTGTCCGCTGGCGACGAGGGTGTAGTGCCCGGCGCCGACGCCGTGGAAGGTGTAGATGCCGTCGGCGTGGGTGATGTAGGCGCCGTTGACCTCGCCGCGGTCGTCGGTCAGGGTGACCGTGGCGTTGGCCACCGGGGTCCCTGCTCCGGCGATTTTGACCAGCCCGGTCAGCTCACCCGAGCCGGTGAGGGTGATGTCCAGTTTCGCTGGTCCGCCACCGACGACCACGCTGGATGCCTGGGGCTGGTGCCCCCCCGCCGAGACGATCAGCACGTACGTGCCGTTGCCCGGTGTGGCGACCGAGTAGCTGCCGTCGGGGTTGCCGGTCGCCCGCGAGACCTGACGGCCGCGTTGGTCGATCAGGGTGAGTGCGGCACCTGAGACCGAGGTCCCGTCCTGGCGCCGCACGTGCCCGGTGACCGGCTGACCACCGGTGCCGATCGTCGTGTCGATCCCGGAACCCGCTGCCGAGTTCATGATCGGGGCCGCCAGTCCGTTCGTGGCGGGCTGGTACTCGCCGTGCCCGTTGGTGAGCGAGTGCTTGCCGGCACCGGCGCCGACCAGCAGCGGTTCACGCGGCTCTTCGAGCGCGGAGTTGGCGTAGAGCTCGTTGTCGATGGTGCCTGACGCGGCTTCGTCTTCGATGTCGTTGAGCAGCGACTCGCCGCCCTCCATCGTCGACGCGGCCGAGCCTGACCCGCTGGCGAGCGGGATCTCCTTGAGGAACAGCAGCACGATCGCGGCCAGCAAGGCCACGCCCGCGGCGCAGTAGAAGACCGTGGTGATCGACTCGGTGAACCCGGTCAGTACCGGGACCTTGATGGCGGCCGGCAGCCCCTGGATGATGCTGGTGTTGGTGGACAGACCGGCGATCTGGCCGCCGGCACCGGCCGGGATGTTGCCGTGGAAGGCCTTGGTGATGTTGCCCGGCAGGACGTTGAACAGGATCGTCAGGAACACCGCGACCCCCGCGGTACCACCGATCTGCCGGAAGAACGTCGCGGCGGCGGTGGAGACACCCATGTCCGAGCGCGGGCCGGCGTTCTGCACCGCGATGACCAGGGTCTGCATGCAGGAACCGAGGCCCAGGCCGATGATGCCGGCGAAGACGAGCGGCTGCCAGACGGGCGTGTCGTAGTGGATCTGCGCGTAGAGGAACGCGCCGACCGCGATGATCAGGGTGCCGATGACGGGAAGCCACTTGTAGCGCCCGGTGCGGGAGGTGATCTGGCCGCAGACGATCGAGCTCAGCATGAGCCCGCCCATCAGCGGCAGCATCAGCAGCCCCGACTCGGTCGGCGAGTAGCCCTTCACCACCTGCAGGAACTGCGGGATCATGGTGATCGCGCCGAACATCGCGACACCGACGATGACGCCGCCGACGATCGCCACGGAGAAGGTGGTGTTCTTGAACAACCGCAACGGGATGAGCGCCGCGTCCTTCATCAGCTTCTCGACGACAATGAACATGATGATGCCGAAGACACCGACCGCGTAGCAGGCTATCGAGCCTCCCGCGCCCCAGCCCCAGGTGTTGCCCTGTTCGGCCACGATGAGCAGCGGGACGACGGCGATGATCAGTGTGAGCGCGCCCCACCAGTCGATCTTCTGCTCCTGGCGGGTGTGGGGGACGTTGAGGACCTTCCACACGACGAACAGCGCGATGGCGCCGATTGGGACGTTGATCAGGAACACCCAGCGCCAGCCGGCGATGCCGCCCAGCATGTCGAACCCGGAGAAGAACCCGCCGAGGATCGGGCCGATCACCGTCGAGGTGCCGAACACCGCGAGGATGTAGCCCTGGTACTTGGCTCGTTCTCGCGGCGGGACGATGTCACCGATGATCGTCATCGCCAGCGACATGAGGCCACCGGCGCCGATGCCCTGGAAGGCGCGGAACGCGGCGAGCTCGTACATCGACTGCGAGAACGTGGACGCGATCGAGCCGACCACGAAGATCGAGATCGCGATGAGGTAGAACGGCTTGCGGCCGTAGATGTCGGACAGCTTGCCGTAGATCGGCGTCGCGATCGTCGACGTGATGAGGTACGCCGTGGTGGCCCAGGCCTGGAGGTTGAACCCCTTCAGGTCGTTCGCGATCTTGACGATCGCGGTGCTGACGATCGTCTGGTCCAGCGACGCCAGGAACATGCCCATCATCAAGCCGGACAGGATCGTCAGGATCTGCTTGTGCGTGAGAGTGAAGCCGGGTGTCGCGCCGACGCTCTTGGGTGGTTTTTCTACTGTTGAAGTCATGCTGAGGCCCCCTTGGCCTGTGACGCCGGCGAGGAGTCGGCGAGATGTTGTGCGTGTGCTTCGATTCCGGAATTGAGCCGGCCGAACAGGGTGTTGAGCGTGCGGCGGTCCTCCTCGGGCCAGTCGGCAAGCACCTCGGCAAGCCACTGGTTCCGCTGCTTTCGGTTCTCCTCGAACACCCTCAGCCCCTCTGCGGTGGGTGCGAGCAGGCAGGCGCGGCCGTCGTCCGGATCGGCCTGACGTTCGATCAGGCCGTGCTGGACCAGGGAGCTGCTCTGCCTGCTGATCGTGGAGATCTCGGAATGCAGCGAATCGGCGAGGCGGCTGGTGCGCTGCGGACCCTCGTGGATAAGGGTGAAGAGGATGCCGTACGCAGCACGTTCAATGCCGTCGGGTCCTTGCGCGGAGACCTGCGACTTGACCCGGTTGAGCAGACGCATGAAGCGGACGAGCTGCTCGCCGAGTTCATCGGCGACGTTGAGCTCGGTCCGCGACTTGGTGCCGTTCACTGGTGGTGCCATCGGTGGTTCTTTCACTGAGAGTGTTCTTGTTTGGCAGCTGCAACTAGTTGTCTTAAGCAAGCATGTGCCTCAAGGTGACCGTTACGCAAGTCAAATAACCCGTCTGTGTCCGATGACACTTTAGTTGTCGTATGCAAGTAGTGTCGCCTGGTTATTTCGCGCGGTTTGCCCTGTTCGGCCGAGTTCAGGGCCGTCCGGTCCCGGCTACCGGCACTTCGGTGGTCAGGACGCGGCCGGTCGTTCCGGGGTCGCCGATGCTCTCCATCCCGCGCCATTCGGCCGTCAGCGAGAACAACGTCGTCCGGTCGGCGCCACCCAGCATGCAGGCGAAACAGCCGTGCTCGAAGTCGACGGTCTGCAGCACTTCGCCGCCTTCGCGGACCCGTACGCAGCGCTTATGGGGAACGTCGGCGTACCAAGCCGCCCCCTCCGCGTCGAGGCAGATGCCGTCGGGGGCGGCCTCGCCGAGGTCCGCCCACACCCGGCGGCCGGACAGCCCGCCGTCGGCGGCGATGTCGAACGCGGTGAGCCGGTGGCCGTGCGACTCGGCGACGATCAGCGTGGAGCCGTCGGGCGTGATGGCCATGCCGTTTCCGAACGCCAGGTCAGCCGCCACTTCCCGGGCTACGCCGGCCGGCGTCACCAGCAGGACGTTTCCGCCGTTGACGTAGGCGTTACCCCGGTCGTCGACCACGATCTCGTTGAACAGGCCGCCCAGCTCGGCGTGGGTCGCCAACGAGCCGTCCGGCTCCTGGCGGAGCAGCAACCCCTCCTGGCCGGACACGATGAGTAACCGGCCGTCCGGCAGCCAGTCGATCGAGTAAGGGATGGTCGTGGCCACGTGCAGCATCACCTCGCTGCGGCCCGCGGTGTCGACGGCGAGGACGTCCCCGGTGCCCCAGTTGGCCAGCCACAGGCGGTCTTCGTGCCAGCGGGGCGACTCGCCGAAGCCGAGTCCGGTCAGCAGGACGTGTGACTCTGTCATGGTGAACTCCTTCGGTCGCTCTTCCTGTAGGGGACGTCGAACCCGCGCGCCCGAACTCGACATGTGCTCGTGAAAAGCTGGGGACCATGCGCTACATCATCATCGGGGCCGGTGCGGTCGGCGGCTCGATCGGCGGGAAGCTGTTCGGGCAAGGCCACGAAGTCGTGCTGGTCGCCCGCGGGAAACACTACGACGCGCTGCGCACCGACGGCCTGCGCCTGGCCACCCCGGAGGGCACGCTCACGGTGGGGGTTCCGGTGGTCGACGGCCCGCACGCGCTAGAAGCGCGGGACGACGATGTGCTCGTCCTCGCCACGAAGACGCAGGACAGCGCCGCCGCGCTGGACGCCTGGGCCGCGCGGCCGACGTCGGCGCCGGTGGTCTGCGCGCAGAACGGCGTCGAGAACGAGCGCCTCGCCTTGCGCGGCTTCCGCGACGTCTACGGCATGTGCGTCCGCACGCCTGCCACCTACCTGGAACCCGGGCTGATCGCCGTCGCGGGGTCGCCGCGTCCCGGCGTCCTGCACCTCGGCCGGTACCCGGGCGGGGTCGACGACACGGCCCGCCGGATCGCCGCCGACCTGGAGAGTGCCGGCTACCTGGCGCCCGTGGTTCCGGACGTGATGCGCTGGAAGTACGGGAAGCTGGTGGGCATCAATCTGAAGAACGCGGTCGAGGCGATCACCGGGCCGATCACGTCCGAGGACGCCCGCGAGGTGGCGCGGCTGGCGGCCGAGGAAGGCGAAGCGGCGCTTCGGGCCGCGGGAATCGACTTCACGGGCGCGGCCGACCACGCCGAGTACCAGGGCAAGTTCACCGCCGCGCCGGTGGAGGGCACGGATCGGGCCGGTGGCTCGACCTGGCAGAGCCTTGCCAGGAGTGCTGGGTCCATCGAGGTCGACTACCTCAACGGCGAGGTCGTGCTGCTCGGCCGGACCCACGGGGTGCCGACGCCGGTCAACGTCATCCTGCAGCGCATCGCGAACGAGTTCGCCCGCGAGCGGTCGGCGCCGGGCGAGCTGTCCGCGGCCGAACTCCGGGAATTCGCCGAGTCGGTTCGTGGTTGACGGGCTTATGAGCGACGACGCCAACGACACAGCGCTTCGGGCCCTGCTCGGGATTGGCAACCTGGGTGTATTGGCGACTGTCAAACGGGACGGCAGGCCGCAGCTCTCCAACGTCACGCACTTCTACGACGCCGACGCGCGGACGCTGCAGGTTTCGATGACCGAGACACGCGCGAAGACCAAGAACCTGCGCCGCGACCCCCGCGCCAGCTACCACGTGAGCTCGCCGGACGGCGGGTCCTACGTCGTTGTCGAAGGCAGCGCCGAGCTGACGGACGTCGCCAAGGATCCCCACGACGACACCGTCGAGGCGCTGATCCGCCTCTACCGCAGCATCGCCGGCGAGCACCCGGACTGGGACGAGTACCGCGCCGCCATGGTCGAAGACCAGCGTGTTGTCCTGACGCTGCCCGTAACCCGCGTCTACGGCCGGATTCTCTAACCCGGTTCCGTTTCTTTTTCGGAGAACCGCAGCAGGACGTCGGTGAGTTCTTTGAGCAGGGGTGAGGGGTCCACCCCCAGCGAAGCCCGGAAGTAGAGCCCGTCGCCGATGGCGCCGATGATCTCGGCGGTCACCGGGTGGGTGATGTGCTCGTTGAGCAGCAAGCGCCACTCGTCGGTGTAGGCGCGCATCGCGACGTCGATCCGGGGCTCGCTCCCGATCAGCCGCATGGTGGCCATCGTCGTGTGGTGGATGGCCTTGTCGTCGGTGACGTCGGTCGCAGACGACTCCAGGTAGTACCGGACGACGCCTTCGGGGGCGTTCCTGGCGGCCTCCCGGTCGGCCACGCCCAGCTGGCCGATTCGCTCGATCAAGCCCTCGACCAGCGCATCCTTCGAGCCGAAGTGGTACAGCAGGCCGCCTTTGGACACCCCGGCGCGGGCAGCGACGGCCTCCAGGGTGACGGCGCCCGGTCCCTGCTCGATGAGGAGCTCCTCGTAGGCGTCCATGACCTTTTCGCGGGCTGACGGCTTCGGCATGGGTTGACTATACCGTCTGGACGGTTTAGCTTGATGTCCGGACGGTAACTGTACCGTCCGGACTGTTCAGTTGGGTGGCGGCGAAGATGGCTGGGCGCAGGCAGTGGTGGTCGCTGGTGGTACTCGTGCTGCCGGTACTGCTGATCAGCGTGGACATGACGGTGCTCGGGTTCGCGCTGCCGTACCTCAGCGCCGACCTCGCGCCGAGCGGGGTCGAGCAGCTGTGGATCGTCGACATCTACTCGTTCATGCTCGCCGGGCTGCTGGTCCTGATGGGCACGCTCGGCGACCGGATCGGCCGCCGGAAGCTGCTGCTCGCCGGCGCCGTGGCCTTCGGGGCCGCGTCGGTGCTCGCCGCGTTCTCGACCAGCCCGCTCATGCTCATCGCCGCCCGCGCGCTGCTCGGCGTCGGCGGGGCGACGCTCATGCCGTCGACGCTCTCGCTGATCCGCACGATCTTCCTCGACGACCGCCAGCGCCGCTTCGCGATCGCGGTATGGAGCGCGGGGTTCTCCGGGGGGATGGCGCTCGGGCCGGTCCTCGGCGGGTGGCTGCTCGAACACTTCTGGTGGGGTTCGGTCTTCCTGATCAACGTGCCCGTCATGGTCGTGCTGCTGGTCGCCGGGCCGTTCATGCTGCCGGAGGCCCGCGATGGCCATCCCGGCAAGTTCGACGTGCTGTCGGCGGTGCTTTCGTTGGCGGCGGTGCTGCCGGTGGTCTACGGCATCAAGCTGATCGCCGAGCACGGGGTCACCGTGCTCGCGGCGGTGAGCCTGCTGGCCGGGCTCGGGCTCGGCGTGGTGTTCGTCCGGCGCCAGCGCGCGCTGGAAAACCCGATGCTGGACCTCGAACTGTTCCGCAACCGCGCGTTCAGTGTGTCCGTCGCGACGAACCTGCTCGGCGTGTTCGCGCTGGTCGGGATGCTGTTCCTGATCCCGCAGTATCTGCAGCTGGTGCTGGGTCTCTCGCCGGTCAAGGCGGCACTGTGGCTCCTGCCGGGAATGGTCGGCGGGGTCGCCGGCGCGCTGCTGGCGGCTCAGCTCGCCAAGCGGATCCCGATTCCGCGGCTCATCGGCGGCGGGCTGCTGGTCGCGGCAGCCGGTTTCCTCGGGCTGACCCAGCTCGGCGTGGACTCGGGGCTGGCGATCCTGGTCGTGGCGTTCGCGCTGGTCGGCGTCGGCGTCGCACTGGCCGAGACGCTGACGAACGACCTGATCATCTCGGTCGCGCCGATCGAGCGATCCGGGGCCGCATCGGCGATCTCCGAGACGGGTTACGAGCTCGGTGGCGCGCTGGGCACGGCGATCCTGGGCAGTGTGGCCACCGCTGTCTATCGGGCGGGGTTGCCCGCCGGCACGCCGGACTCCGCTCGCGAGACGCTCGGTGGCGCGTCGGCCACGGCGTCGCATCTCTCGGGCGAGGCTGCGGAGTCGCTGCTCAACGCCGCTCGCGAGGCCTTCGTCCAGGGGCTCCACGTCACCGCGTGGCTGGGTGCGGCGCTGCTGGCGTACACGGGGGCTCAGGTAATTTTGCTACTGAATCGGAAAAGTAATTCCGTAGTGCGGACCTAGTGGCGGTTAGCATGAAGGTATGGGCAACGACGCTTTGGTCAGCAGGCTGCGTGAGGAGCTCGGCAAGGCCGCCGTGCTCACCGACGACGACGTCACCGCGAGCTATTCACACGACATGATGCCGCTCGCCCCGGTCGGGAAACCCCTGGCAGTGGTGCTGCCGGAGGACGTCGACGGCGTGCGGGCGACCGTGCGGGCCTGCGCCGAAGCCCACGTGCCGATCGTGCCGCGCGGTGCCGGCAGCGGGCTGTCCGGCGCCGCCAACGCGATCGACGGCTGCGTGGTGCTGGTGCTGACCAAGCTCAACGAGATCGTCGAGATCGACGCGGGCAACCGTCTCGCCGTCGTCCAGCCGGGCGTGGTGAACCTCGACTTCCGCGGTGCGGTGGAGAAGCACGGGCTGTTCTATCCACCGGACCCGTCGAGCTACGACTGGTGCACGATCGGCGGCAACCTCGCCACGAACGCGGGCGGGCTGTGCTGCGTGAAGTACGGCGTCACCACGGATTCGGTGCTGGGCTTGGAGGTTGTGCTCGCCGACGGGTCGCTGTTGAAGACCGGGCGTCGCACGGTCAAGGGCGTCGCCGGGTACGACCTGGCGCGGCTGTTCGTCGGCAGTGAGGGCACGCTCGGCGTCATTACGCAGGCGACGCTCGCGCTCAAGCCGCTGCCGCAGGCGCCGTGCACCCTGGTCGCGGGCTTCAGCAGCACAGAAGCCGCTGGTGAGGCCGTCGCACGGGTGGTGCGGGAGGGACTCGTTCCATCGTTGCTGGAGATCATGGACGCGACGTCGATCAAGGCGGCCGAGGCCTACCTCAAGACCGACCTCGGCACCGGCTCCGACTGCCAGGCGCTGCTGCTAGCCCAGTCCGACGCGGGCGCCGAGACAGCGACGCGGGAGATCGCCGCGCTGGAACAGATCTGTACCGATTGCGGTGCGGACCTGGTGTATTCGACCGACGACCTGGCCGAGGGCAACATGCTCCTGCATGCGCGGCGGGTCGTGCTGACGGCGTTGGAGATCTACGGCGTCTGGCTCACCGACGACGTCTCCGTGCCCCGGACCCGCATCGCCGAACTGATCGCCGGCTGCGAGCGGGTCAGCGAGGAGGTCGGGCTGCGGATCGCCGTGGTCGGCCACGCCGGCGACGGCAACATGCACCCCACGATCGTCTACTCCCCGGACTCCGCCGACGAGTTCGCGCGGGCTCGAAAGGCGTTCGACGCGATCCTCGAGATCGGTCTGTCGCTGGGCGGCACGGTCACCGGCGAACACGGCGTCGGCAAGATCAAGCGCGAGTGGCTCGAACGCGAGATCGGCCCGGTCGGCCTGCGCGTCCACCGCCAGATCAAGGCTGCCCTCGACCCGGAGAACCTCTTCAACCCCGGCTCCATGTTCGCCATGGACTAACCCAAGCGGGCACCGGCGAGTCCCACGCTCCGGCCCGACGAGTCCCACGTTCATCGCAACTCGACGGCGAGTTGCGGTCTCTTAGAAACTAAGAGACCGCATAAAAGCGCAAAAGTGGGAAGCAGTTGCGGACGCGGGTCAGTTGTCGATGCGGGGGATCTGCTGGGTGACTTCGGCGGCGTTCTCGGCGGGGATCTGCGCCCCGGCGTTCGCCTTCTTGCCGCGGCGGGCCTTGAGGTACTCCAGGCCGATCGGGATGACCGAGATCAGCACGATCACGATGAAGATCGAGTCGACGTTGTTCTTGATGAAGTCGATGTGGCCCAGCAGTGAGCCGAGGATGGTGATCCCGGCGGCCCACGCGATCCCGCCGATGACCGTGTAGGTGAAGTAGCGCTTCGGGTCCATCCGGCCGATGCCGGCGATCCAGGTGATGAACGTCCGCACGAACGGGACGAACCTGGCGAGCACGATCGCCTTCGGGCCGTGCTTCTCCAGGAACGCGTGCGTCTGCTCGACGTACGCCTGCTTGAAGAACCGCGAATCCTCGCGCTTGAACAGCGCCGGGCCGACCTTGTAGCCGATGAAGTAGCCGACCGCGTTACCGAGCAGCGCGGACGCCGAAACCAGCACGCACACCAGCCACAGCGGCGCTTTCAGCGTGTCGTTGGCGATGAACAGCCCCGCGGTGAACAGCAGGGAGTCGCCGGGCAGCACCGGGAAAATGCTGCTTTCGATGAAGATGACCAGGCACAGCACCGCTATGACAGTCGGAGTCAGCCCGGAAAGCATGTGCTCAGGGTTCAGCCAGTCCGGCACGATGGACATGTTCGCGGTGCTCTGCGCAAGAATCACACTTAAAACGGTACAGGGTCACCCTGTGTACTTCGGATGACCTGCTCAAAGCAGCGTGAGCAGGCCGATCACCGAGCCGGCCGCGAGGCCGAGCAGGATCGCGAGCAGCAGCACCCAATGCACCGGCAGCGGCACGCTGGTCGGCTGGATGCTTCCGGTGCGCACGGTCGGCGGGTCCAGGACACCCGCGGGCACAACGGGCCGCGAGGCGGAACCGGTTGCCGAATCCAGCGCCGCGCGTTCGCGCTCGAGCGAATCCGCCCCGGCGCCGGACAGCAGCCCGTACTGCGGCGGAAGCCCCTCAGTATCGCTGGTCTGGGCGGCCGGGTTCAGCGGGATGTCCGTCGTGGGCGGGTCCACCGGGGCGACCGGCGGCCGTTCGGGCTGCGGCGCGAACACGGCTTGCGCACGCAGCGCATCGGCCAGTAGCCGCTCCGGGTCCTTCGGCTCGCTCATTGTCCTACGGTAGCTGTCTCCACTGTGCCGACCTCGCTGCCTACCCCGCTGACCCAGTTGCCTTGACGCAGCACCTTCATCGGCCGCAGCTCGCCGTCGAGCACCACGATGTCCGCCGCGAGGCCCGCGCGCAGCGAGCCGGTGCGGTCATCGATGCCGAGCAGTTCGGCCGGTTTCGCCGAGGTCGCGTGCACCGCGTCCAGGATGTCCAGTTTCGCGCCACGCACCATGTTCCGGAACGCCGCGTCCATGGTGAGCGTGCTGCCGGCGAGCGCGCCGGTATCGGCCAAAGTCGCGACCCCGTCGGCCACGTTGACCTTGAGCCGGCCGAGCCGGTACGCGCCGTCGGCGGCGTCGGTGGCCGACATCGCATCGGTGATCAGGACGGTCCGGCGCTTCCCGGCGTGCTTGGCCGCGAGATGCACCACGGTCGGGTGAATGTGCACGAGATCGCAGATCAGCTCGACGGTGATCCGCTCGTCGTCGAGCAGGACCCCGACCGGGCCGGGCTCGCGGTGGTGCAGCGGCCGCATGCCGTTGAACAGGTGCGTGGCCACGGTGGCGCCGGCGTCGATGGCGGGCCGGAGCTGCTCCTCCACGCCGTCGGTGTGCCCGAGCGCGGCGATCACGCCGGACTCGGTGAGCTGGCGGACGGCTTTGACCCCGCCCTGCAGCTCCGGGGCCAGCGTGACCATGCGGATGTCGCCCCGCCCGGCGTCCAGGAGCGTGGCGACCGTCGCCGTGTCGGGTTCCAGCAGGGCATCCGGGTCGTGGGCACCGCAGCGCGCATGGGAGATGAACGGGCCCTCGAGGTGGATGCCGTGCACCTCGCCGTCCTGCACGAGCTCACGCAGTGCGGCTATCTGGTCGCACAGCGCGTGGACCGGATCGGACACGAGGCTGGCGAGCATCGTGGTCGTGCCGTGCCCCCGGTGGGCCCGGACGGCGAGCGCGAGCTCGTCCGGATCCCCGCTGGAGAACGACCCGCCACCGCCGCCATGGCAATGCGTGTCGACGAAACCTGGTACGACGAGCGCCCCGCCGACGTCCACCTGGTGGCCTTCGGGCGGGGTCCCCTGCCCTACTTCGGAGATCAACCCCCCGGTGACCGCCAGCCAGCCGTCGTCCAGCACTCGGGTCGGACCGGCAAGCCGCCCGCCCGTGATCACAAAGTCTCCGGTGCCCTTCACGCCGCCCAGCATATATTGGTCTGGACCAAGCATGGGGAAGTAACTCCGAGTATCACTCCGACCGGCGTATCAGTTCGGTGACTGCATCGCTTTCTGCAACGCCTCGAGCGCCCGGCTGGCGGTTGATTTGACGGTGCCCTTCGAGATACCGGCGGCTTCGGAGATCTCGGCTTCGGACAAACCGCCGTAATACCGCAGGACCAGGACCTCGCGCTGGCGTGGTGGCAGCTTCGACAGCGCGCTGACCACGGCCTGGTGCTCGGTGGACAGCATCGCCAGGCTTTCGGCCGAACGCGCGTTGACCGCGTGCGGCGGCACGTACTCCCGGGCCGTCTTGCGGCGGCGCAACACGCTGCGTGACCCGTTGACGACCGCGGTGCGCAGGTAACCGACGGCCGCGGCGGCGTCGCGGAGCCTGCTCCAGTTGCGGTGCAGGCCGGTGAACGCCTCCTGGACGACGTCTTCGGCGGTCGCGGGTTCGTCGACGAGCAGGATCGCGAGCCGGACCAGGCGCATCCGATGGGTGCGGTAGAGGTCCTCCAGCGTCAGCGGGGCCGCCGCAGCCGCCTCTGGCGGTCCTGCGGCTGGCCCGTCCATGGTGCGTAGGTGCGAGAACGTCGCTTCGACACTCTGCTCGACCACGCTCTGCTGTCCCGCACCGTTGTGCTCGTCGCCGTCGTCCGGCATGGACCCCCGCCCGTCTTCGATCTTTGTCCGACCGTACCGGCGAAGCTCGGCCGGGTTGACTGTGGTGTGCGAATGGACCGTCATATCTGGCCATACGCACAGCTAGCGTATCGGGTTGACACGGTATTGACACATTTCAAACTGTGGGAACCCGCGCTCACGATCTGGATCCAGGTCGGTAACGTCGGGTAAGCACAGCGTTTGTCGGATCTTGGAGGCGTCATGGCTTGGTTCCTGGTCGAAACCCGTTACGTGCAGGAGAAATTCGCCGACGTGCGGCCGCGGCACCGGGATTGGCTGACGGCGTTGGCCGACGACGGCGTGGTGGCCGTCGGCGGGCCGCTCGCCGACGACACCGGTGGTGTCATCCTCTTCCAGGCCTCGGACGAAGCCGCGCTGCGGATAATCCTCGACACCGACCCGTACCACCTCGAAGGTGCGCTGGCCGAGCGCAACATCCGCGGGTTCGTGCCGAGGATCGGTGCCTGGATCCCCCAGAGCTAGAACCACTAGAGATTCAGCACCAGCGTCCCGCCCGGTTCGCGCGCGACGCAGATCCGCACGCTTTCCCCGGCCGGGGTGCGGACGGCGCAGGTCCCGCAGAAGCCCTGCCGGCAGGAGTACGCCACATCCGGCAGGGCTTCACGCACGACGTCGAGCGCGGAGCGGTCTGCCGGGACATCGAGCGTGACGCCGGTCCGCCGCAGTTCGAGCTGGAACGGCTTGCCGTTGACGATCGGCGGCGTCGAGAACCGCTCTAAGTACACCGCCTGCCCGGTGCTCGACGCCAGGTCGAGGCGGATTCCGGTGATCATCGGGACCGGCCCGCAGCAGTAGACGCTCGCCCCCTCGGGCATGCCTTCCAGCAGCTCCGAGCCGGACGCGGGGATGCCGAACTCGTCGTCCGGCCGGATCCACACCCGGTCGGTGTCCAGCGCCTCGAGCTCGGCCAGGAACGGCATCGACGCGCGGTCGCGGCCGGTGTAGACGAGCCGCCAGTCGACGCCGGAGCCAGTGGCCGCGGCTCGGCGGACCATCGGCAGGATCGGGGTGATGCCGATCCCGCCCGCGACGAACAGGTACCGCGGCGACGCCACGAACGGGAACGCGTTGCGCGGCCCGCGGACGGTCACCACCGAGCCGGCCCGCAGCTTTTCGTGGACCTCGAGCGAGCCGCCTTCACCGGTCGGGATGCGGCGGACGGCGATCCGGTAGTACGTGCGGTCTTCGGGGTCCCCGCACAGCGAGTACTGCCGGACCCGGCCGGACGGCAGCCGCAGGTCGAGATGCGCGCCAGGCCGCCAGACCGGCAGCGGCGCCTGGTCGAGCGGCACGAGCCGCAGACTGACGACGCCCTCGGCCTCCGTGCGGGCGGCTTCGATGCGCAGCACGAGGTCGCGGTCGAACTCGGTCACCGGCGGGCGGTACCGCCCGCTGACCCCGCTGACCCACCGGTAGGCGGCGGCGATCCCGGTGAGCGAGGCCATCAGCCGGTCGGCCCGCGGTTTTCCGTACAGATGCCGGGGGAAGCGGGGGAGTTCGGTCACTGGCTCGCATCAGCCGCCCGCGCGGCCGGCGAAGTCGCCAGATACGCCACGGCCTGCTCGGTGTTGCCGGTTTTCCTCGGGTGGTAGGACCGCCGGTAGTACGGCGTGATCTCCCGCATCAGTTGACGTCCGGTCGGCAGCAGCCCCTGCTTGCTCGCTCGCCGGTAGACCCGCCAGGACACCTTGCCACCGACCAGCATTGGGTCGTGTGCCACCAGATAGCGGGTCCCGCGAAGGAAAACCCAGGCCAGCACGGGCGTCACCAGCGTCATCGTGCGGACGCGGCGGCCGTAGCGGCCGTCGAGGTGCTGGAACAGGTCGTAGGCCACCGAGCGGTGTTCGACCTCCTCCGCGCCGTGCCAGCGCAACAGGTCGAGCATGGTTTCGTCGGCGCCGGCGGCGTCCAGCGGGGCCGAGTCGAGCACCCACTGGCCGAGGAACGCCGTGTAGTGCTCGATCGCGGCGACGATCGCCAGCCGCTCGATGAGCCACTCCTCGCGCTTGCGGCCGGTGAGACCGCGGTCGCCGAGCAGTTTCCGGAACATCCACTCCATCTGGCTGATGTAGGGCTGGACGTCGACCCCGCACGCCTGGAGGTGGTCGGCCGCGGCGCTGTGCGCTTCGGCGTGGACGGCTTCCTGGCCGATGAAGCCGAGGACGTCTTCGCGCAGCCTGTCGTCCTTGATCAGCGGGACGGCTTCCTTGAACAGCTCCACGAACCAGCGTTCGCCCTCCGGCAGCGCCAGATGCAGCACATTGATCGTGTGCGTGACCTGCGGTTCGCCCGGAACCCAGTGCATCGGCAGTTTCGAGAGGTCGAAATACACATCTCGTGCGTGCAGGACGATCTGCTCGTGGTCGTCGACCGGCTCGGCACTCATCGCGCCCTCCCGCTGAGTTCGAAGTCGCTCGCGTCGACCTTCCGCGTCTCGAGCCAGTACCGCCAGGTGAACCCGGGCCAGATCGTCCGGTTCACCCCCTTGGCGTCGAGGTACCAGCTCTTGCAGCCGCCCTGGGTCCAGACGCCCTTGATCAGCTTTTCCTGGATCTCGGCCTGGAACTTGTCCTGCACACTCGGCCGGACGTCGATGGCGGCGGCGTCGTGCGAGTCCGCCAGCTTGATCGCGTCGACTACGTACTTCGCCTGCGACTCGATCATGAAGACCACCGAGTTGTGGCCGAGCGCGGTGTTCGGGCCGAGGAGGAAGAACAGGTTCGGGAAGCCGGAAACGACGATCCCTTTGTGCGTCCGCATACCCTCGGCCGCCCACTCCTTGGCGAGGCTGCGGCCGTCGATGCCGGTGATGTCGAGGTACTCCAGCGCGTCGGTGACGTGGAAGCCGGTGCCGTAGATGATCGCGTCGACCTCGTGGGAGACGCCGGCGTCGTCGACGATGGACTGCGCGCGGACCTCGCGGACGCCGTCGGTGTTCAGCTGGACGTTCGGCCTGGCCAGCGCGGGGTAGTAGTCGTTGGAGAGCAGGACCCGCTTGCAGCCCATGGTGTAGTCCGGCGTCACCTTGCGGCGCAGCGCCGGGTCCTTGATGCCCTTGCCGATGTGCCGCTTCGCGATGACCTCGCCGGCCTTCATGATCACGGGGTGGCCGTTGAAGCCGAGTCCCTGTGCTTCGCGGCTCCAGTAGACGGCGGCGCGGTAGAGCCGCTGGGCGCCCGGGACGCGTTTGAACAGCGTCTTCGCCCAGCCGGCCATCTCGTGGTCGGGCTTCGGCATGATCCACGGCGGCGTGCGTTGGAAGAGCGTCAACTCGGCGACGTCCGGCGCGATCCGTGGCACGAACTGGATCGCCGAGGCGCCGGTGCCGACCACCGCGACGCGCTTGCCCTTGAGGTCGAACTCGTGGTTCCACTGCGCGGAATGCCAGGTCTGGCCCTGGAACTTCTCGATGCCGGGCAGTTTCGGGACCTGCGGGATGTGCAGGCCGCCGACCCCGGAGACCAGGAACTGCGCGACGTACTCGTCGCCGGACTTCGTGGCGATTGTCCAGGTGCGGGCCGCGGAGTCCCAGTGCGCGCCGGTGATCTCGACACCGAACCGGGTCTTCTCGCGCAGTCGGTGCTTGTCCGCGACGCCCTTGAGGTACTCGAAGATCTCCGGCTGGGGCGAGAACGACCGGGACCAGTCCGGGTTCTGCTCGTAGGAGAACGAATACATGTGGGACTGCACATCGCACGCGCAGCCGGGGTACGAGTTGTCCCGCCAGGTGCCGCCGACCTCGTCGGCCTTCTCCAGGATGACGTAGTCGTGGATGCCGGCCTTGGCGAGCTGGATCGCCTGGCCGAGTCCGGAGAACCCGGTGCCCACGATCACGACTTTGACGTGCTCGGTCATGTGCTGGTCCTCCACGGCGTCGGGGTGGCTACGTGTTACCTTTAGTAACTGTTACCCATAAGTAGCATGAGCCACCCCGGCGGACGTGTCAAGGCTGCAAGCACCCAGCAAGCACCCGCGCGGGTGAGCTAGTAGGTGCCGCCGAGCTTGCGGTGGTCCCAGGTCACGGTCTTGGTGGGAGTGAAGATCAGTCCGACGCGCTTGGCGGCCTGCCCGTGGATGAACGCCTTGAGCTCGTCGGGTGCGGGGTCGCCCGGCGAGCCGCCGGCGTAGCGCTGCATGAGCGCGATGCCCATGGTGGCCACGACCTCGGTGTCTTCGAGGATTTCGACGTCGGTTTCGAGCGACACCCCGCGCAGCGTCTCGTAGGAGTCGCCGTCCTCGATGAGCACGGTCGCCTCCGGGAGGCGCCGCAGGTTCGCCATCTTCTGCGAGCTGCCGTAGGTCCAGGTCGCGAGCTTGTCGCCCTGCGGGAAGTACCAGAGCGGCGCGACGTGCGGCCGTCCGTTCGGGCCGATCGTGGCGACGTTGATGACCTTCTGCACGGCGAAGAACGCGAGCACTTCGTCGTGGTTCATCCGGATCTGGTCGCGGCGGGACATCCGCACCTCCTGTTGTCGAGGCGTCAATTATTGCGCGTCGCGGCCCGTCCGGCATGGCCTGTCACCGAGGCTTCGTAGGCGCCGCGCGCTTTGATGTCTTCGAGCGCGGCCTTGTCCGCGGCGGGCACCTGGAAGCGGGAGCCGAGTTCGATGATCGGCGGCAGAAACGCGCGGATGAGTTTCAGCGCGCCGACCCAGCGCGGGACGTGGATCGTCCTGGCGCGCTTGAGGATTCCGGCTTCGAGGCAGTCCAGTGCGACGTCGAGCGGGTACGTCTTGCCGAGCAGGCCCGGCATCCCGCCGCGGAGCTTGCCGAACACCGGGTGCGCGTCGGCGCTCTCGACCAGGTCCGTGCGGATCCAGGTCGGGTGTGCGACGCCGACCTTCACACCGAGGTGCGCGACTTCGGCGCGCAGGCTGTTGGAGAACGCCTCGACGCCGGCTTTCGCGGCGGCGTAGTTCGCCATGCCGGGCGCGTGGGTGATCGCGGCGAGCGAGGAGATCGCGAGCAAGTAGCCCTTGCGTTCGATGACGTGCGGCAGGGTCGTTCGGAAGGTGCGCCAGACGCCGAGCAGGTCGACCTCGATGACCTTCTCGAACGCGGCCTTGTCGACCGAGCGGACGAAACCGGTGGTCGCGATGCCCGCGTTGGCGATCACGACGTCGATGCCGCCGAAGTGCTCGACCACGCCCGCGGTGGCCCGCTCGAGGGCGTCCCAGTCGGTGACGTCGGCCTCCCACGCGTGGGCGCTCGCGCCGATCCGATCCGCGACCTTCTGCTGCTCCTCGGCCTCGAGGCCGAGGAGTGCCACCTTCGCGCCGCGAGCGGCGAGGCGTTCGGCGAGTCCGGCGCCGATCCCGCGTGCCGCGCCGGTGATCAGCACGACCTTGCCGTTGACGCCGTTGCCCCTGGCCATGGGTGCCTCCTTGAATCCGCTGGTAGAGGCACCGTACCCCAACCTACTCCCAGTAGGCTACCCGCGAGTAAGAAGGCATTTTTGTACAAAAGTGCCCTGGTTGAGAGCTCAAGGAGGGCACAGAAGTACAAAAGTGGCTCTTGTTGTCGTATGTGTGGGTCCGCGACGCCTCAGTGGCTGGTGAGGTTCTTGAGGTCAGCGGGTGCGGTCGGCTGTCAGCGAATGTGGGACTCGTCGGGTTGAACGTGGGACTCGCCGGGCCGGAGTGTGGGACTCGCCGACGCGCTGTGCGAGTCCCACATTCAGCGAGGGCGAGTCCCACAGCCAGACCGACGAGTCCCACACCCAGCTCCGGACACCGGCATTCGCCGTACACCGCCCGTCCCAGCCCTTGTCGCGGTAAAACGCAGCCAGTCCACAGCAAGCCAGCACCCACGCATACGACCGAAGAGCCACAAAAGGGCCTACGCGGAGGCGGCGGAGAGGGCGGAGAGTTCGTCGTCGGCCAGCTTCAGGTCGACCGACGGCAGGATTTCGGCGAGCTGGGCGGTGGTGCGGGCGCTGGCGATCGGCGCGGCGATCGTCGGCTGGGCGGCAAGCCAGGCGAGCGACACCGAGGCCACGGGGACGCCGTGGGCATGTGCGACCTCGTCCAGCGCGGCGAGGACGCGCTCGCCCCGGTCGTCCAGGTAGGCCAGCGCACCCTTGGCACGGGGGCTGCTCGCCGAGGCGTCCGCAGACCGGTACTTGCCGGTCAGGAAACCCGACGCCAGCCCGAAATACGGCAGGGTCGACAGTCCTTCACGCTCGATCGTCCCGGCAAGCTCCTGCTCGTACTCGCGCTTGACGAGGTTGTACTCCGGCTGGAGTGCCACGTATCGCGCAAAACCTTCTCTGTCCGAAATGGACAGTGCTTCGGTGAGCCGGGCGGCGGTGTAGTTCGACGCCGCGATGTAGCGCACCTTGCCGGACTTCACGAGGGCGTCGAACGCGCCGAGTGTCTCTTCCAGCGGGGTCTCGTCGTAGTCGCGGTGCGCGTAGTAGAGGTCGATGTGGTCGGTTTTGAGCCTGCGCAGCGAGTCGTCCGCGGCGGCCGCGATGTTCGCCGCCGACAGGCCGGGGCGCTCCCCCCACGAACCGACCTTCGTCGCGATGACGATGTCGTCACGGCGGCCGCGCTTCTCCAGCCAGTTGCCGATGATGGTCTCGGACTCGCCGCCGACGTTGCCCGGAGCGAACGCCGAGTAGGTGTCGGCCGTGTCGATGAAGTTGCCGCCGGCTGCCGCGTAGGCATCCAGGACGGCGAAGGATTGCTCCTGGTCGGCCGTGAAGCCGAACACGTTGCCGCCGAGGTTGAGGCCGTAGACGTCCAGATCACTGTTACCAATTTTCGCCATGCCTCGAACGTAGCGTGACTCGTGTGTGGTCCACAGGATGAGATCGCGGGACGAAAACCGGCCCCCGGCGCGTTGTGCAGGAACATGGCTATCGAACTGGGCAAGATCGGAATCTGGCGGCACCTCGGAGGGCTCACCGGCGAGTTCGCGGCCGAGGTGGAGAACCTCGGTTACGGCGCGATCTGGGTAGGCGGCTCACCCGACGGCGACCTCGAAGCCATCGAGCGCCTCCTGGACGCGACCAAGACGATCGTGCTGGCCACCGGCATCGTCAACGTCTGGAAGGACGACGCCGCCAAGGTCGCCGCGGCCTACCATCGCGTCGCCGCCAAGCACCCCGGCCGTTTCCTGCTGGGTATCGGCATCGGTCACCCGGAGCACACCCAGGTCTACCAGAAGCCGTACGACAAGCTCGTCGAATACCTCGGCCAGCTCGACGAGGCCGGCGTCCCGGTGGACGGCCGCGTGCTCGCCGCGCTCGGGCCGAAGGTGCTGAAGCTGTCCGCGGACCACGCCGGCGGAGCGCACCCGTACCTCGTCACTCCCGAGCACACCCGCCAGGCGCGCGAGATTCTCGGCGAGGGCAAACTGCTCGCGCCCGAGCAGCACATCGTGTTCGAGACCGACCCGGAGAAGGCCCGCGCGATCGGCCGCCCGGGCATCAGCATGTACCTAGGGCTGTCGAACTACACCGGCAACTGGCGTCGCCTCGGCTACACCGACGAGGACATCGCCGACGGCGGCAGCGACAAGCTCGTCGACGCGCTGGTGCTGCACGGCGACGCGAAGACCATCGCCGCCGGCGTCACCGCGCACCTGGACGCCGGAGCCGACCACGTCAACCTGCAGGTTCTCAACGAGGACCCGATTCCCACCTACCGCGCCCTGGCCGCCGAACTGTTGGGCTGACGTCTCGTGAAGGCCACCTTCACCGCGTCAGACGAGGTGAAGGTGGCCTTCACGAACGCCGCGCATGCCGTTCCAGCACGCTATATGGGCATACGACCAGTGTGCTCGCTCCGCCGACCTCGTACGATGCGGCCGAAGGCGCCAAAGTCATTCCTAGGAGGACCAGAGATGCCCATCGCCACCCCCGAGGTGTACGCGGAGATGCTCGACCGGGCGAAAGCGGGCGAATTCGCCTACCCGGCCATCAACGTCACCTCGTCGGAAACCCTGAACGCCGCCCTGCGCGGGTTCGCCGAGGCGGAGAGCGATGGGATCATCCAGTTCTCCACCGGCGGCGCGGAGTTCGCGTCGGGCCAGTCGGTCAAGGACATGGTCGTCGGCTCGGCCGCGCTCGCGGAGTTCGCTCAGGTCGTCGCGGCGAAGTACCCGGTCAACGTCGCGCTGCACACGGACCACTGCCCGAAGAACAAGCTCGACGGCTTCGTCCGCCCGCTGCTGGAGATCTCGGCCGAGCGGGTCAAGAACGGCCAGAACCCGCTGTTCCAGTCGCACATGTGGGACGGTTCGGCGATCGAGCTGGACGAGAACCTCAAGATCGCCGCGGAGCTGCTGGAGAAGGCGGCCGCCGCGCACATCATCCTCGAGGTCGAGATCGGTGTCGTCGGCGGTGAAGAGGACGGCGTCGCCAACGAGATCAACGACAAGCTCTACACCAGCTCCGAGGACTTCGAGAAGACCATCGACGCGCTCGGCACCGGTGAGCGGGGCCGCTACCTGCTGGCCGCGACCTTCGGCAACGTGCACGGCGTCTACAAGCCGGGCAACGTGAAGCTGCGCCCGGAGGTCCTCAAGGGCGGCCAGGAGACGGCCATCAAGAAGCTCGGCATGGCCGAGGGCTCGAAGCCGTTCGACTTCGTGTTCCACGGCGGTTCCGGCTCGGACATCGCCGACATCCACGCCGCGCTGACGTACGGCGTGATCAAGATGAACGTCGACACCGACACGCAGTACGCGTTCACGCGCCCGATCGTCGATCACTTTTTCAAGAACTACGACGGCGTGCTGAAGATCGACGGCGAGGTCGGCAACAAGAAGGTCTACGACCCCCGCAGCTACCTCAAGGCCGCCGAGCTCGGCATGGCCGCCCGCGTCACCGAGGCCGCACAGGCCCTGAAGTCCGCCGGCAACCACGTCAGCTGACCCTGGTTTGGCTGGACGTGAAGGCCACCTTCACAGCGTCTGATGCTGTGAAGGTGGCCTTCACGTCGCTCTAAACGGAACTCACAGCGGCGCGGTGGGCGGCAAGCGCGCGGGTGACGGGGCCGGCGGCCCACCAGAGCACGGCGATCAGCCCCAGTGCCAGCGGGATGGTCCAGTACGCGACAGGCGGCGCCGACTCCGTGTGCGCGTCGCCGAGGAACCACGGCCGCAGCTGGGACTGGACCCACAGCGTCCCGTAGCCGAACGCCGTGACGAGCAGTGCGCCGACACCGGCGGTCAGCGCGCGGTGCTCGCGGCCGATCCGGAACGCCAGGTCCACCGAGAGCCCGACGAATACGAGGTAGAACGGGACCGTCGGCACCGGGAACCCCATGCCGAGTAGCGCCGGCCACACCAGCAGCCGGTACGTCAGGTACGCGCCGGCCACCGCCGTCGCCGCCCACGGCCGGCCGATCGTCTTGCGCGTGAGCGCCAGGATCAGCGCCATCGCCGCGATCCCCCACAGCGGGTACACCCACATCGGGATCGGCATCGTGAAGTGGGTCACCGCCGCGAGGTCGACCGGGTGCTTGATCTGCTGCGCCGCGAAGTTCAGCAGCGAAGGCTCGGCTTCGGGCGTGCCGCGCTCCCATGCGCGCAGGCCGAGGATGCCGTACTCCTGCTGCCCGTTGGCGAAGAACGCGTTCTCCAGGAAGAACGCCCACAGCGCGAGCAGCACGCCGGTGCGCAGCCGCCCCGGCTTCGCCAGCTTCAGCCAACCGAGGATGACACCGGCCTGCATGATCGCCGTGCCCAGGTACAGCATCAGGTGCGACGGGCTCCACGCCGTCAGGTCGAGCCCGTTGACGGCGTGGTTGATGACGTCCAGCGGCGCGGCGACCAGGAAGACGATCGTGCCTGCCTGCATCAGTCGCAGTGAACGCTTGTCGCAGCCCAGACCCGTGTAGCTGTGGATCACCACCAGCACCATGATGATCACCGTGCCGACGGTGTTGATCAGGTGCGGCGGGGCCATGGTGTCGCGGATCCACATGAAATGCCACGACATGTCCCACGTCGAGCCGATCAGCTTGAAACCGAACGCCACCAGCCACATGCCGTAGCAGAACCGCAGCACCCAGTCCGGCGTCGCTTGTCCTGGAGCGCCGCGCTTCCAGTGCAGCTGGAAGAACAACTTCGTCTTCGCGATCGGGCTTCCGGGGATGACCTCGGGTTCGATCGGCTCGATGGGGTCGGCGGGCTCGGCGGGTTCGACGACCCCCGACACGTCAACTGCCTCTGTCATGCCGCTAATCATCGCGTGCCGAGGTCCGGCGTCACCCATCAGAGTGGCGAATTTGCTTCCGAGTGGCAGACCCGGGCATCCTCGTGCGCCATGATGGGAAAACGAGTCGTAGCCGCGGTCATCATCGGTGCACTGGTCCTCGCCGGCGGCGGGGTACTCGGGAGCCTCTTCTTCTAGAGAGCAGAATGAGGGCATGACCCACAACCTGCTCGGTCCTCAGCCCACCCTCCTGCCCGCTCACCCGGCCGCCCAGGCCGGGTTGGACGCCGGGAACGACCCCGCCACCGTCGCCGCCGAGTACCCGTTCTTCAGTGCCGCGTGGGCGGCGCTGGCGGAGAACGCGTTCGAGTCGGGCGAGACCATCGCCGCGTACGCCTACGCCCGCACCGGTTACCACCGAGGGCTGGACGCGTTGCGCCGCAACGGATGGAAGGGTTTCGGCGAGGTGCCGTGGGCACACGAGCCGAACCAGGGTTTCCTGCGCGCGGTCGCCGTCCTGGCGAAAGCCGCCGGGAAGATCGGCGAGACCGAGGAGTACGACCGGTGTCGCCAGCTGCTCCTGGACTCCGACCCGGCCGCCGTCGAGGCGACCGGGCTGGCTTGAACTAGGCCACCCGCTAAGCCACCGCTGCCAGTTCGGTGACGCGCGCCAGGTCCGGTGAACTGATGACACGGTTGCGGCCCGAGCGTTTAGCCGCGTAAACGGCCGCGTCGGCAGCCGCCATCACTTCGTCCAGGGTGGAGCCGTCGAGCGGGAACTCCGCGACCCCGATGGACGCGGTCTGGGTCTCGATGACCACGGCTTCACCCTCGTTGTTGTGCGTGTGGATCACGAGTTCGCTCACGCGCTGTCGGATCCGCTCGGCGGTCTCGACGGCTTGGTTCTTCGTCGACGAAGTCAGCAGTGCCACGAACTCCTCGCCGCCGAATCGGCCGGCCAGGTCGTGCGTGCGGGTTTCCGACTTGACCAGGGCGGCGACGGCCTTGAGCACGTCGTCGCCGGCCAGGTGGCCGTAGTTGTCGTTGACGCGCTTGAAGAAGTCGAGGTCGATCATCAGCGCGCCGAAGCTGCCGCCCTCGCGCTTCACCCGGGAAATCTCGCGCTCGGCGCCGTTCTGCCAGGTGACGGCGTTGAGCAGCTGGGTCTTCTGGTCGGTCGTCGCCAGCTCTTCGAGCTGCTTGACCAAAGTGGAGCGCTGCAGCACGAGCAGCGGCAGGATGACCAGCAGGCCGAGCAGCGGCTGGTAGGGCAGCACGGCGACGACGAGGCCGCCGACACACAGCGTGGAGAGCTCGAGCAGGTTGTCGTCCACGCTGCCCAGGCACGACTTCAGCGTCGCGGCGCTGGGGTTGGCCAGGTAGAGGCCGATGGTGGTGAGCACGGCGTTGGTGACGAAGAACACACATGCTGCGACGCAGGTGGTGGTGACGTTGTCCGCCGCGATGGCTTGGGCAGTGAATCCGGCGGCGCAGGACGACAGGATCGTGGTCGCCGCGTTGGCGACGACCCGGTGGGCCTCACCGGGGCGGGTTCCGGCCCAGCTTCGGAACGCGAGGTGGCCGTAGAGGATCGCGCCGAGCGCGACAGCCAACTGCGGCGGCAGCAGTAGACCTCCGGGCAGCAGCCACACCGATGTCATATTGATATGTCCGCCGGAGCTCAAAATACGGCGTTGGCGCTCTACCCGGCGGCTCACTTCGGCCTGGATGGTGGCCAGAAGGATGAGCGCGAGGAACGCCTCGACCTGTTTCCCGGTGATCAGGAAGAGTTGGCTGGCCGACAAGGCGAGGACCAATGTTGCACCCACAGTGACCGCCGTGAAGGCGATCCACTGGTTAGGCCGAGTCCACAAGGCCCATGCGGTTACTTTGTGCATTCGAATCTGCTGTGTCGGTTCCCCCGATGTGATCATATTTCCCCCAGCCTCTTGTGTGCTTGCGCCCAGCAAGCTAACGCTCACACACAGTTTCAGCCTATTTGCAGGCTGTCGGCAAGGGCCTTAGGTGTGTATTTTTCTGGGGACGCCGAACGAAGGGTGGCCACGATGCGCGCAAGGGACCAGTGAAGTAGGGCGTTCGCCGCAAGGCTGCGCAGGCGAGCCCACGCGTAGAACACACGTCAGTCGTGTTCTGCGCGTGCGGCATCTTTTTCGAGCCACTTTCCCTGTTGCGTGGAGAGGTTCCGCTGCCACACCAGTGCCAGTGGGATCGTCAGTGCCAGCCCGGCGAGACCGAAGATCCCCACCGTCGTCTGAGCACTCACCTGTTCGGCCACGATCCCGCCCAGCAGCGGGGTCACTCCCATCACCGTGGTCAGCCCGGTGTTGGACAACCCCATCGCCTGCGCCCGGTTCTCGTCGGGCACCGCGAGGGTCAGCGAAGCCGTCGCCTGCATCAGAGCCACCGTGCCGAACGCTCCACACAGGATGAACATCAGGATCGAGATGATCATCCCCGGCTGCAGGAAACAGAACAGCAGCGGCACCGCGGCCAGTGCCGAGAGCACGCCGATCAGCCTCGGGCGCACGGCCGCCGGCACCCAGCGCGTGTAGACAGCCGCGCCGATCACGCTGCCCAGCGGGTCGGCCGCCAGTAGCAGGCCGATCGCCGTCGACCCGCCGCCCGCGGATGCCGCGTACGGCGCCGCGATTCCTTCGTAGACCGGTAGCAGTCCCATCAGCCAAGTGAACATCACCAGCGTGCGCAGTCCGGAGCTGGCGAACACCAGGCGTCCGCCGCCGCTGATGGTGGCGAAGAACGACTTCCGCTGCACCCCGTTGGCCGCGGCCGGCCGCGCGCTCAGTCCGAATCGGACGAACGCGGCCGACAGCACGAACGTCGCCGCGTCGATCACCAGCGCGACGTGCGGGTTCAGCGCGATGAGCAGCAGCCCGCCCCCGGCGAACCCGGCCAGCTGCGCGGACTGCGTGGTGATGTTGCGGATCGCCTGGCCGACGATGAACCGGTCGCCGGTCAGCACCTGCGGCAGCAGGGCCAGTTGGGAGGCCTTGAACGGCGGGTTGAGCAGCGAGATCGAGCCGACCAGCACGCACAGCACCCAGAACGGCAGTACCGGGAGCGCCGCCAGCAGGATCAGGAGCCCCCGAAGGAGGTCGACGACCACCATCACGTCGCGCCGCGGGAAGCGGTCGGCGAAGCCGGTGAGGAAGATCCCGCCGAGCAGCGACGGCGCGAAGGTCAGCGCGTAGGTGAGGCCGGTGAGGACGGCCGAATGGGTCTCGTTGAACACCAACACCGACAGCGCGACCCTCGCCAGCTGGTCACCGAAGATCGAAAACAGCTCGGCGAACCACAGCGAGCGGAACTCGGCGACCCCGAAGACCTCCCGGAACGTGACCCGTGGTGCTGCGTCCGTCATATGCGTTCTCCCCGTACCTTCATCCGTTCGTGTTCACTCCTGGGGACCTTAGCGGTCACGGGGTGGTTACGAAGCGTCAATCCAAGTCAACAGTGTCGCTTGTTGATCTTGGCTTGGGTAGGGCAACGGGTAGGGAACTGGCCAGGTTTACGTGAGATTGACCGCGCGGTGCGGCTATAAGTCCTTTTCGAACGCCAGAAGCCCGTATCCCTCGGGGTCGAGTTCCTCCGTCGACAAGCTGCGGTAGCCGGACGCCGTGTAGAGCGCGGCCGCCTCCGGCTGCTTGGGACCGGTGGTGAGGAACATCCGGCGGTAGCCGCGCCGCTTGGCCTCGTCTTCCAGCTCGGCGAGCACGAGCCGGGCCAGGCCCCGCCGCCTGTGCGCGGAGTGGGTCCACATCCGCTTCAGCTCGGCCGAGCGCTCGTCGTGGCGCATGAACGCCCCTCCGGCCACGCTGGCTCCGTTCTCGCGGACGAGCAGCAGCGTGCCGCCGTCGGCCTCGGTGAACACCTCCGGCGGGTACTTGGTGATCTCCGTGGTGTTGCCGTAGCGGGTCAGGTACTCCTCGGCGAGCTCGGCCAGCAATGGCGCGGCTTCGGGATCGGTGACGGCATACGGCCGGATCTCGAGGGTCACCCGTCGACCGCGAGCGCGTCGGCCCCCTGTGGCCGGACCTGCGCCTTGGCGGCGTCGCGCTTGGCGACCTCCTCCCGGACGATCGGGATGACGTACCGGCCGAAGTCGATGGTGTCGCCGAGCATGTCGTAACCGCGGGCGGAGAGAATGTCCACGCCGAGATCGTAGTAGTCGAGCAAGGCCGCCGCGACGGTCTCGGGCGTGCCGACCAGCGCGTTCGAGTTGCCCGCGCCGCCGGTCGCCGCCGCGGTGGGGGTCCACAACGCACGGTCGAAGCGCTCACCCTGCGCGGCCAGCGAAAGGAGCCGCTGGGAGCCGGTGTTCTGCGGGGCGGTGAGTGAGTGGCGGCGGGTCAGCGGCTTGCCGCCGGCCGTGCGGTTTTTGATGGTGTCGACCGTGCGGTGGGCCTTTTCCCAGGCCAGCTCCTCGGTCGGGGCGATGATCGGCCGGAACGCGACCTGGATCCGCGGGACGTCGGTGCGTCCGGCGGCCAACGCCGCCGCCTTGACCGACTCGATCTGCTCGGCGGTCTGCGCGAGCGGCTCGCCCCACAGGCAGTAGATGTCGGCCTCGGCGCCCCCGGCGGCGTACGCGGCCGGCGACGAGCCACCGAACGACACGCCCGGACGCGGCTGCTGGACCGGGCGGATGTCGCTGACGAAGTCCGCGAACTTGTAGTGCACGCCGTCGAAGCCGAACGGCTCGTCGGAAGTCCAGGCCTTCTTGATGATCTGGATCGCCTCGCGCGTCCGCGCGTAGCGCTCGTCCTTCGTGAGGTAGTCGCCCTCGCGCTGCTGCTCCTGGTCGTTGCCACCGGTGATGAAGTGGACCGTCAGCCTGCCGTCGGAGATCTGGTCGAGGCTGGCGAACGTCTTGGCGGCGAACGTCGGATACGACACGTTCGGCCGGTGGGCGAGCAGGATCTGCAGCTTCTCGGTCTTGGTCGCGACGTACGCGGCGGCCTGCGCCGGGTCCGGCGAGCCCGAGCCGTAGGCGAACAGAACCCTGTCCCAGCCGAAGTCCTCGTGCGCCCGCGCGAGCCGCAGCGTGTACTCCTTGTCGAACACACCACCCGACCGCGCGCTCGTCTCCGAGCCGTCGTGGGTGCCGCCGATCCCCAGGAACTCAACAGGCATGACCCCGCCCTTTCATCGCTCTCCCTCGACAACTACGCCCGGGCCACGGTTCCGGCAACGACGTCCGCAGGGTGAGATGGACGCTGGCGGGCGGGTTCTCCGCGTAGCGTCGAATCGTGGCCGAAAACGAGCCGTTCGAGTTAGCGATCGTGGGCGCCGGCCCGCGAGGGATCTGCGTGCTCGAAAGGCTTTCCGCCAACGCGGCCGAGCTGCTCGGGCGCCGCCCGTTCGTGGTCCATCTGATCGACCCGTTCCCACCGGGGCCGGGCCGGGTCTGGCGCTATGACCAGTCTCCGTTGCTGCGGATGAACTCGATGCCCGAGGACGTCACGATGTTCACCGACGACACGGTGAAGATCGAGGGCCCGATACGGCCGGGTCCGTCGCTCTCGGAGTGGGTCGAGCAGGTGCGAACCGGCGCTCTGGACGTGCAAGTCGCCGCCGACTTGCACGACGAGCTGAACTCGCTGACGACGATGTCGTTCCCCACCCGCCGGTTGCAGAGCGCGTATCTGGACTGGGTGTACCAGCGGGTCCTCGCGGAACTGCCCGACGAGATCACCGTGGTCAACCACGCGAAGCACGCTGTGCGCGTGACGGATGACGGCCCGCGGCAGCAGGTTTGGCTGGACGGGGTCGCGGAGCCCTTGCGGGTGGACACCGTGCTGATGACCGTCGGCCATCTCGACGCCGACCCGGATGACCGCGACAGTGAGATGGTGGCGTTCGCCGAGCGGCACGGGCTCGCCTACTACCCCGCCGGATACACGGCCGACGTGGACTACTCGGCCGTGGAACCGGGTGAAACCGTTCTGGTGCGCGGGTTCGGGCTGGCGTTCGTCGACCTCATGCTGCTGCTGACCGAGGGGCGCGGCGGCCGGTTCGAGGAGTTGCCCGGCGGCGGTTTGCGCTATCACGCGAGCGGAAACGAGCCGGTTCTGCACGTCGGTTCCCGGCGAGGAGTGCCGTACCACGCCAAAACCGGGTACCGCCTACAGGGAAAACCCCTGCAGTTGCCCAGGTTCTTTGACACGTACGCGGTCGAAAAGCTGACGAAGCTGGCCGGGCAATGGGATTTCCGCGCCGACGTCTGGCCGTATATGGCCAAGGAAATCGCCTGGGGTTACTACAGCGAACTGTTCACCGGGCACCCGGACCGGGTCCGGCTTGACTTCGCGGTCTTCGCGGACGCGTTCGCCGACGCGGCGTGGGACACCCCCGAGATGGACGCGCTGATCCTCCGCGCGGTGCCTGCCGAGGAGGACCGGGTGGACCTGCGCAAGCTCGACAGGCCGCTGGACGGCGAGCGATTCGACACGGCTGAGGAATTCGGCAAGCACGTCCGCGAGTACGTCGAGGGTGACTTGGCGCGTCGAGCGGACGTCCGCTTCAGCGCGGACCTAGGCGCGTTCATGGCGCTGCTTTCGGTCGTCGGCCAGTTCCCCGGACTGCTGGCCACCGGCCGGGTGGATGCCCGCTCGCAACTATCCGATGTGGACGGATGGTGGTTCGGGTTCTTCAGCTATTTCGCCAGCGGCCCGCCGCCCCGGCGGCTTGAGGAACTCCTCGCCCTGCACGAGGCCGGAGTGGTTTCCTTTCTCGGCGCGGAAATGCGAGTCGACGCCGACGAGGAACGCGAACTGTTCGTCGGCGGCAGTGTCAGTCAACCATCCACTGTGGACTCTGCGACGCTGATCGAAGCGCGCCTGCCCAACGCCAGCGTGCGGCGGGCGTCCGACACCCTGCTGCGCTCCATGCGAGACGCCGGATCGCTCGGCGAGGAGTCCGTTCTCGACGTGCTGTCCGGCGAAAAGCTGCCGTCCGGCCGGATTCACACCCGCGTCACCGACTCCCGCCTGCTCGACAGCGAGGGGCAGGCGCACCCGCGCCGGTTCGCGCTCGGCCCGCACACCAGCGCGCGCTCGCCCGGGGCGTTCACCCGCCCTCGGACGAACGCGCTGCCCTTCCGGCAGAACGACATCGTCGCCAGGGAGATCCTGCGGCTCGTGAGTGTTCCGGCCGCTTAGAACCGGCCGGAACACTCACGAGTCAGATGCCGAGGACCGCTCGCGCGGTCGTCCAGTCGGTGAGCAGTGCGTGCTGCGCTGCCGACAGCGTCGCAGTCCCGGCGCAGACGGCCTTCTTCACCGCGTTCTCGACGCTGTCCTTCGAATACGCGTTCTTCGTGCCGGAATGCGGCTCCGGCCACAGGTTCTTCGGGTCCTTCGGCGAACCGCCGACCTCCAGCGGCAGGAAGTGGTCCTCTTCGTAGGACGACAGGCTCGTGTCCGTGTAGCCGTAGTCCGCGATGCCCTGCGTCTTCAGCTTGTTCGTGTAGGACGTGGGCGGACGGACCGTCGCTGTCCAACCGGACACGCAGATCGTCGAGCCGATCGTCGCCTGCGTGACGTCCGGGTTCGTCGCGCCGGGGGTGCAGGCCGGATCCGGCAGTGGCAGAAACGACTGGGAACACGTCTGCGCTACCGCGTTGATACCTGCGGTGGCGACGCCGGCCGACGGGGTCGCGCCGGCTACGCCACCGACCATGGCGGTGAGCGCGGTCGCCGCGAACAGAGCTGTGACTGAGTTACTAACAAAACGCCTAGTAAGCATTTTGCCGCCTTCGTGTCAGGTGTGGGGACTTAGTAACCTTGAGACACGAAAGTGGCAAACACAACACTTATGGGTGACATATTGCCGTCGGTAGGCAAACGTTCGGTAGTTGCAGGGCAGCGCCGTCGGGTTTGCGGCAAAAGTCCCTACTTTCGGACCGGTGGCCCGCCCGTCCGGAGAGTCGCTCTCAGCAGCGACCGAGCAGGTCGGTCCTCTAGCGCCGGACCAGCCGCAGGTCCTCGGTGTGGCGGTACCAGGTCCACTTCTCCACGGCACGGGGGAAGACGACGCCGTCGCTCTCCGGCTGAACGGGGTCGGCACCGAGCTGGAACGCCCGCGTCGAGAACGTCTCCGTGTGCTTGAACAGCGGCATCTTGAACAGCGGCATCTTGAACAGTGCCCCCCGGACCACGCGGACGGTCAGTCCTGGACCGCCGGAGCCGTCTGGCTCGACCTCGATCACCTTCGCGGCCCCACGCAGCGCGACCTTCTCGTCGCAGTAGGCGACCCCGTCGACCGGCCCGATACGGCCGCGCCCGACGAGCACGCCGCCGGAGTCGTTCCGGATCAGCGGGACCGGGTCGACGTCTCCGTGCAGCGCCAGTTCGAGCGCATCGGCGGGGTCGGTCGGCAGGCCCCAGATCTCGGCGAACGCCGAGCGCGGCGAACTGGGCACGAAGCCCACCGACACGCCGTGCAACTGTTCTTTGCGTAACAGTCGCAGGACCACGGCCGCGAGGTCCGCGTCGGTGCCGGCGACCACGAACCAGTCGCTTTCCCCCAGCAAGGGGTCAACATCGGCCTTGCCGGGGCGCGCCGGGACGGGCACCACCCGCACGTCGCCCGCCTCGGCGAACCCGGCCGAAAACCCCCCGCAAGCGAGTACCACTCCACGCACGCCCGCGTCCTCCGTTACGCTCATGCACCGGCATTTACCAGCGCCACTAGTGTCGTCACCGACACGCGCATTCGACCCTGTCCTGCAGAACATCTGGAGTGTCACATGCCGGCCATCGTGCTGATCGGTGCCCAATGGGGCGACGAAGGTAAGGGCAAGGCCACCGACCTGCTCGGCGACCGCGTCCAGTGGGTCGTCCGCTACCAGGGCGGCAACAACGCGGGTCACACCGTCGTGCTGCCCAACGGTGAGAACTTCGCCCTGCACCTCATCCCGTCCGGCATTCTGACCCCCGGGGTGACCAACGTCATCGGCAACGGGGTCGTGGTCGACCCGGGTGTGCTGCTCGCCGAGCTCGCCGGGCTCGAGGCCCGCGGCGTGGACACCAGCCGTCTGCTGCTTTCCGCCGACGCGCATTTGATCATGCCGTACCACGTGGAGATCGATAAGGTCACCGAGCGTTATCTCGGGGCCAAGAAGATCGGCACCACCGGCCGCGGCATCGGTCCCTGCTACCAGGACAAGCTCGCCCGCGTGGGCGTCCGTGTGCAGGACCTGCTCGACGAGAAGATCTTCCGGCAGAAGGTCGAGGCCGCGCTGGAGTTCAAGAACCAGGTGCTGGTCAAGGTCTACAACCGCAAGGCACTCGACGTCGACCAGGTCGCCGACGAGGTCCTCGCCGCCGGCGAGAAGTTCGCGCACCGCATCGCCGACACGCGCCTGCAGCTCAACAAGGCCCTCGAGCGCGGTGAAACCGTACTGCTCGAAGGCTCGCAGGGCACGCTGCTCGACGTCGACCACGGCACGTACCCGTTCGTCACGTCGTCGAACCCGACGGCCGGTGGCGCGAGCGCGGGCTCGGGCATCGGCCCCGGCCGGATCGACACCGTGCTCGGCATCCTGAAGGCGTACACCACCCGCGTCGGCGCCGGTCCGTTCCCGACCGAGCTGAACGACGACTCGGGCGAGTACCTGCGGAAGACCGGCGGCGAGGTCGGCGTCACCACCGGCCGCAACCGGCGCACCGGCTGGTTCGACGCCGTCATCGCGCGCTACGCGACGCGGGTCAACGGCATCACCGACTACTTCCTCACCAAGCTCGACGTGCTGTCGAGCCTGGAGAAGGTGCCGGTGTGCGTGGCTTACGAGGTCGACGGGTTCCGCACCGACGACATGCCGATGACGCAGACCGACGTCCACCACGCCGTCCCGATCTACGAAGAGCTGCCGGGCTGGTTCGAGGACATCTCCAGCTGCCGCACGTTCGACGAGCTCCCGCTCAACGCGCGCAGGTACGTCGAGCGCATCGAGGAGCTGTCCGGTGCCCGCGTGTCCGCGATCGGCGTCGGCCCCGGCCGCGACCAGACCATCGTCCGGCACGAGTTCGTCTAGCGGCCATCGGACTCGTGAGTGTTCCTGCCGGTTCTAAGCGGCCGGAACACTCACGAGTCGTGAGCCGGATCAGCTGAGCCGCGCGCTGGGCGCTTCGGACAGCGTGAGCTCCTCCAGGTCCAGTTCCCGCAGGACCTTCCGCAGGACGTCGTCGTCGATCCTGCCCTCGCCGTGTTGCTTGAGCAGCGCTTCGCGCTGAGCGTTCAGCAGGTCGCGGCGGACTTTCGCGAAGGCGGTGTGCGGGCTGGCCGCGCGTTCCTCCGCGGACAGGGAAATCGCCGCCACCGCACCGCGATAGCGCGTCTCCAAGAGTGCCTTTGTCCGAGTCTTGACCTTGTCGACGCGTTCGGCCGGTATGTCCATAGAGGACAGTGCCTCGGCCATGATCTCGTCGAGCCGGTCCTTGGCGGCGTCCATCGCGGCCTTGCGGGCTTCGAGCTCTTCGGCCCCGTCGCGCGAAGCCTCGTCGGGATCTTGGACCTTCAGCCTGCGGATGAGCGCGGGCAGCGTCAGGCCCTGGACCAGGACGGTGCCGATGGCCACGGTGAACGCGAACAGCTGGATCTCCGCGCGGCCAGGGGTACTCAGCGGGACACCGGCGGCCGCCGCGAGCGTGACCACCCCGCGCATCCCGGTCCACGAGACCACCATCAGGCTCCGCCACGGCCCCGCCTGGCGGTCCTTGCCGAACAGGCGCATCGCGTTGGGTAAGTAGCTCGAAAGGAAGACATAGGGGATGCGGATCCCCATGGTCACCAGCAGCACGATCACCGCCACCAGCGCGAGGGTGCCGTCGCCGCGGGCAGCCGCGTGGGCGCCGTCGAGCACGAACGGCAGTTGGAGGCCCATCAGCGCGAACACGAGCGCTTCGAGCAGCACGTCGATCGTCGCCCAGACAGAGGAGTCCTGCATGCGCGTCGCCGGGTCGGAACGCAGTGACCGCCGTCCGAGATAGAGCCCCGCGGCGACCACGGCCAGCACGCCGGACCCGCTGAAGTCGGCCGAGAACGGGTGCAGGTGCTCCGCGGTCACGTAGGCCGCGAACGGCACGACGATGCCGAAAGTCGACTCCATCAGCGGGTCGTCGAGCTTCCGGCGGATCAGCGAGACGAGCCCGCCGATCACCAGCCCGACCGCGATGCCCAGCACGGTCGCCACCAGGAACACCAGGAACCCGTGCCCGATCGACCCGGCGGTGCCGAGCACCGCGGCCAGCCCGATCTTGTACAGCGTGAGCGCGGCCGCGTCGTTGACCAGGCTTTCCCCGGTCAGGACCGCCATGATCCGGCGCGGCAGCCCGAGCCGCCGCCCGATCGCGACGGCGGTGACCGCGTCAGGGGGAGCGACGACGGCGCCGAGCACCAGCGCGGACGAGAACGGCAGGTCCGGCAGCAGCAGGTGCACCAGCAGCCCGATGACCAGCGCGGTGACCGCGACCAGCACGACGCCGAGCGCGATGATCGGCCGCAGGTTGCTCTTGAAGTGCTCGAACGAGCTTTCCAACGACGTCGAATACAGCAGCGGCGGGAGCACGAGCGTCAGGATCAGCTCGGGCTGCAGTTCGAGCCGCGGCACCCCAGGGAGGTAGGAAACCGCGAGCGCGACGACGACGATCAGCAGCGGCGCGGACAGGTTGTACCGGCGCGCCAGCGCGGTCAGCCCGAGCGAGCCGGCGAGCACGGCCATCAGGGTCAGGAGCTCCATGGTGGGGATCCTTGCCTAGGCGACTGTGTCACGCCCGTTACCCGCGCAGGATCAACCCTGGGGTGCGTCCGGGTCGGAGGTTTCGCGCTGGGCCGGCACCTGGGCGACCGGTACAACGACGATCCGGCTGTCCAGCGGGCTCAGCGTCTTCGCCAGGAAAGCCGCCGCCCCTGCCGACTTGGTCAGCGTGTCCGACTCCGCGATCAGGAGCAGGTCCGTCTCCGGATTGTTGGCGTAGTCGATCGCGTAGCGCAGCAGGGAGGTGTAGCGCAGGTCCAGGTCGTCCGGGGTGACCTCGGCGGCCCAGGCCGAAATGACCAGATCGTGGTCCCTGGCGAAGCTGCGGCAGCGCTCCCGCAGCTCCTCCAGGCTCGTACCGGGTCCTTCGAGCGCCGTGCAGCAGTAGACCGTCGCGACCTGGGGGGCCGTGCTGCGGCCGTGCCTGGTGTCATGTCTTCGCAGTCCGATCATCAGTACACCTCGAGTCGGGACAGCATCTCGGTGCGACCAGAAGCGGCCAAGTGCCCTGGTCACGGCCCCGGCGGGGGCCGGTGTCGTACTGAAGACGAACGAACGCGAACAACGTGACGTGGGTTACACGCCTTTTCTCGGTGGGGTCTTTGGGTGGGCGGGGTTAGGCAAGTTCCTTCAGTTCGTGTTCGACGGCGGCGAGCTCCTCGGCTGATCCTTGGACCTTCGGACCGGTGAACCACTTCCGCGCGGAGACCAGCCACCAGATCCCGGCGCCGCCGAGCACGACGAGGAAGGCGATCGGTGTGTAGTTGAACGTGTTCGCGGTGACCGGCGACACCTGCGGGAGCATGAACAGCACGAAGATCACCACGACCCACGCGACCGCGACGATGCCGATCGGCTTGCCCCAGCGGCCGAGGTTCCACGGGCCCTTGTCGAACGCGTCGCCCTTACGCACGCGAAGGAACACAGGGATCACGTAAGCGACGTAGAGCCCGACGGTCGCAATGGACGTCACGGCCGCGTACGCCGTGTTGCTCCACAGGTACGGCAGCGCCAGCAACATCGCGCCGCCCGCGGCGAGCCACACGGCGTTGGTCGGGGTCTGGGTGCGCTTGTTGATCTTGTGCCAGATCTTCGACCCGGGGATCGCGCCGTCACGCGCGAAGGCGTAGATCATCCGCGAGTTCGCCGTCACCGACGCCATCCCGCAGAACAGCTGCGCGCCGATGCAGATCAGCAACAGGAACTTGCCGGTCGCCGCGCCCGTCGCGTCGATGAAGATCTGGGCAGGCGGGACTCCGGTCGACGAGCCGACCTCGCCGGCGTAGTCCTGGATCGCGAACGTGATCCCGATCAACAGCACCCAGCCCGCGACGAGCGAGACCACGATCGACGTGATGATTCCTCGCGGGCCCGCCACCTCGGCGTTCTTGGTCTCCTCGGTCATGTGCGCGGACGCGTCATAACCCGTCAACGTGTACTGCGCGACGAGCAGCCCGAGCGCGAAGACGTATGGCGCCGAGCCCCAGCCCGTGTTGTTGACAAAACTGCCGAAGACGAACGAAGCGCTCTGGTGCTTGGCCGGGGCGAAGATCAGCACGCCGACGATCACCAGCACGCCGACGAGGTGCCACCAGACGCTGACCGCGTTGAGGATCGACATCAGCCGCACGCCGAACGTGTTCAGCCCGCCGTGCACGGCCAGGATGACGACCAGCAGCAGGATCGTGTGTCCGGGAGTCGCGGTGAACCCCCATTGCAGGTCCAGGAACGCGTTGAGGAACAGCGCGGCGCCGAAGTCGACCCCGGCGGTCACCGCGATCTGGCCGACCAGGTTGAACCAGCCGGTGAACCACGACCACGCCGGCCCGTTGCGCGAAGCCAGTTTCGCCGCCCAGTAGTACAGCCCGCCCGCGGTCGGGTAGCTCGAGCAGATCTCGGCCATGCCCAGGCCGACCAGCAGGACGAACACGCCGACGATCGGCCAGCCCCAGATCATCGCGGCCGGGCCGCCGGTGTTCATGCCGTAGCCATAGAGCGTCAGGCAGCCCGAGAGGATCGAGACGATGGTGAACGAGACGGCGAAGTTCGAGAACCCCGACATCGTCCGCTTGAGTTCCTGGGCGTAGCCGAGCTGGTGGAGCCGGGCACTGTCGGTGTCGGTTTCGGCGTTGTCGGCGGCGGCGGATGAGACGTCCATGGGCACCGGCTCCAAAGGTATGCGGACAGTCCATTGAGATCCGCAGAAAGTAGCCCGCGCCTGGGAGGGTGTCAAGGATCCCTCGGGGCCACCCCTGTGGCGTTCAACGCAACAAGGGTGGCCCTGAGGGGTCTTCTACAACGGACAGCTACTGCCCGGTGAACGCCTTCACGGACTCGAGCGCGGTGTCGGACTGGTCGGCGAAGAAGCCGTCGACGCCCGCCTTCAGGAACGTGGTCTCCTCGGCGAAGATGTTGCCGTACTGCGTCAGGTTCGACGAAGACCGCAGGTTGGTCGGCAGGAAGTTGTTCTCGTTGCGGAAGGTGTACGGCTGCACCTGCAGCCCCGCCGCGTGCGCGTCGGCCACCAGCGCGGTCGGCGTGGTCAGGTTCCCGGCCTTGTCGAGCGGGATGATCTGCGCCTTGTCCGGCCCGAGGTAGGTCGCGTACTTCGCGACCTCGCGCAGGCCCTGCTTCGACACGATGTCGGCGTACGTCCGCTTGTCACCCTTGGCGACGAAGTCGGCGGGCGCGCCGGTCGCGGACGTCAGCTGCAGCAGCGGCACGCGGAGCTGCTTGTGCAGCGCGATCAGGTTCGACACCTCGAACGACTGGATGATCACCGGGGCGTCGCGCCGGTTGAGGCCGTTGCGGTTGAGGATGTCGACCAGCTTCGGCTCGACCGGGTTGCCGATCGTCTGGAAGAACGTCGAGTGCTTCACCTCGGGGTAGGTCCCGACCGTCCGGTGCAGCTCGCGGCTCAGCCGCTTGGTGAGATCGAGGATCTCCTGGTAGGTCGCGATCTGGTAGCGGCCGTTGTAGATGGTGTTGTTGGGCCGGACGTCCGGGATCCGCTCCTTCGCGCGCAACGTCTTCAGCTCGGCGAGGGTGAAGTCCTCGGTGAACCAGCCGGTCGTCGAAATACCGTCGATGATCTTCGTGGTCTTCCGGTTCGCGAACTCCGGGTGGTCGGCGACGTCGGTCGTGCCGCCGATCTCCGGCTCGTGCCGCGCGACGAGCTGGCCGTCCTTGGTCGGCACCAGGTCGACGTCGACCCAGTTCGCCCCCATTCGGAACGCCAGTTCGTAGGACGCCAGCGTGTGCTCGGGGCGGTACCCGGGGGCGCCGCGGTGTCCGACGACCACCGGCCCGGTCTGGCCGTGGACCGAAGACGTCGTGTCCGCCGCGGCCTGGCCGGCGCTCGCGGGCGACACCGCCACACCTACCGCGCTCAGCACGGCGAGCCCCGACAACACGAGCAAGCCCAGTCGTTTGCGCATCATCGCTGCTCTCATCTGGTTGTTGACCTCATCAATCCGGTTGATCACCCGTTGGGGGCTTTCAGAGGGGTACCGCGTCACAGTCATCGGCGCAAGCCACGAGCGGGCGACATCGGGACGACCAGCGAGGGAACACCCGCTGTGGACGTGGCTTCCGAATCGGTTCCGGATGGGGGAAACGTCTGGTGTCCATCGGGCGCGACTAGGCTCTGCGGCGTGCGCGTACTGGTAATCGGGTCCGGCGCCCGTGAGCATGCCCTTGTCCTCGCGGTCGCTGGTGACCCTTCGGTCACCGCACTCGCCTGTGCCCCCGGCAACGCGGGGACGGCCGCCGTCTCCGAGCAGATGGGGGTCGATTCCGTCGATCCGGCCGCCGTGGCCGCGCTGGCGGTGAGCTGGAAGGCCGACCTCGTCGTGGTCGGCCCCGAGGTCCCGCTGGTCGCCGGGGTGGCCGACGCGGTCCGCGCCGCGGGGATCAACTGCTTCGGGCCGTCCGCGGCCGCCGCCCGGATCGAGGGCTCGAAGGCCTTCGCCAAGGACGTCATGACCACCGCGAAGGTGCCGACGGCCCACAGTGAGGTCGTCGACAGCCCGGCCTTCCTCGACGCGGCGCTTTCCCGCTTCGGCCCGACCTGGGTGGTCAAGGACGACGGGCTCGCCGCGGGCAAGGGGGTCGTGGTCACCACCGACTTCGACGTCGCCCGCAAGCACGCCCTGATGCTGCTCGACGGCGGCCACCCGGTGCTCCTGGAGTCCTTTTTGGACGGTCCAGAGGTCTCCCTCTTCTGTTTCGTGGACGGCAAAACCGTCGTCCCGCTGGTGCCCGCGCAGGACTTCAAGCGCGTCGGCGACGGCGACGCCGGCCCGAACACCGGCGGCATGGGCGCGTATGCGCCGCTGCCTTGGGTGCCGGCCGGTTTCGTCGACGACGTCGTCGCGTCGGTCGTCCAGCCCGTTGTGAACGAGCTCGTCAAGCGGGACTCGTCCTTCTCCGGGCTGCTCTACGCGGGCCTGATCATGACGGCCACCGGCCCGCAGGTGATCGAGTTCAACTGCCGGTTCGGCGACCCGGAGACCCAGGTCGTCCTTGCCCTGCTGAAGACTCCGCTTGCCGGGCTCCTGCTGGCCACTGCCCGCGGCAAGCTCCACAAGCACCCGAAGCTGGAGTGGGAGGACGGTTCCGCGGTCACCGTCGTGGTCGCCGCCGACGGCTACCCCGGCAAGCCGCGGACCGGCGACGTCATCACCGGCGCGGAGGGCGAAGGCGTGCTCCACGCCGGCACCCGCCGCCGCGACGACGGCGCCATCGTGTCCTCCGGTGGGCGCGTGGTCTCCGTGATCGGCGTCGGCCATTCGCTGAAGTCCGCGCGTAAGCAGGCCTACGCGCGCGTCGAGAAGGTGCACCTCGCCGGTTCGCACCACAGGACCGACATCGCGCAGGGCGCGGCGCGCGGCGAGATCACGACTCCGGCCGTCGGTTAGCCGAATTCGCGAGCAGGCTTCGCGCGCACTCGACGATCGTGGTCTCGACTGGTCGCGGTGCCCAGCCCAGCACGTCCGATCATCCGCGTGGCACGGCCATTGTCCTGCGGGAAGCCGGGATGGACGCGTTCCGCCCGCTGCTCGCCACGGTCGCCGCGGCCCTGCGCGAACTCGGAAACGAACACGGGCAGAAGGCGTCTTTCGAGGTGACCTCCGAACTGTGGCTGAGCCTGCACGGCCGAGCTCACCTCGGCGGGGCCCTGCCGTGGTTCGACTTCCCTCAGGAATCGCGCTACCTCGATCGGCTGATCGACCAGGTGCTGCCGGTCGGGCGAACTTAACTCGCCGAGATGTGGACATTGGTAGCCTTCGGGTGCGAGACCGACCGGTCACCGTCCGTAGGAGGGGTGCGTTCAGATGCCAGGAGACACCCAGATTCAGGATCTCGCGTCCTCGGTGCCGCCGGTGCCGGGGCTGGCCGACATCCAGGTCGACCCGGCCAGGATCCTCGACGTCGCGAAGGTGGTCGAGGACCAGGCCAACGCGCTCGAGGACAAGCTCCGGACCCGGCTCGACGAGCTGCGCATCGACACCCCGGCCGGCGACATCGTCAGCACGAACACCTTCCTCGCCTGGAACCTGATGGTGTCCGACGCTCCCGACTCGTATGCCAAGGGCGTCCGCGCGTACGTGAAGGGCCTGCGTGACCTGGTCACGCAGCTGCGCTCGGCCTCCGACCAGTACAAGGCCACCGACGAGGACAAGGCCACGATGCTCGGGGACCGTGGTGGCAAGCCTTAAACCCCTGCGCCTTAAACCCCTGCGCCTTAAACCGATGGCTCTGACCAGCGCGGCCGTCGCCACTTTCGCGGTGGCGGGCTGCACGACGACGGTCGGCGACGGCATCGCGTCCCCGGTCGCCACCGTCGCGAGTTCCGCGGAGCAGAGTTCGAAGGCCGCCGGGCTGCCCCAGCGGCCGAACGAGCTCGCGCTCAACGGTGTCGACCCGTGCTCTCTGCTGACGTCGGCCCAGCTCGACCAACTCACCGTCAACAGCAAGCCGCGCCAGGTCGCTGACTCCGCCAACGGCGCAGACGGCCCGAGCTGCACTTTCGACGTCGACAAGGCGCAGCCGTACTACGCCTACGGCATCACCGCCGTGACCAACGCCGACCTCGAAGCCTGGCTCACCGGCAACCGCCGTAAGAACAGCATGACCACGGTCGACCTGTCGGTCGAAGGCTTCCCCGCACTGAAGTACTTCCGCCAGAACACCGACCCGACCGACTGCCAAACCCTGGTCGGCGTCGCGCACGGCCAGACGCTGGAAGTGCAGGCGGCGCCGATCAGCGAGGGCGCGTTCACCCAGGGCCAGCTGTGCGAACTGGCCACCAAGGCGGCGACCTTCGCCGTGCAGACGTTGAAAGCGAAGTAGGAGGGGCCGCGTGGACATCTCGACCTTTGCCGAGCGCATCCGCGATCAGCGATTCGACGGCTACACCGACACCGGCCTCGCCGACGAGATCGTCAAGTTCCAGGGCGGCGACGGCATCGGCAGCATCAGCGGCGCGGTCGACGCGCTGAAGGCCGTCGCGTCGGCGCTCTCCGATACCGACCTCACGCTGCGCCGCGAGCTGGGCAAACTCGGCGTCGACTGGCAGAGCACGGCGGGCGGCAAGGCCGGCGAGGTGTTCACCGAGAAGGCCGGGTTCTCCCAGGACGCCAACGACAAGGTCAACCACGCCGCGGAGATGATCTTCGCGCAGGGCGAGGCGTTCAACCGCACGCTGTACAAGCTCCCCGACCCCGAAACGGTCAGGAAGGGCGCCGGCGGGCTCACCCTCGGCGACTCGCTCGTGAGCCTCATCGGGTTCGAGACCGATCACGCCGCCCAGGTCGCCGCGGCCAACGACGCCCGTGGGCAGACGCTCGAAGCGCTTAACAGCTACGCCAGCGACAGCGGCGACTACCTGTCTTCCGCGCAGACCATCGGCGACCCGCAGAGCCTGCAGCTCGCCGGCGGTGGCGGCCAGGACCCGATGTCGCTCGGCGGGTCCGCGGTCGACCTCGGCGGCAGCCCCGGAACCCCGGTCGGCGGCACCGGCGCCACGGTGGCCGCGCACACCAACACCCCCGCGAGCCCGCCCACCACGCCGTTCCGGGCCCAGAGTCACGTGGTTGCCGCGCCGCACGACGCCCCGACGCCGCCGATGGGCCTGCCCGTCCAGGCGCCACCACCCAGGCAGACCGCTCCACAGCCTGGCGGGACAGCGCCGAGTTCGGCGACCCCGCCGAGTTCGGCGACCCCGCCGTCCACGGTGACTTCTCCGGTGACAGGCGGCACCGGCGGCTATCCCGTCGCCGGCGGCATGGGCTCCACGACGGCCCCGCCGGAGTTCGCGCGTCCAGGAACGGGCGTTGCTTCGGGTTCGCCGATCAGTGATGTGCTCGGCAACGTTTCAGGTGCGACGTCCTCGGGCGCCGGCGCTCTCAGCGCGATGCCGGTCAGCCGGAGCACGGGTGGCGCCAGTGGCGCTATCGGGAGCGAACAGGCACTCGGTCAGCCCAGGCTGATGGGCTCCGGTCCGCAGGCGCCCACCACACCGGTCCGGTTCAGCACCCCGATCGCCCCGGTGGCTGCCGGTGGCGCGTCGGCCGGAGAGCTCGGTGCGGGCGCGACGGCGATCGGAGCCGGCGGCGCCGGGGCGGCGGTCAGCGGGGAACGGGAACGGCAAGGCCGGGGGTTCGGCAGCACGGCGGCCGGCTCCGGACGTCCCACCACCCGGCTCCCGATCGGTGAACTGCCGGAAGAGGAAGCCACCGCCGCACGCAACGCCGGGAAGCTCGGCTCGCAGCAACCCGGCCAGAACCGGGGCTTCATGGAGCCTGCCGCGCCGCAGCACGGTGAAGGCGAGGACGACATCGCCCACGTTCGCCGGTTCGGTGTCGACGACAAGGACCTGTTCTCCGACCAGCGCCTGGTTTCGCCGGATCTGATCCGCGAAACCGGTGCTGAAGAAACCGACTGAGGGGAACGGCTGAGTCAGTCAATGGGGTCCTCGAACGACAGTCTCGTGCTGTCCGCACTCGAATTCGACATGCTGTGGGAGACCGAGCGGCTGCCGCCACGGCACGCCGCGCTCGACGTTCCGACGCCCGGCATGACCCACACCGAACGCGCGGACTTCGTCCAGCGGGCCTGGGATTCACTGGCCGCCCGCGGGCTCGCGCGCGGGCGCCGGGCCTCGGGCGACCTGATCGACCTGCTCAACCTGTTCGCCCATCCGAAGGCCGCCGTCGACGTCTGGGTGTGGACCGACCGCGAGATCAAGGGCCTCGCGGTGAGCGTCGGCGGCCAGGCGATGCTCGGCGTCGTCGACCGCGGCGAGGTGTGGCTCATCCCGGCGCGGGCGGACGCCCTGGCCGAGGCCGCGGTCTCGGTGACCGGGCAGCTCGATCCCGGCGTCGGGCAGACCGTCAGCCTGCCGCACCAGGTGCTCGTCGACGCCAACGAAGACGCGCAGGGCGACGCGAAAGCACTGGTCACCGCCCTGGAAGACCGTCAGGTTCCGCTGTGGCAGGCCCAGGAGGTGGCCGGGATGCTGCTCGGCCAGCAGACCCGCGGCCAGTTCGGCGTCCAGCGGCGCGGACGGGACGGCTCGGTGCGGCGCGCCGGGCGTGTGGTCGCGTTCTTCGACACCGATGCCGGCCGGTACCTGTTCCAGGTCGACCGCAACGCCGACCAGCGCGACTGGGCGACGATTACTCCCGGTGACAATCAGCTGCTCACCCAGCGGGTTCGGGAGCTGCTCGACGAAGTCTGAGACTTTCCGGGTGAGAGTTGGCCGGTAAGGCAGACGGTCAGCGGACGAAGTCCTAGAGTATTCGCGGGAACCGTCCCGATCATCACGACGTCCGAGTGGGCGTCCGATCGGGGCGAAACGCTCTTTGCACTGCTCTTGCACGAAGGGGATGACGGACCGTGCCTGTGTATGACCCGGACTCGATGGGGACCGTCGCCGGTCAGGTCGGCAAGCTGAAGGACGAGTTCGAGAAGTCCAAGGGCAAGATGACCGGGCACGAAGGCCCCGACAACCCGTTCGGCACCATGGGCGGTTCGAAGGACGTGCACGGCGCGATGGGCTCGGCGACGTCGAGGGTCCATGACGAGTTCGACGCCGGCGGCAAATTGATGTCCGCGACGAGCGACTTCCTGCGCCGCGCGGCGGGGCTCATGGACGAGACAGACGAGGTCGGTGCGTCGGACCTGAAGTGGCACGAGCAGTCGTGACCGTGCTGAATCCGTTTGACGACAACAACTGTGACGACGACAAGGGGGCGGCTTCGTGAGTGGTGATCGGGTGGGGATGCCGCCTTCGTGGGCGGATGTCGAGACGCAATCGGCGCAGGTCGAGAAGGTCGACCCGGCGTCGATCCAGAAGGTGGCCGACCAGTTCCACGACGCCGCGAAGAACACCGACGACCACAGCGCCGCGCTGCGGAACTCGACGAATTCGCTGTCGGGCGGGGTCTGGGAGGGCCCGTCGGCCGACGCGTTCTTCGGGTACGTCAAACAGATCACCGCCGCGGGCGACAAGGTCAAGGACCACCTCTCGCAGGTCGGCGACGACCTCGGGGTGCTGCAGGGCCAGCTCGCCGACATCAAGAACAAAGTCCAGACTTCGCACGACACGACGTTGAAGACGATCCAGAACAACAACACCAAGGCGACTTCCGCCGCCGATGCCGCCGATTCAGCCGCCGCCGAGGCGGCGAAGGACGACAAGCCCGCGCCCAGCCCGTCCTCCGCGGACATCATCGCCGCGGCCAAGGCCGCTGACGAAACCCAGGCCTCCCAAGCCAAGACGGACATCACGAACCTGCTCAAGCAGGCGGACGACCTGATCAAGAAGTCGCAGGACCTGATGAAAACCCAGGTCGAGGGCGGCTTCTCCTCGGTACCGTTGCCCAATCCCGACGGCACGGTCCCGCAGAGCACCGGCGGCATCCACGGCGGCGGTGGCGGCAGCGGCTCGCACCACCACGGTGGTGGCGGTGGCGGTGGCGGCGGAGGAGAGGGCGGCGGTGGTGGTGGCGGCGGTCTCGGCCCGAGCGGCGGCCCGCCCTCGAGCCCGCCCCCGGGCAACGTCCAGGGCTGGATCAGTGACGCCATCAAGATCCTGCAGGCCAACGGCATCCCGGTCACCGACGCGGACGTCCAGAAGATCTGGACCATCATCCAACACGAATCCGGCGGCAACCCGAACGCGATCAACAACTGGGACTGCGTGCCGATCGACACGATGATCCTGACGCGGCGGGGCTGGCTGAAGCACGACGAGGTGTCGGTCGGCGACGAGACGATCGGCTACAACCAAGTCAGTGGGTGTAGCGAGTGGACGCCCATTACCCGGGTGGTGCACCACGACGACGCCCGGCTGGTCCGCATGAGCACTACGCGGTGGCACGCGACCACAACCCCCAACCACCGCTGGCTGACCCTGCCGCAGCACACGCACTCGACGGAAGCGCGTTTTGTTGCCACAGAGGACGTTCGTAGCGGTGATCGGCTCTTGCTCGCTGCCCAGGCGAACACGGCGTCCAGCCTCGACATCACGGTGCGGGAAGCGGCGGTGCTCGGCTGCATGGCCGGTGACGAGGACGTCGAGACGCGGCAGCACCGGCTGGACTATGCCTACGCCCGAGACCTGCTGGCCCGCGTGGGGCATCCCAAGTCCGATGCGGTGTCCCAGGTTCTCGCGATGTCGACCGAGCAGCGTGCCGCATGGCTCGAAGCGATCACCGACGCTGAGGGAGCCCGGTATGCCAAGGTGGGTTATACGAAGCCGCAAGTTGTTCTGTACCAGGCACCGGGTGCGGTTCTCGAGGCCATGACGCTCGCCGTCTACCTAGCCGGTTCGCGGCCACGGGTCCTGGAAGTCGCACGCTCGGCGCGGCCGGAATCGTGGAGCCCGGAGTCGGCGGTCCACGCCAACAATCCCATCATCACCGGCGCTTTCCTGACCAGCGAAGACGCCGGGCGCGGGAATGTATGGTGCGTGACGACCGAGCTGGGCACCTGGACCGCACGCGAGGACGACCACGTCTTCCTCACCGGCAATTCGAATGCCGCCGCAGGTCATCCTTCAAAAGGCCTGATGCAGTGCATCGATTCGACTTTCAATTCAAATAAGCTGCCCGGCCACGACAATATCTATAACCCCGTGGACAATATTATCGCCGGGGTGAAATACAGCATCGGTCGCTACGGCGGCCTCGACAACGTCCCCGGCGTCAAGGCCCTCGCCAGCGGCGGTACCTACCGCGGCTACTAAGTGCACGTGTGTTTGCTTGCCGCGTACGCGTGTTCGCCTTCTACGGACGCGAGTTTGCGTTCTGTCGACGACAAAGATCACTGCGCGTCGGCCCGTTCCTCCCCTAGCCTGGCTGGATGGTCGACACTGCCGCGTTTTCCGGACCCGCTGCCAGAGCTGACGTCGCACCCTTCCACGTCATGGAGGTGCTCGCCGCGGCGCAGGCCCGGGAGCGCAGTCACGGTGACGTGGTGTTCCTTGCCGCCGGGCAGCCGACGGCGGGGGCGCCTGAGCTGGTCAAGGAGGCCGCCGCGAAGGCTCTGCGCGAGCACAACCTCGGCTACACCGTCCAGCTCGGCATCCCTGAGCTGCGGGAAGCCATCGCCGGGCACTACGCGCGGCGGTACTCGCTCGACGTCGACCCGGACGACGTCGTCGTCACGACCGGCTCGTCCGGCGGGTTCCTGCTTTCGTTCCTGTCCGCGTTCGAGGCCGGCGATCGGGTCGCGATGGCCCGGCCCGGTTACCCCGCGTATCGCAATCTGCTGTCCGCGCTCGGCTGCGAGGTCGTCGAGTTCGACACCGGCGAGCGCACCCGCTTCCAGCCGACGACAGCATTGCTCGACGAACTCGGCCCGATCAAGGGCCTGATCATCGCCAGCCCCAGCAATCCGACCGGGACGGTGCTGCCGGCGGGCGAGCTCGCCGCGATCGACGGCTGGTGTTCGTCGCGCGGAGTGCAGTTGATCAGCGACGAGATCTACCACGGGATCTCCTACGGCGGTGACGCGCTCGGCAGTGCCTGGCAGCACGGCCGGGAGTCGCTCGTGCTCGGGTCGTTCTCGAAGTACTTCGCGATGACCGGGTGGCGGCTCGGCTGGATGCTCGTGCCGCGCCGCCTGCACCGGGCCGTCGAGGTGCTCAGCGGCAACTTCGCGATCTGCCCGCCCGCGATCTCCCAGTACGCCGCCGTAGCCGCGTTCGAGCCGGAGTCGTACGCGGAGCTCGACGGACATGTCTCGCATTATCGGTCGAACCGGGACCTGCTGGTGGAGGGCCTCAACGGCATCGGGCTGACGCGGATCGCCCCGATCGACGGTGCGTTCTACGCCTACTTCGACGTCTCGGCGTACACCACGGACAGCCTGAGCTGGTGCCAGCGCCTGCTGGCCGACACCGGGGTCGCGATCGCCCCCGGCATCGACTTCGACCCGGTCAACGGCGGCAAGTTCGCCCGGATCTCCTTCGCGGGGGCGCGCGCCGACGTCGAGGAGGGCGTCCGCCGCCTGGGTGCCTGGTTGGGCTCGTGAGCGTTCCGGCCGGTTACTGCGCCCTGCGGGACACCCGCTCCCGGGCGAGCCGGAACGCTCACAAGCCGCGCTGGGTCAGGCCGTACCCGCTCAGGGGGAACCCCGGCTTAACCCTGAACGTTGTGCGGGGAAGAAGACGTTTCGGCTCGTCCGTGGGAGTCTGGTCCTAGCGAGCCCACCGCGGCTCGAAACATACGGAGGGTTGCCATGTTTCTGAAGATCGTGGGCGCACTGCTCGTCATCTGGCTGGCGTTCAGCGTGCTCGGGTTCGTTTTCCACGCGCTGCTGTGGATCGGGATCATCGGCGCCGTGCTCTTCCTGGGCACCGCTGCCGTTGGCGCGATCAAGGGCAAGAGTGACCCGAAGCGCATCCGCAACTGACAGTGTTTGTCGGAGTACCCGGGGTCAGCAGGGGTGACGAAGGCTCGACCCCGGGCTAGCTGGTCCACCCGGCCGCGTGTGCGGTGTTGACCCCGAGCCACCGGTGCGCCCGGATGCCGACGGCCAGCGCACCGTCCACATTGTACTGACGGTCGTCGAAGAACAGGCAGTCGCCGGGCTCGGCTTCGAGCTTGTCCAGCAGGATCTTGAAGATCTCCGGATCCGGTTTGGCACAGCCGAGGTCGCCCGAAAACACCAGCGTACGGAAGTGCCGCGCCCACTCCTGTCGTTCGGCCACCCGGCCGAACGACGAAGGCGCGTTCGACAGCAATGCGAGCGCGACACCGGCTTCGTCGAGCGCGGCGAGCAGCTCCCGGGTGGCGGGTTCGGTGTGCAGCCAGCCCTCGATGTCGATCGCGGTCAGAGCATCCGAAGTGGACTGATCGATGTCGACGCCGCAGGCCTTGCCGACCGAAGCCCAGTATTCGAGGTCCGAGCAGCCGCGGTCGTACGGGTCACGGCAGGCCCAGTAGTGCTTCTCGAACTCGTCCAGTTCCACGCCGATTTCCTTCGCCAGCGCGGGCAGTGCTTCTGTCCTCTCACTGATGACCTCGCCGTAGTCGAAGATCAGCCAGTTCATGCCGCACTCCCGTTTTTGATCCGCCGCAGCGTCTCGTCGATTTCGTCCGCGGAGACATCGCGGTGGGTGACGAAGCGGACCTTGCCCGCCATCGGCAGGGCGAGGACTCCCAGTGAGGACAGCCAGTTCAGCGCCATCGGCAGGTCCGGGACGCCGGCGAGCACGATGTTCGTCTCCGGCTCGTCGACTCGCCAGCCGAACTCCGCGAGCCCGGCCGCCAGCCGTCGCGCGTTGTCGTGCGACGCCGGGAGGTCGCCGATGCGGTCCAGTCCGACCAGGCACGCCGCCGCCAGCACGCCACCCTGGCGGACCCCGCCGCCGAGCATCTGACGCATGCGCCGGGCCTGTTCGATGAAGTGCGCGCTACCCGCGACGACCGAACCGACCGGCGCGCCGAGGCCCTTGCTGAAGCACGCCGACACCGAGTCCACCCCGACGGTCAGTGCGGCGGGCGGCACCCCGAGTGAGACGGCGGCGTGCCAGATCCGCGCGCCGTCGAGGTGCACCTTCAGACCGGCCTGTTTCGCGGTGGCGAGCAGTTGCGCGTGCTCGTGCGGCGGGATCACCGCGCCACCGGCCGCGTTGTGCGTGTTTTCCAGGCACAGCAACGTGGTTCGCAGCGCGTAGTACGGACCGTGCGCCGCGCCGATCGCGGCGGCGAGGGTGTTCTGCGTCGGGCGGCCGGGCCCGGCGTCGTGGTCGAGCGGGTCGGGCATCCCGCCGGCCAGCCAGGCGGCCGAGCCCAGTTCGTTCGTGAGGACGTGGGCGCCGCGGGGCGCCAGGAAGCGGTCGCCGCGTTTGAGGTGGACGCTCAGCGCGATCAGGTTCGCCATCGTGCCGCTCGGCGTCCACAACGCGGCGGGCATACCGAGGATCTTCGCCGCTCTCTTCTCCAGCGCCTCCATGGTGGGGTCGACGTCGATCACGTTGTCGCCGACCTCGGCGGTGGCCATGGCCTGCCGCATCGTGTCGTCCGGTCGGGTCACGGTGTCGGAACGGAAGTCGATCTGCGGTGCCGCGTGCAAGGTCACGGTTGGATGACATCACAGAAATCGTTCGCCTGGCAAACGGCCTGGCCATCCGGCTGGATTCTTTTGCCGGCCTGTGCAACCTTGGACGCCCCCGGTTCCGTCTACCCCCCGACGCGAAAAAGAGCGGAGCACACAGGCGCGTGGACCAGCGCGACGAACAGGAGTTCGCGGAGTACTTCGCGGCCAAGCGGGACTCCGTGCGCAGAACCGCGTACATGCTCTGCGGTGATTGGCATCGAGCGGACGATCTCGCCCAGACGGCATTCGTGGCCTTGCATCGGAGGTGGCTCAAGATCCGGGACCGGGGCGCGACCGACGCGTATGTCCGGAAGACGCTGGTCCGGGCGTCGATCGACGAATCCCGCCGCCCATGGCGCCGGGAGCGGTTCACTGACGAGCCGCCCGAGCCCGCGCAGTCTTCGCCGGGTTTCGACGAGCAGGTCGTCAACCGGCAGGACCTGCTCGAGGGGTTGCGGCAGGTACCGCCGAAGCAGCGCGCGGTGCTCGTCCTGCGCTACTTCGAAGGGCTCGACGTCACTGGTACGGCGAAGGCGCTGGGCTGCAGCGAAGGAAACGTGAAGAGCCAGACGGCACGAGGTCTGGCGAACCTGCGCGAGGTGCTGGGAGAGGAGGTGGAGGCGAATGGATGAGCGAGAGCTGAAGACGATCTTCGCCGATGCCGTCGGCGAACCGCCCCCGCCCGGCTTCGACATGGGCGACATCGCCACCGCCTCCGCGCGCGCTCGGGCACGTCACCGCTCGGCGATCGCGCTGGCGTGCGGCTGCCTCGTCCTGGTCCTCGCCGGACTCGGCGTCGTCGGCTACCTGGTGAACTCGCCCAGCAGTCCCGTCATGAGCGCAGCCAGCGCACCCGACCCCCGATCGGGTGCCGCCGGGCAACCCGGGATGGGGCCCGAGCGTCCCTCCCTCGGAGGGAAAACCCCAGACTTCCCCACCCAAAGCCCCATGCAGGGGGGCGATGGGCCAGGGAAGAACGGCCCTCGGGCCGAAAGCGCCTCCGGGTGCGACAAGGTTGACGGGGAGCTCGCCACAGCCCTCGCTGGCGAGCTCCCCGTCACCGTGAAAACGGCCGATGCCAACCCTGGTCGCGTGTGTGTGACGCAAGCACGTGCCGCTGGGTTCCGGATCGAGGGCGGTTGGATTTCGGTGTTGTTGGTGGCGCCGGGAGTCATCCTCGATCCGAGCGCAATTCCGATGGGCAGCGCGCGTTCCGAGGTGCTGGCAGCCGGCGGCGGCACCATCGACCTGATCAGCACCCCCGGGCCCGGCACGTCCGCGGCGCCGCTGGCCGACGACCTCCCCCGGCTCGCCGGAACCATCGCGTCGCACTTCTGAGCACACCGACCTGGCAAGATGGCGCTCCGTGACAACCGCAGCGAGCACTCCCAAGGGTGAGCGGCGCCGTGCCGCGCTCGTCGAGGCGGCTGCCATGCTCCTGGTCGAGGGCGGCTTCGACGCCATCCGCCACCGAGCCGTCGCCGAGCGTGCCGGTCTGCCGCTGGCGTCGACGACGTACTACTTCGACTCGCTCGACGAGCTGGTCACCGCGGCGGTGGAGCACCACGCCCGGTCCGAGGTCGCCACCGGTCACCAGCGTCTCGACGAGCTCGCCACCCGTAACCGCGGCGCACAGGCGCAGGTCGACCTCGTGCTGGACATGCTGCTCGGCCCCGTCCGCGAAGATCGCGAAGCGGACGCCGAGGCCGTCCTCCTGCGGTACGAACGCCTGGTCGCGACGGGCCGCCGCCCCTATCTCCGGCCGCTGATGCGCACCCTGTCCGTCGAGTTCAACGCGCTGCTGTCGGAGATCTTCGCCCGTTCCGGCACGCCGGTGGACGCCACCGAGCTGGAACGGCTCATCGCGCTGGTCGACGGCGCCGTCGTCAACGCGCTGATCGCCGTCGACCCCGACCCGCGGGCCGCCGCGACCAGAATGCTGCTCGCCGCTTTGAGCTGACCCTGGGTTCGTGAGTGTTCCCGCCTGCCCGGGTGCGGGTGTCCCGCAGGACACCGTAACCAGCCGCAACACTCACGAGTAATCTGCGGTACGTGACTGACAAGCCTCGCATCCCGAACGTGCTCGCGGGCCGCTATGCCTCGCCCGAACTGGTGTCCCTGTGGTCGCCGGAGTACAAGGTGCGGCTTGAGCGCGAGCTGTGGCTCGCTGTGCTCAGGGCGCAGGCGGAGCTCGGCGTCGCGGTGCCGGACGGGGTCGTCGAGGACTACGAGCGCGTGCTGGACCAGGTCGACCTCGCGTCGATCGCCGCGCGCGAGCGGGTCACGCGGCACGACGTCAAGGCCCGGATCGAGGAGTTCAACGCGCTCGCCGGGCACGAGCACGTGCACAAGGGCATGACTTCGCGCGACCTCACCGAGAACGTCGAGCAGCTGCAGATCCGCCGTTCGCTGGAGCTGATCCGCGGCCGGGTCGGCGCGGTGCTGGCCAAGCTGGCTTCGCTCGCCGTCGAGCATTCCGACCTGGTGATGGCCGGCCGTTCGCACAACGTCGCCGCGCAGGCGACCACGCTGGGCAAGCGGTTCGCGACCGCCGCCGACGAGCTGCTGGTGGCGTTCGACCGGCTGGACAACCTCATCGAGCGGTACCCGCTGCGCGGGATCAAGGGCCCGGTGGGCACCGCGCAGGACATGCTCGACCTGCTCGGCGACGAGTCCACATTGGACGAGCTGGAGGCGAGGGTCGCCCAGCACCTCGGTTTCGACCGGCTGTTCATCAGCGTCGGCCAGGTTTACCCGCGGTCGCTGGACTTCGACGTCGTGTCTACTTTGGTCCAGCTGGCCGCGTCGCCGTCCAGCCTGGCGAAGACGATCCGGCTGATGGCCGGGAACGAGCTGGTCACCGAGGGCTTCAAACCCGGCCAGGTCGGGTCCTCGGCGATGCCGCACAAGATGAACACCCGGTCCTGCGAACGCGTCAACGGGCTCGCCGTCGTGCTGCGCGGGTTCCTGTCGATGGTCGGCGAGCTGGCCGGCGACCAGTGGAACGAGGGCGACGTCTCGGATTCCGTGGTCCGCCGTGTCGCGCTGCCGGACTCGTTCTTCGCTCTCGACGGTCTGCTCGAAACGTTTCTCACGGTGCTGAACGAGTTCGGCGCGTTCCCCGCGGTGGTCGAGCGCGAGCTGAACCGGTATCTGCCGTTCCTCGCGACGACGAAGGTGCTGATGGCCGCGATCCGCGCCGGCGTCGGCCGCGAGACCGCGCACGAGGCGATCAAGGAGAACGCCGTCGCCGCCGCGCTGGCGATGCGCGAGAAGGGCCTCGCCGAGAACGACCTGCTGGACAGGCTCGCCCAGGACGAGCGGCTGCCCCTGGACCGCGGTGACCTCGACAAGTTGTTCGTCGATCGGATCTCGTTCACCGGTGTCGCGCCCCGGCAGGTCGACGCCGTCGCGAAGCGCGTCGAGGCAGTCCTCGAACGCTTCCCCGACGCCGCCCGCTACACCCCCCAACCCATCCTCTAACGCGTCCCACGGCAGGGCACTTTTGTGGTTCTGCTGCTCTATCCGTGGGTCTGCGATGGTCTCGGGTGTCGATTGACGTGGGCCGGTTGCGTTCTCCAGCGGCAAGGACCGGGGCGAGTGGGTACTCCCTTGCTGATCCGAGGGTCGGTTGTGTCGTGTCGGTACGCGGTGCAAGGCGTTGTCGGTAGCCGAGTGTGGGACTCGCCGATTTGAACGTGGGACTCGCGGGCGGTGAACGTGGGACTCGCAGGAGAGCCACTTTTGTACTTAGTGCCCTCGTTGAAGTCTCAAGGAGGGCGCTCTTGGACAAAAGTGCCCCTGGGGTGACCAAGGGCACGGGGGAGGTTTCATCCTTTGGGATGAGATTACTTGGCCGGGGTTGATCCATAAGGTCGGACATCGATCCGGAACCAACCCTGGGAAGTCTGATGAGATCCACGCTGTCCAAAATCATCGCCGTTCTCGCCGCGGGCGCGGCCACCCTCACGCTCGCCGGCTGCGGCTCCTCCGGGGCTTCCGAGTCCTCCTCAGGCACCCTGCGCGTCGGTACCCTGAGCGACGCGCCGCCGTCGATCTATATCGAAAACGGCAACTTCACCGGCTACGACAATGAGCTCCTGCGCGACATCGCCAAGAAGGAAGGCTTCGAGGTCCAGTTCGTCGGCACGGACTTCGCCGGCCTGCTCGGCAAGGTCGCCAACGGCCAGTTCGACGTCGGCAGCTCGTCGATCTCCACCACCGAAGCCCGGAAGAAGACCGTCGCCTTCTCGAACGGCTACGACACGAGCTTTACCGCCATCGTCACCAAGACTGGCGCCAAGACAGACCTCGCGGCGTTCAACGGCAAGCGTCTCGGCGTCGTCCAGGCGACCGTCCAGGACGATTTCGCCACCAAGGTCCCCGGTTCCCAGGTCGTTCGTTTCCCCGACTACAACACCGGCTTCGCGCAGCTGAAGAACGGCAACATCGACGGCTGGGTGGTCCCGAGCGACATTGGGCAGAAGTACATCGACCAGAACCCGGGCGCCGGTTTCGGCGTCGGCTACACCGTCGAAGACAAGGCGACGCCGTCCGCCTACGCCGTGCACAAGGGCAACAAGGACCTGGTGGCCAAGCTCAACGACGGGATCGCGAAGGCGGTCGCCGACGGGACCGTCGCGCGGTTGCACGCCCAATTCTTCAAGACCGCGCCACTGACGAAGGAACTTGCGCCGGGCGGCCCCGGCCTACCCGTCCAAAACCCGGCCGCTTGACGATCAAGACGCTAGTGTGGCGCAGCGGGAAACGTTCCGTGTTCGTTCAGGTCCCGTTTCCACAGGCCGAATTCAAGGGAGTTCGATGAACAAGACTCTGCTCGCGACGGCTGCCGTCGCGCTGATGTTCGCGGTCACCGCCTGTGGGGGCAGCGGGGACAGTGGTTCGACCATTCGGGTCGTGACCCTCAGCGACTCGCCGCCGAACGCATTCGTGAAGGACGGTGTCTACACCGGGTTCGACAACGAACTTCTCAAGGACATCGCGAACAAGGAAGGCCTGAAGCTCGAATTCGTCGCGACGGACTTCTCGGCACTGCTGGGCCGGGTCGCCGGTGGGCAGTCGGACATCGCCAGCTGCGCGATCGCCGCGACTGCCGAGCGTAAGAAGACCGTCGACTTCTCGGCTCCCTACAACTACCAGTCGCTCGCCATCCAGGTGAAGCAGACCTCGCCGATCACCGGCAAGAGTGGGTTGGCGGGCAAGCGGGTCGGCGTCGTCCAGGGCACGGCTTCGGAGACCTGGGTGGCGGCCAACGAGCCGACGGCGCAGCTTGTGCGGTTCCCGAACGACTCGGCGTCACTCGGTGCCTTGAAGACCGACGCGATCGACGCGACGGTGTTCGACCAGGACACCGCCGAGGCCTACGTCAAGGCGAACCCGGACGCGCACCTGAAGATCGCGGAGGCGTTCGCGACCGACACCCCGCACGGATTCGCCTTCAAGAAGGGCAACACGTCGTTGATCGGCAAGATCAACGACGGGATCAAGAAGGACATCGCGGACGGGACCTGGGAGCGGCTGCACCACCAGTTCATCCCGAACGCGCCCCAGCCCGCGGAATTCCTGCCCCCGAAGAAGTGATGCGGGCATGAACGATTTCATCAACACGTTCCTGAATTGGGACTACATCACGGCCGCGCTGCCGGATCTGCTCAAGACCGGTCTGGTCAATACGCTGATCCTGGCCGTCTCCTCGGCGCTGATCGGGACGGTGCTCGGCATGGTGCTGGCCGTGATGGGCCTGTCGACGAAACGCATTCTGCGCTGGCCCGCCCGGATCTACACGGACATCTTCCGCGGACTCCCCGCGGTGCTGACGATCCTGGTGATCGGGCTGGGCCTCGGCCTGATCGCGCGGCCCATCGTGGGCACGAACCCGTATCCGCTGGCCATTCTCGCGCTGAGCCTGATCGCGGCCGCCTATATCGGTGAGATTTTCCGCTCGGGTATCCAGAGCATCGAAAAGGGGCAGTTGGAAGCGGCTCGTGCGCTGGGGATGAGCTACAGCAGGTCGATGCTGCTGGTGGTCATCCCGCAGGGTGTGCGGCGTGTGCTGCCGGCACTCGTGAACCAGGTGATCGCGCTGGTCAAGGACTCCAGCCTGGTGTTCTTCCTCGGCCTGCTGGTGGATCAGCGTGAGCTGTTCCGGATCGGGCAGGACGCGGCGTCGACCACCGGCAACCAGTCGGCGCTGGTCGCGGCTGGGGTGTTCTACCTGATCATCACCATCCCGCTGACCCACTTGGTGAACTACATCGACAAGCGGCTGCGGACCGGGCGGAAGGTCGAGCCTGAACCGGACGCGACGCTCGATGTCGCCAGTATGTCGCCCTACGGAGGTTCGGTATGACCACGGTGAACGCGGTGCGGTCCTCCAGCGTCGAACTGCGCGACATCCACGTCTCGTTCGGCACCCTCGAGGTGCTGCGCGGCGTGGACCTGAAGGTCGAGAAAGGACGGACGACCTGTGTGATCGGGCCGTCGGGCTCCGGCAAGTCGACACTGTTGCGGTGCGTGAACCGCTTGCAGGAGCCCGATTCCGGTGACCTGCTGCTCGACGGCGAGAGCTTCATCAAGGCCGACCCGGACAAGCTGCGGCAGCGCGTCGGGATGGTGTTCCAGCACTTCAACCTGTTCGGGCACCGGTCCGTGCTGGACAACATCACCCTGCCGCTGCGCAGTGTGAAGGGGATCAGCAAGGAGCAGGCGGTCGAGGTCGCCCAGGCCCGGCTGGCCGACGTCGGCCTCGCGGACAAGGCGCCGTACCGGCCGTCCGCGTTGTCCGGCGGGCAGCAGCAGCGCGTCGCCATCGCCCGCGCGCTGGCGATGGACCCCGAGGTCATGCTGTTCGACGAGGCGACGAGTGCGTTGGACCCGGAGCTGGTCAAGGGCGTGCTCGACCTGATGGCGGGGCTTGCCAAGCGCGGGCTCACGCTGATCGTGGTGACGCACGAGATGGGCTTCGCCCGTGGCGTGGCCGACGAGGTCGCGTTCATGGACCGGGGGAAGATCGTCGAATCCGGCTCGCCGGACGCCCTCTTCGACTCCCCGCAGAGCCCCCGCCTGCAGCACTTCCTCTCGCAGGTCCTGTAGAGACCCCTCGGGGCCACCCTGATGGCGACCCTCGCAGTTGCGTTGAACGCCACAGGTGTGGCTCCGAGAGGTCCTCGCACGTCACGCAACATCGGAGGATTACCGCCTCCTGACAAGCCCCTGACATTGTTGGGTCAAGCTCACCGTCTCATGACCGCGATGATGTCCAAACCGCCCGTCCGCAGCACCAAGCCCGTCCGGCTCGCGTTGTCCGACGTGCTCCGGTTGGGGTTGCTGGGAATCAGCACTCGCAAGTTCCGCGCGGCGTTGTCGGCACTGGGAATCTCGATCGGCATCGCGACGCTGGTCATCGTGACCGGCATCCCGGCGTCGAGCCAGGCGTCGCTGCTGAACCAGCTTTCCGCGCTGGGTACGAACATGCTCCAGGCGCAGCCGACGCCGGACCAGAACCCGCCGGTACTGCTGCCGGAGAGTTCGCTCGGCAGCGTCCAGCGGATCGGCCCGGTGACCAGCGCCGCGGTCGTGGCCAACACGCACACGCTCGTCCGGCGTTCCGACCACACCGACCCCAACGACGGTTCCGGTCTGACTGTGCTCGCCAGCAGCGACAGCTTGCTGGACTCGATCAACGGCAAGGTCCACACGGGAAAGTTCCTCGACGCGTCCACGGACAAGTTCCCGACGGTCGTCCTCGGCTACGTCGCCGCGACCCGCCTCGGGATCAATACCCTTGTGCCCGGCCGACAACCGCCGTTGGTCTACATCGGAACGAAGTGGTTCAGCGTCATCGGCATCCTCGACCCGATGCCGCTCGCGCCGGACGTCGAGCGCGCGGTGCTGGTCGGCTGGGACGCGGCCAAGCAGTTCCTCGCCTTCGACGGTCATCCGACCGTCGTCTATGTCAAAGCTCGCGAAGAGTCTATTGAGGACGTCCGCGCTGTCCTTCCGGCGACGCTGTATCCGCAGCTGCCCGGCTTGGTCCAGGTCAGCCGTCCGTCGGACGCGCTCGCGGCGAAACGGGCCAGTCAAAGCAATTTCTCGGCACTGTTCCTAGGATTGGCCGGGGTGGCCTTGCTCGTCGGCGGGGTCGGGGTGGCGAACACGATGTTCATTTCCGTCCTCGAACGCCGGCGCGAGATCGGCCTGCGACGCGCACTCGGCGCCACCCGGGGCCAGATTCGAGGGCAGTTCCTCACCGAAGCCGTTGCCCTGTCCGGGCTCGGCGGCTTGGCCGGGACTGTGATCGGGGTGCTCGCGACGCTCGGCTACGCCGTCTACCAGGGCTGGCCGCCGGTCATCCCGCCGCTCGCCGTCGCGGGCGGGTTCGTCGGGGCACTCGTGGTCGGCGTCCTCGCCGGTCTGCACCCGTCGATCCGGGCCGCCCGCCTGACGCCGACGCAAGCGCTGGCGTCGACCTGACGGACTACCAGCGCTTCGAGGACGCCGTGATGGTGAACTCGTCAGTCTCGGCGCCGAACATCTCCACCGCCGAGCCGTAGTTCACCGCGATCGCAAGGTGCCCGGACGAGTCCTCGTAGAGGATGGGCCTGCCGGGGCCGACATCGGAGAACGTCCGGCCGACGATCGCCGTCACCGTCGGTTCGGGGTCGTAACCATGGATCTCGACGAGCTTGCCGAGCCCGGCCTCGCGCAGATCGTCCATGGTGGCCGCGAGCTGGATGTTGCCGTAGTGGTCGGTGGCGAGCACACCGACGATGAGCCCCTTCGGCCGCGTGGAGATGACGTGCAGCGGCGTCGGCAGCTCGACAAGGTCGGACACCGGCTTGCCGAACGCCTCCGGCGCCACCCCGAGCGCCAGGTGCGCGGCGGCCGGGGCGAAGATGTCGCGGCCGTGGAAGGTCGCCGACACGTGGGGCAGCTGGTATGCGGGTTCGGTGAGTTCGTATGCCGCTTGTACTCCGCCGAGGGCTTCCGCGGCCGGCAGCAGCAGGCCGTTGTCCGGACCGACCAGCAGCCCGCGCAAGGCGACCACCACGACCCCGCGCCGCCGCGAGCCGACACCCGGGTCGACGACGGCCAGGTGGACGCACTTGGGCAGGAACGGCAGCGTGTCCGCCAGCACGGACGCGGCCTGCCGGATCCGCTGCGGCGGCACATCGTGGGTGACGTCCATCACCCCGACGTCAGGTGCGATACCCGCGATGACCCCGCGACAGGCGGCCGTGAAGCCGTCGGACAGCCCGTAGTCGGTGGTGAAGGAGATCCAGTCGTAGACCATGGTGAGCCATTCTGCCCCGCCGGGTTAGGGTGCTGAGCGTGACCACGCTCGCCGATTATCCGAAGATCGCCACCGGTAAAGTCCGGGAGCTCTACGCGGTCGATGAGGACCACCTGCTGCTCGTGACATCGGACCGGTTGTCCGCGTACGACTTCATCCTCGACACGCCGATCCCGGACAAGGGCCGCGTGCTCACCGCGATGAGCGTGTTCTGGTTCGAGCTGCTCGCCGACGTCATGCCGAACCACCTCGTCGCCTACGACGACCCGCGCATCCCCGCCGACGTCCGCGGCCGCGCGTTGCTGGTCCGTCGGCTCGGCATGCTGCCGGTCGAGGCCGTGGCACGCGGTTACCTCACGGGCTCGGGCATGTCCGACTACAAGCGCACGGGCGAGGTTTGCGGCATCGCGCTGCCGCCGGGCCTGGTCGAGGCGTCGAAGTTCCCGGAGCCGATTTTCACCCCGGCCAGCAAGGCGGACCTCGGCGACCACGACGAGAACATCGGCTTCGACGACGTCGTCGCGAAGATCGGCCCCGAGCGTGCCGAGCAGGTCCGCGCGGCGACGCTGGACATCTACACACGCGGCGCCGAATACGCGGCCAAGCAGGGCATTCTGCTGGCCGACACCAAGTTCGAGTTCGGCATCGACCACGACGGCCGGCTGGTGCTCGGCGACGAGGTCATGACGCCGGATTCCTCGCGCTACTGGCCCGCCGACGGTTACGAAGCCGGCCGTGTGCAGCCCTCGTTCGACAAGCAGTACGTGCGTGACTGGCTCACGAGCTCGGCTTCAGGCTGGGACAGGGCCTCGAACACACAGCCGCCTCCGCTGCCCGAAGACGTCGTCGCCGCGACGCGCGCGAAATACGTCGAGGCGTACGAGCGCATCAGCGGCCGCTCGCTCGCGGATTGGCCCGGCTGACCAGGCGCGCGCGTAGTTGTCGCCACATCGCTGACCAGCGGTAACCTGGGCGACGGGTGCTTGTCATCCACGTGGTGCCTAATAGGCAGCGTGGATGCAAAGCTGCTTGTTTCGCTGTCAGGCATCACCACCCGGAACCTTCACCGCTGCGCCGACCTCGCGGCCGAGCTTGACCGTCGCAAGGTCCCGCTGTCACTGCTGTACACCTCGCGTACCGGCGAAAGTGCCGTGACGGAGTGGGTCCGAGGCCGTGCCGCGGGCGGGGATTCCGTGCTGCTGCACGGTTACGACCACCAGGTCACCCCGACCCATCGCGCGGTCAGCCTCGGCAAGAAGGCCGAGTTCGCGTCGCTGCCCGCCCACGAAGCACGGCTTCGGCTGATCGCGGCCACGGCCGCGATGGACTCGGCGGGTCTGCGTCCGGACGGGTTCGCGCCGCCGCGCTGGCTTGCCTCGCAGGGCACGCTCGACGCGTTGCGTGAGCACGGCTTCTCGCTGTGTGCGGACCTCAGCGCGATCCGGAACCTGCGCACCGGCGAGGTCCACCGCGCCCGCGTCCAAGAGTTCGCGAGCCAGCGTCAGCGCACGGAAACCCTGCGCTGTTTCACTTTGGTGCTCGCCGCCGCACGCACGGCCCGCCGTGGTGGCCTCGTCCGGCTGGGCGCCGACGCCGCTGACCTCCTGCGACCTGGCCTCCGGCAAGCACTGCTCGACGCCGTCGACGTCTCCCTCGAAAACCTCGCCTTCGGCACCACGTACGGCGCCATCCGCACCCAACCCGCCCACCTCTAGGGCCAAAAATGCGACGCTGGGGACGTGCCCGCGACTAGAGCTTGACGGGCTCGCCGCGGTCGAGGACCTTGAGCTCGGTGTTCTCCGGCGCGAGGGCGGTGAACAGGCCGTAGGCCATCGCGGGGTTCGAGAGCACGGCCTCGTGGATCGGCACGGCGAGCCGCGGAGCGACCTCGCGCATGAAGTCCACGGCCTCGCCCAGCTTGAGCCACGGCGCACCGCTGGGCAGGCCCAGGACGTCGACCTTCTGCTCAGGCACGAACAGCGAGTCGCCCGGGTGGTAGAACGCGCCGTGGTCGAAGACGAACCCGACGTTGCTGATCTGCGGGATGTCGGCGTGGATGATCGCGTGCTGACCGCCGACGGCGTTGACAGCGGTGTCACCGAAGGTGAACGCATCCCCCGGTTGGGCGACTCGCGAGGTCAGGCCCACCTTCTCGACGGCTTCGACCGATCCCGGGTCGGTGATGAGCGCGGCGTTCGGGTTCGCGGCGACGAGCGCGGGCAGCTTGTCGACGTCGAGGTGGTCGAAGTGCTGGTGCGTCACCAGGATCGCGTCCAGCTCGCGTTCGCCCTCGAAGCCGGTCGAGAACGTGCCTGGGTCGATCAGGATCCGCGCGCTGTCCGTTTCGAGCAGCACACATGAATGTCCGAAGTGGACGATTCGCATCGGGGTTCTCCTCGTGGTTGTACCTCGCGCACATTTTACGCCGAGGGTGGCCTCCGCCTGTGTAATGCTGGTAGCAGGGTCGACGAGGCTATTGGCAGGACGAGGCTATTGGCAGACTGTCAGCAACCTCGTAACCTGGTCCGTAGCCGACACCACGGGAGACGCCGATGACCGCCGTCCAGCCGAAGCACACCGCCGCCAGTGTGGGCGACACCTTCGACTCGCTCAGTCCGGCGACCGATGAGGTCGTGGGTACCTATCCGGTCCACACCGACGCCGACGTGCAGGCCGCCGTCGAGCGCGCCCGCGAGGCCGCGCGGTGGTGGGCCTCGCTCGGTTTCGACGGCCGCGCCGAGCGGCTGCGCAAGTGGAAAGGCGTCATCACCCGGCGGCTGGCCCAGCTCTGCCAGGTCGTGCGGGACGAGACCGGCAAGCCGATCGCCGACGCGCAGCTGGAGTCCGTCCTCGCCATCGAGCACATCGCGTGGGCCGGGAAGCACGCGCGCAAGATCCTCGGCAGGCAGAAGCGGTCCGCCGGGTTGCTGATGTCGAACCAGGCCGCGACGGTCGAGTACCAGCCACTGGGCGTCGTCGGCGTGATCGGGCCGTGGAACTACCCGGTCTTCACACCGCTCGGGTCCATCGCGTACGCGCTCGCCGCCGGCAACGCCGTCGTGTTCAAGCCGAGCGAGTACACCCCCGGCGTCGGGAAATGGCTGGTCGACGCGTTCGCCGACGCCGTGCCGGAGGCCCCGGTCCTGCAGCTCATCACCGGGTTCGGCGAGACGGGCGCGGCGCTGACCAAGTCCGGCGTCAACAAGATCGCGTTCACCGGCTCCACCGCGACCGGCAAGAAGATCATGGCCGCCGCCGCGGACACGCTGACCCCGGTGATCATCGAGGCTGGCGGCAAGGACCCGGTGCTCGTCGACTCCGACGCCGACCTGGACGCCGCCGCCGACGCGACGGTCTGGGGCGCGTTCTCGAACTCCGGCCAGACCTGCATCGGCGTCGAGCGCGTGTACGTCCACGAGAAGGTGCACGACGAGTTCGTCGCCAAGGTCATCGCGAAGACCGAGGGTGTCCGCGCGGGCTCCGACGCCGGCGCGAAGTACGGCCCGGTGACCATGCCTTCGCAGCTCGCGGTGATCAGGCGGCACATCGCCGACGCCATCGAGCGCGGCGGCAAGGCGCTCGTCGGCGGGGTCGACGCCGTCGGCGACCGGTACGCCCAGCCGACCGTGCTGGTCGACGTCCCGGAGGATTCCGAGGCGGTGCAGGAGGAAACGTTCGGCCCGACGGTCACTATCGCCAAGGTGCGCGACATGGACGAAGCCGTCGAGAAGGCCAACAACACGAAGTACGGCCTCGGCTCGACGGTGTTCTCCAAGGCCCGCGGCATGGAACTCGCCAGCCGCTTGAACACCGGCATGACGTCGATCAACGCGCCGCTCTCGTTCGCGGGAATCGCATCGCTGCCCTTCGGCGGCGTCGGCGACTCCGGCTTCGGGCGCATCCACGGACCCGAAGGCCTCCGCGAGTTCGCGCGCCCCAAGGCCATCGCGCGTCAGCGTTTCACCGCACCGATCGCGCTGACCACCTTCGCTCGTAAGGAAAAGACAGACGCCCTCGTCGCGAAGCTGATCACCGTCATGCACGGCAAGCGCTAGCCGCCCCGGATCAGGTCGGCTGCCTTCTCCGCGACCATGATCGTCGGCGCGTTGGTGTTGCCGCGGGGGACGACGGGCATCACCGACGCGTCGACGACGCGCAGCCCGTCGACTCCGCGCACCTTCAACGACGGGTCGACGACGGCCTGCTCGCCCGTGCCCATCGCACACGTCCCGACCGGGTGGTACAGCGTCTGCGTGTTCTGACGGATGTGCTCGGCCAACGCGTGGTCGTCGAGGTCGTGCGTCGCCGGCAGGAACGGCTTGTCCAGGAACTTCGCGAGCGCGCCGGAGCGGCCGATCTCGATCAGTGACCGCAGCCCGGACATCATCGCGTCGAAGTCGGCGGGTTCCGCGTAGTACGACGGGTCGATTTCCGGCTTCCACAACGGGTTCGACGACTTCAGTCGCAGCCTGCCTCGGCTCGCGACGTCGACCAGGGTGGCCGCGGATGTGAAGCCCTTCACTGTCGGCTCGCGGAAACCGTTGTCGTAGAACAGCGTCGGCGCGACATGGACCTGCATGTTCGGCGCGGCTAGTCCGTCCACAGTGGAGTAGAACGCGCCGGCCTCGCCGATGTTGGACGCCAGCGGCCCGCGTTTGGTCAGCTGGTACCGGACCAGCCCGGCGGGGGTGGCGGCGTCGGCGACGTCGGTCGTGCCGCGGGTGGACCAGACGATCCCCGAAGCCGGGTGGTCGTGGAGGTTCTCACCGACGCCGGGCAGCGCCACGGCTACGTCGATGCCCTGCTCGCGCAGGTGTTCCGCGGGCCCGATACCGGACAGCAACAGCAGCTGCGGCGAGTTGATCGCGCCGCCGCTCAGCAGCACCTCGGACTCGGCGCGCGCCGTCTGCTCGACGCCGTTCTGCAGGTACGACACCCCGACCGCGCGGTTGCCTTCCAGCACGACGCGGGTGGCCTGCGCGTTCGTGCGCACGGTGAGGTTCGGGCGGGACAGCGCCGGCCGCAGGTACGCGTCGGCCGTCGACCAGCGAGCGCCCTTCTTGCAGGTCACCTGGTAGAGCCCGGCGCCTTCCTGCGACTCGCCGTTGAAGTCGTCGGTGCGCTTGAGCCCCCAGTTGACCGCCGAGTCCACCCAGGCGCTCGACAGTTCGTGGGTGAAACGCCGGTCCTCGACGTGCAGCGGGCCGTCGGTGCCGTGCAGCGGTCCGCCGAGCCGCTGGTTCGCCTCGGCGCGCTTGAAGTACGGGAGGACGTCGTCGAAGCCCCAGCCCTCGGCGCCGTGGGAGTCGCGCCAGCCGTCGTAGTCGAGGCGGTTGCCGCGGATGTAGATCATCGCGTTGATCGAGGAGCAGCCGCCGAGCATCTTCCCGCGCGGCCAGTACTCCTTCTTGCCGGTGTGCTTCTGCTCGACGGTCTCGTAGTTCCAGTCGTACTTCGTCTTGAACAGGGTGGCGAACGCGGCGGGGATGTGGATGGCGTCGGCGTCGTCCTCGCCGCCGGCCTCCAGCAGCAGCACCCGCGCCGCCGGATCCGCGCTCAGGCGGTTCGCCAGGACGCAGCCCGCGCTTCCGGCTCCGACGATCACGTAGTCGAAAACTTCCTGATCGGCCACGGTGCCTCCAGTTGTTGGCGATGCGTCAATACCAGATCATGACGCATTTCAGCCCCCGGCGGAAGGCCGACCACGCCAGCATCCTCCAGATCGGCGCGGGCGGCGACACCCGAACCGGGCGCGGGGGCCGCCGAGTTCGTGAAGTAGGCTCGGGCGGTACCCACGACCTGCGTAAACAAGGGAGCAGCCTGCCGTGGCTCGAGTCGTTGTAGACGTCATGCCGAAGCCCGAGATCCTCGACCCGCAGGGACAGGCGGTGGTCGGCGCGCTGCCGCGCCTCGGCTTCACCGGCGTCACCGAGGTCCGCCAGGGCAAGCACTTCGAGCTGGAAGTCGACGACTCCGTCGATGACGAGACGCTGGCGAAGATCGCGGAAGGCTTCCTCGCCAACCCGGTCATCGAGCAGTGGACCGTCCGCCGGATCGCCGAATGAGTGCCCGGATCGGGGTCGTCACCTTCCCCGGCACGCTCGACGACGGTGACGCGGCGCGCGCGGTGACGTACGCCGACGCCGAAGCCGTGCCCCTGTGGCACAAGGACGCGGACCTGCACGGCGTCGACGCCGTCGTCGTCCCCGGCGGCTTCTCCTACGGCGACTACCTACGCGCCGGCGTCATCGCCCGGTTCGCGCCGGTGATGGAGTCGGTCATCGAGGCCGCGCACAAGGGCATGCCGGTGCTCGGCATCTGCAACGGGTTTCAGATCCTCTGCGAAGCGGGCCTCCTGCCCGGCGCAATGATCCGCAACGCCGGGCTGCACTTCCTGTGCCGCGACCAGTGGCTGCGTGTCGAGAACAACGAGACCGCGTGGACCAGCCGGTACGAGCGTGACGCCGAGATCCTGGTCCCGATGAAGAACATCGACGGCTGTTTCGTCGCCGAGCAGGCCACGTTGGACGCGCTCGAGGGCGAGGGCCGGGTCGTGTTCCGCTATGTCGGCGGCAACCCGAACGGCTCACGCAACGACATCGCCGGCATCCGCAGCGCCAACGGCCGCGTCGTCGGCCTGATGCCGCACCCGGAGCACGCCATCGACGCCCTCACCGGCCCTTCCGACGACGGCCTCGGCATCTTCTATTCCGCCGTCGACGCCCTCGTCGCCAGCGCCTGACCCCCGCAACTCGCCGTCGAGTTGCGATGCTTAGTGTCCGCAACTACCGCAACTCGACGGCGAGTTGCGTGTACTCCTCAGGAGGCGGCGCGGACGAGAGCGGCGTAGGGGCCGTCGGCGGCGAGGAGTTCGGCGTGGCTGCCGAGCTCGGTGATCCGCCCGCCCTCGACGACGGCGACGCGGTCGGCGGCGGCCGCGGTGTGCAGCCGGTGCGCGATCGCGATCACCGTCCGCCCTTCGAGCACCCCGTTCAGCGACCGCTCCAGCTCCCGCGCCGACCCCGTGTCCAGCAACGACGTCGCCTCGTCGAGCACCAGCGTGTGCGGGTCGGCCAGGACGACCCTGGCCAGCGCGAGCTGCTGCGCCATCGCCGCCGGGACAGCCTGCGCCCCGGTGCCGAGCCGCGTGTCGAGCCCGTCCGACAGCCGACCCACCCACGCCGACGCGCCGACGGTGTCCAGCGCGCGAAGCAGCTCGTCGTCGCTCCACGCCTGGCCGTCACGACGCACCGGGAGAGTCAGGTTCTCGCGCAGTGTCCCGGAGAACACGTGGTGCTCCTGCGTGAGCAGCAGGACCTCGCCACGCAGGATATCGTCCGCCAGCGACGACACCTCCGTGCCGCCGATCCGCACCGAACCGGACGTCGGCGCCGCGATCCCGGCCAGCAGCCGCCCCAGCGTCGACTTCCCCGCGCCGGACGGCCCGACGACGGCGAGCCGCTGTCCGCGCGGAACCCGCAGGTCGATGCCGTGCAGCACCTCGCGTCCTTCGGTGTACCCGAACCGCACGTCGTCGACCTCGATGTCCCGCCCGCGCGGCACCTCGCGGTTGGTCACCAAGGGTGACGGCTGCACGCCCAGCACCCGGCGCAGCGACGCCAGCGAAACCTGCAGGTCCTCGAGCCAGAACAACGCGTCGTTCAGCGGCGCCGTCATCGCCTGGACGTAAAGCAGCACCGTGGTGATCGTGCCGAGCCCGACCCAGCCCTTGCCGTACGCGACCGAGCTGAGCACCAGGATGACCGCGATCGGCAGGATGTAGCTGATCTCGAGCCACGGCAGCCACCACATCTGCATCCGCCGCATCCGCCGCTCAGCGTCCATCGCCCCGCCCAGCGCCGCCCGCCCGGACGACACACGCCGCTCGATTCGGCCTAGCGCCTCGGCAGTCCGGGCGCCCTCGACCGACTCGTGCAGGTCCGACTGGACGTCGCCCCAGCGGTTCAGCATCCACTGCATCGCCGGGCCGATCCGCCGCTGGTACCACGTGTTCGCGATCACCAGCGGCGGCACGGCAACCAGCAGCCCCGCCGTGAGCAGCGGCGACGTCACGAGCATCGCGGCCACGGTGAACACCACCGACACCGCCGCGACCAGGATCTCCGGCGCCGCGTTGCGCACCGCGTGGTCGATCCGGCCGATGTCGGTGGTGGACCGGCTGAGCAGGTCACCCGTGCCGGCCGCCTCGATCGTGCCGAGCGGCAGCGTCAACGCGCTCGCCACGAACTGCTCGCGGTTGTGCGCGAGCACCCGCTCGCCGAACACGCGCGCCCGGAACCTCGCCGCCTTCTTGAACGCCGCCTGGACGAGCAGGACCACCAGAAACGCCCCGGCGAGAACGTCCACCTGTGTCGTGGTGGTTCCGCGCAGCACCGAGTCGACCAGCCGGCCCAGCAGCTGCGGGCCGACCAGTCCGATCACGGTGGCGAGGCAGTACAGCCCGATCATCAGGCCGAACTCGCGCCGGTTCGTGCGCGCGGTCGCCACGATCCACGCGCGCACGTCCTTCGCGGACGCCAAGGGCAGTCTTCTCATGCCGGAACCTTCAAATTCAGTACTTCGTCGGCCACATGTGTCCACAATGGACTCTGGCTGAACACGACTGTCGTCCTGCCCTGCCGCAACTTCGCGACGCGCTCGGTGATCCGCGCCTCGGTGTGGGCGTCGACGGCCGAGGTCGGCTCGTCGAGCACCAGCACGTCGGCGTCGATCGACAGCGCCCGCGCGAGGCTCAGTCGTTGGCGCTGACCACCGGAAACCTCGCGTCCGCGTTCGCCGATCACCTCTTCGACGCCGTCGGGCAGGCCCTCGACGATGTCGTCCGCGTCCGCGGCGTACAGCGCCGCCGAGAGCCCGACACCGCTGCTCTCGACCGGCGCCACCTGCTCGCGCAGGATCCCGGAGAACCAGATGTCCTGGTTGTGGGAGTAGACGACACGGCGTCGAAGTTCGGCCAGCGCGACGTTGTCCGCCGGAATCCCGCCGATGAGCACTTGCTCGCCGTCGGCGGCTTCGGCGAACCTGGTCAACCGGTCGGCGAGGTGCTCGGCCGCGGTGCCGGCGTCGATCACGGTCAGCTTGCCCGCCTCGATAATGATCGAAGTCTCGGAGTCGTACAGCCCCAACGCCCCGGCCGGCAGCGCGACCGGCGATGCCGGGTCGGGCAGCGTCCGGGTCAGCGACAGCAGCCCGCACACCTTCCGCGCCGAAACCAGCCCGGACGCGACCGAGCTCGCCGCGTCGGTGATGGTCGTAACCGGGTACACGAGGAACGCCGAGACGCCGTAGAAACCGACGAGTTGACCGACGCTGATCGTCCCGTCGACGGCCAGCCGGGCACCGAGCCAGGTGATCGCGATCGTCACCAGCCCGGGCAACGCGACTTCGGCCGCGGACAGCCAGGCTTCGCTGCGTCCGACCTCGATCCCGGCGAGCCGGACCCGCTGGCTGGCGCCGCGGAACCGCCCGAGGAACTGCCGTTCGCCGCCGACACCGCGCAGGATCCGCAGGCCGGACACGATGTCCGCACTCAGCGCGTTGACCTCGCTGAGGTCCTCGCGCTGCGACGCCTTGCGAGTCCGCAGCGGTTTGAGCAGCGGCCCGATGCCCAGGACCGACAGCGGGACGCCGATCAGCGCGACCGCGCCGAGCAGCGGGGACGACGACAGCAAGGCAACGCCGACCACCACGAACACGATCGCCGAACCGATCGTGCGGCCGACGACCTCGAACACGTTGCCGAGGTAGTTGACGTCGGAGGACGCGATCGCGACGACGTTGCCCGTCGTCGTCTTCTCGCGCAGCGTCGCACCCAGTCTCGCGGCATGCGCGCCGACGGCCCGTTGTGTTGTCCCGGCGCCATGAAGCCACATGCCATAGCCGGCGAAGTGCAGTGTGGTGCCGAACACGGCCTGCGCGACGCCGAGCAGCGCGGCAGCCAGCGTCCAGCGCCAGACCTCCGGCCAGCTCTTCGCGCTGATCGCTTCGATGCCCTGGCCGACGATCACCGGCAGCAGCGCCCCCGGTGCCGTGTACAGCGTGCCGGTCACCGTCGCGGCCACCGCGAGCCACGGGCGGGCGCGCAGCACCGCCAGCAGGTATCCCGTCGGGGTCAGGCGATCCGGGAGACGCAGCTGTGGCGCGGAGTCTGTGGTTGAGGGCACATCTACCGACGGTAGGTGTCCGCTTACTTCACCGCGACCGATTTTCTCCCGCGCGCCGAGCGTCAGCCGGGTCGCGGTGGGCCGCTGACCTCCAAGTACGCTCTAGGCGTGGCGAACTCTGACACCGTTGCTGACAGTCCCGTTGACTCTGTCGATACCACCGCGCGGGCCGGGGACACCCCCGAGCTCGCCCAGCCCTATCTCGAGCTGGGCCTGGCGGAGGACGAGTACGCCCGGATCCGCGAGATCCTCGGGCGCCGTCCCACCGACGCCGAGCTGGCGATGTACTCGATCATGTGGAGCGAGCACTGCTCCTACAAGTCGTCCAAGAAGCACCTGGGCTACTTCAGCGAGACTGCGACGCCGGAGATGAAGTCGAAGATGCTGGCCGGCATCGGCGAGAACGCCGGCGTGGTCGACATCGGTGACGGCTGGGCAGTCACGTTCAAGGTCGAGAGTCACAACCATCCGTCCTATGTGGAGCCGTACCAGGGCGCCGCGACCGGGGTCGGCGGCATCGTCCGCGACATCATGGCGATGGGCGCGCGCCCGATCGCGGTCGCCGACGCCCTGCGTTTCGGCCCGGCCGACGCGCCGGACACCCGCCGCGTGCTGCCCGGTGTCGTCGCCGGAGTCGCCGGTTACGGCAACTGCCTCGGCTTGCCGAACATCGGCGGGGAGCTGGTGTTCGACGCGAGCTACGCGGGTAACCCGCTGGTCAACGCGCTGTGCATTGGCGCGATGCGGGTCGAGGACCTCCACCTCGCGTTCGCCACGGGCACCGGCAACAAGATCATCCTGTTCGGCGCCCGCACCGGCCTCGACGGCATCGGCGGCGTCTCGGTCCTCGCCAGCGACACGTTCTCCGGTGACGAGTCGGAGAGCGGCCGCCGCAAGCTGCCCAGTGTGCAGGTCGGCGACCCGTTCACCGAGAAGGTGCTCATCGAGTGCTGCCTCGATCTGTTCGCGCAGGACCTCGTCGCCGGCATCCAGGACCTCGGCGGCGCCGGGCTGGCCTGCGCGACGTCCGAGCTGGCCGCGTCCGGTGAGGGCGGCATGCGCGTCGAGCTCGAGCGTGTTCCGTTGCGGGCGCAGGGAATGAGCCCGGCCGAGGTGCTCTCCAGCGAGTCGCAGGAGCGGATGTGCGCGGTCGTCGCGCCGGCCGACGTCGAAGCGTTCATGGCCGTCTGCGCCAAGTGGGACGTCATCGCCACCGAGATCGGCGAGGTCACCGAAGAGCCGAACCTGGTCATCACCTGGCACGGCGAGACCGTCGTCGACGTGCCGCCGCGCACGGTCGCGCACCAGGGCCCGGTGTACGACCGGCCCATCGTACGTCCGTCCACACAGGACGCGCTGCAGGCCGACACCTCGGACTCGCTCGCCCGCCCGTCCAGTCCGGACGAACTGCGGGCCGCGATCCTCAAGCTGATCGCTTCGCCGAACCAGGCGTCGAAGGAGTGGGTCACGCAGCAGTACGACCGGTACGTCCGCGGCAACACCGTGCTCTCGCAGCCGTCGAACTCCGGCGTCGTCCGGATCGACGAGTCGACCGGCCGCGGCGTCGCCGTGTCGACCGACTGCAACAGCAAGTTCGTCTTTCTCGACCCGTACGCGGGGGCGCAGGCGGCGCTCGCCGAGGCGTACCGCAACGTCGCCACCAGCGGCGCGACCCCGGTCGCGGTCAGCGACTGCCTGAACTTCGGCGCGCCGACCGACCCCGGCGTGATGTGGCAGTTCGAGCGGGCCGTGCACGGCATCGCCGACGGCTGCGTCGAGCTGGGCATCCCGGTGACCGGTGGCAACGTGAGCTTCTTCAACCAGACCGGTGACACCGCGATCCAGCCGACTCCGGTGGTCGCCGTGCTCGGCGTGATCGACGACGTCAAGCGCCGCATCCCCACCGGCGTCGGCGCGGAAGCCGGGGAAACTCTGCTGCTGCTGGGCGAAACGCACGACGAGCTCGACGGTTCCGCGTGGGCGCAGATCGAGCACGGTCACCTCGGCGGCCTCCCGCCGAAGGTCGACCTCACGCGCGAGAAGCTACTCGCCGACATCCTCATCGCCGGCTCGCGTGACGGCATGATCTCCGCCGCGCACGACCTGTCCGACGGCGGCCTCGCCCAGACCCTGGTCGAGACAGTCCTCATTGGACAGTGCGGTGCGCGGGTGTTCCTCGACGCCGAGCAGGACCCGTTCGTCCAGCTGTTCTCCGAGTCCGCCGGCCGCGTGCTCGTCGCCGTTCCGCGCACCGAGGAACTGCGGTTCACCGAGATGTGCACGGCCCGCGGCCTGCCGTGGCGCAAGACCGGCGTGGTCGACCCGGAGTCCGGCGCCCTCGAGATCCAGGACCTCACGACTTTCACCCTGGACGAGCTCCGCGAGCCTTGGGAAGCCACCCTCCCCGCCCTGTTCGATTGAGGTAACTGGTCCTAGAGCTGCACCAGCCGGGTCTGGCCGTCGGGCAGGGTCTCGGTCGACCAGCCGGGCGGGAGGTGCAGGTCCTTGGTCTCGTCGACAAAGGTGTTGTACAGGTCGAGGCTTGGTGGCGGGGTGGCGAAGCGCAGGTCGACGGCGCCTTCGAACCGGGTCCGCCGGAGTTCGAGTGAATGCGCGAACGTCGTGTCCTTGAACACCGCGTCGGAGCTGAACACAGCGTCCTTGAACGTCGTCTCGCCGCTGAAGGTCGTCCCTTCGAAGTTGGTCTGAGCGGGGAACTCGGTACCGCTGAACCAGGCTCGGTCGTGGAAAGTCACGCCCTGGCAGTGGAACCGCCCGCCGAGCTCGCCCGGTTGGCCGGCCGTGCCGGTGAACCAGACTGGGCCGGTGAACTCGCAGTCCCGGAAACTCGTGCTGCTGAACAACGTGACATGCCGCATGACCAGCTCGCCGACCTTGACCTCCGCCAGATGGAAGTAGTCCAGCACGGCCCCGGTCAGGTCCAGGTTGTACGCGGGCGCGTCGACGTCGGAGGCAGGCGAGAGCAGACTGCGGATGCAGCGCTTCGCGGTGTTCCGAACCTGCAACTCGTTCTCCGCCCCGGCTTCGGACTCGTCGGACAGGCGTGGATGTCCGAACGGCCGCCGTAAATATGAACAGAGGATGTCCAACACGGTCTGCCGATACGACTCGCGGCTCTTGGCGAGCCCCGCCAACGCATGCAGCGCGCCCACCCGCACCTGGTCCGCGTTGTGCCCGAGCAATTCGACGGCCTTCGCGAACCGCTCGTCGGAGACTCGGTCGCGGTCCTGGTCGGTCCGGCGGCTTTCCAGCTCCTGCCGCTGTCGTTCGACTTCCTGACGCCTCTCCTCGACTCGCCGTCGCCGGTCGTTCAGCCACAACGCGTACAGCGCGACGACCGCGCCACCGGCGAGGCCCCCGGTCTTGAGGGCGTCACTCCGGCTGGTCGCGGGGTCGGTGAGCAGCCACGCGGTGACACCGACCAGCAGCAGGAGCGACAGCAAGAAAGTGCCGAGCAGCGGCGATTTCCAGGGGATCACTCGGCGAATATAGTCTTGCGTGATCCTGTTCGTCTTACGTTCGCAGGGAAACTCCGGCCAGCAACCCGTCGACAACTTGCCGCCCAGCCCCCCACGGCGCGAGGTAGATCGAATCCTCGACGGTCTGCCGGATCTGCGGATCGGTCATGGGTGGATTCTCGCCGCTGTCGGGCGTCAGCTGGTGATGAGCACTGCCGAGATGCAGTAGCCGCTGGGGGCCGGGCTTACTCGCAGCTGCGCGTTGACGCTCTGGTAGTCATCGTGCGTGGAAGTGCCCTCGATGAGGACCTCGCCGGCGCTCGAGTAGTTGTCGACCGTCAGCTTGTTGCTCGCGGTGGTCTTCTGGAGGTCGGCTGTACTCGCGCTCGCCGGCGAGCACAACATCGCGGCCGCGTCCTTGACGTCGGCGAGATTGAGGTTCGCGATGAACTTGTCGATCTCGGCTTTCTCGACCGGACTGATCATGTCGGCGCCGTGCAGGTAGCTCGACGGATCCAGGTTGGCGGGGTCGAAGGCGGGATCCAGGCCCGGATCGAGAACGGGATACGAACCGAGGTCCGAAGCCGTGTTGTCCCCGGTCTGGCCGACGAGGAAGCCGGGGTGCGCGAACCCGGTGAAGAACAGGACGATGATGGCGAGTGCCACCCCGATCCGGAGCCAGCGGAAGTTCTTCATGCCCTGCATCGGGCCCTGGTGGTCAGGCTGGTAGGCGCCCGGCGCCGGCGGTGGACCGGGCGGGGGCGGAGTCGGCAGTTCCGGGTTGGTCATGTGAGGTCCTTTCCGGACATCGAGTTGTGCACTGATGACCGGATAAGACCTGTTTGTGCTGGTTGCGGCATCGCGTGAAGCTCCCCCGACTCGTTCTTACCTGCCGAGTCGGATCATCGCCGAGCCGCGGTAATCGTTACCGCCGCCCGCTACGGCATCAGCCGCCCGCCGCGACGAACAGCGTCGAAACGCAGTAGTCGCCACCGTTGACGGGTTTCTGGACGGTCATCTCTCCGGTCGTGTTGTCGCTGCCCTGCAGCACGACGGCCACGACACCGGACGACGCGGAGGCGCCGGTGTAGGACGACGCCGTGTAGGTGTTGCTGCCCGAGACGGCCTGGGTGATGTCGGACTTCTCCACGAGCGTCGACTGGCAGACCATGGCGAACGCGCTGTCGACGTCCTTGCTGTTCAGCGCCGCGATGAACTTGTCGATCGCAGACTTGGCCGCCGGATCGACGTCACCGGTCGTGCCGCCAGCGCTGGGAAGGCCCGACGACGGAGCAGAAGGCGCTCCGGGGGCAGGCGAATTCGTCGAGCCGGTCGCGGCTTTGTCGCTCGACTTGCTCAGGAAGAAGCCGGGCGCGACGAATCCGGTGATCACCAGCGCGACGACGACCACCACGCCGATGGCGATGCCGATCAGCAGCCCGGTTTTGCTCTTCTGCGGCGGAGCCGGCGGACCCCCGAAGCCCTGTCCGGGCGGCGGGTAACCGGGTTGCGCCTGGTAGCCGCCCTGCGGCGGATACTGCGGCTGCTGGTAGCCGCCGGTCGGCGGGTACTGCTGGCCACCCTGGGGATAACCCTGCTGCGGCGGCCCGCCCGACTGCGGATACCCGCCCGGCTGGTTCGGGTCGGGATGTCCCGGCTGTGGTGGATAGGTCATCTCGGCTTCGCCTTCCGGTGATTCCGCGTGTTCGGACGCGCCGGCAGCCGACTCGGTTCCGTCGCCTCCGCAGGCCAGCCGCATTCTGCTCGGCATCGGCGACCACGGCGAAAGCGGCTCCCGCCCGACGATGGTGTCGGGCGGAAGCCGGGTGAAGCAACCCTTCGCGGCCGGATTCAGCCGTTGGCGAGCGCCTGGAGCCGGTCCGTCGCGCCGTTGAACACGTCCAGGTCCAGCGGGCTGGAGGTGTACTGCCAGACCGTGTAGTAACCCCAGTTGATCGGCAGGGCACCCGCCGACGAGGCGTACCGCGCTGTCCAGAGCGGCACCGTGCTGCTGAAGTTCTGCGTCGAGCCGACGCATTGGTTCCACCAGCTCTGCGAGGTGTAGATGACGGGCCAGCGCCCGGTCCGGCTGTAGTAGGTGTCGTGGAAGGCGCGGACCCACGCGCCCATCGAGGACTGGCTCAACCCGTAGCAGGTTGCGCCGTAAGGGTTGTATTCCATGTCCAGCGCGCCGGGCAGCGTCTTGCCGTCACCCGACCAACCGCCGCCGTGGTTGACGAAGTAGTTCGCCTGGTCGGCGCCGCTCGACGTGTTCGGCGTGGCGAAGTGGTAGGCCCCGCGGATCATGCCGACGTTGTACGAGCCGTTGTACTGCTGGGCGAAATACGGGTTCGTGTACGTCGTGCCCTCGGTCGCTTTGGTCCAGACGAACCGTTTGCCCTGGCCCCACCAGGACGCCCAGTCGACGTTGCCCTGGTAACTGGCGACGTCCATCCCGGACACGGTGGCCAGTATCGCGGCGCCGCCGGGTCCGAAGCCCTGCGGGAGCAGGGCCGCGGCGTCGGTCGCCGGAGTGGAGTGGTCGCCCTCGACGCGGACGATCTGGGAGCCCATCGAGTGGTTGTGCAGGGCCGTGTCGGCGGCGATGGTGGGGAGGTCGGTGGTCTGGGGTACGGCATAGGCGGAAGCGGAAGCGGGGATTTCAGGAGTAGCGGACGCCGGGGCTGAAGTGCTGAGCAGGAGTACCCCAGCCGAGACGGTTATGACGGCACTGGTGGCGCTGAACGCGCGCAGCCAGCTTTTCCGGGCAGCGAACATCACGGATTCCCTTCACAGACACCCTCGCGGAAAGAACGCCTATTTGCAGGTAGGCGTCCTGGCGATTGATTGTCATCGATCGAGTGGTGTTTGTCACTAAATTCCGTGAAGGAAGGGTGACGAGTGGGTGACTTTCTCGTTGAAGTTGATCATATGATGTTATTTATTCACCACGTGAGCCCAGGCCGGTTCACCCGAGGGCGAGTTTGATCAGCCGATCGCTCGCGCCGTTGAAGTAGTTCTGGTCGCCGGGGAGCGTGCCCTTGTCGGCGAACTGCCAGATGCTCTGGGTCGTCCAGCCTGCCGGCAGCTCGCCGACCGCGGTGTTGTAGCGCGCGACCCACAGCGGGTTGGTCGCGCCGAACGCCGGGCTGTTGCCGGTGCACAGCTTCCACCAGCTGGTCGAGGTGTAGATCGCCGGCGCGCGGCCGGTCTTGGCCTGGTAGGTGCCGGAGAAGTCCTTGATCCACGCCGTCATCGCGTCCGGGCTCAGTCCGTAACACGTCTGGCCGTACGGGTTGTACTCCGCGTCCAGTGCGCCGGGCAACGTCTTGCCGTCCGCGGACCAGCCGCCGCCGTGCGCGATGAAGTAGTTCGCCTGGGACGCGCCGTCGGAGACGTCCGGCCGCGCGAAGTGGTACGCGCCGCGGATCAGCCCCGCGGTGTAGGAGCCGTTGTACTGCTGGCCGAACTGCGGGTTGACGAACCCGGTCCCCTCGGTCGCCTTGATATAGACGAACCGGGCGCCGGTGCGGGCCGCGCCGGGCCAGTCGATGCCGACCTGGTGCCCGCTGACGTCGTGGCCGAGGATCTGGCCGATCGGCACCGAGCGAAGGTCGGTCGGCGAACCGTGGACGCCCTCGTGCTTGGCGATCTGCGAACCGGCGGTGTGGTCCGCGGCGCCCGCGTAGCTCGCGTCGGCGTAGGCGTATGCCTGCGGCCCCGCTGAACCGGGGAGCATTGCCAGCGCGAGTGCCGCGGCCGCCGCCGCCGCGACCCCGAGCCGCGCCGCCGGGTGGATCCGGCGCGGGGCTCGGGGTGGTCGTGGCTCAGGAGCGGTGAACGCCGGTGGGATGACCACCGGCATCGCGCGGTGAGCGGAAGGTATCGGGTGCGCACAGTCCACACGGCTCACAGTGACTCCCGATCTGCCTTACGGCTCGCAGTGTCGCGGTTCTCCGCTTCTCCCGGGCGTCACGATGCCTCGATAGAGCCATCTTTGCCAATCGGCGGTCACTCTGTGGAGTGAACTCGGCTGGCGTGTGGGCGTGTCGAATGGGCCGTGGGCGGTCTACCGCTGTTCTTCGGCGAGCGCCTTCAGCAGATGTTCGGCGGGGACCACGGCCGTCACCACGTCGTGCGGGTTGATGGCGACCGGATGGCCGGCCAGCAGGTCGACCATGTCCCGGCCGAGCACCGCGCGGGCATGCGGCCATTCCTTCGGTACCAGCGACTTTGCCGTGTACGCGGGCACGAGCACCCGGCCCTCGGCGTCGTGGAACCCGATGACCGTGCGCTGAACCGGCGACATCGCGTAGACGAACAGGGTCGAGTCGAGGATGACCCGCGGCAGGTCTTCGGCCGGGCGGTGGTTGGTGCGGACGAGCTGCAGCAGGCGCTCCAGGTCGGTGGCCGGGTCCGGGAAACCGAGCGCCTTCGGCGACGGGCGATATCGATCGTTCGGGTGAAAGTCCTCAACAACCTGACCGGCCGAGCTCACCGGGTACGCGCCGACGACCGCCCACGACGGCACTGGGCCATTCGGGTCGAAGGCCTCATCGATGACGTAAAGCCAGCTGTTGGGGTTCGCCCTCGCATTGGCACGCATCTCTTCGGTGATTTTCGGCTTTCCCGACTTCCCCGCGGGTGGGGGTGTGGGATCCAACCGGTCTGCCTCGTCCCGCTGCGCCATATTCGTCCCAACGTCCCGGCTGATTCAGCCCTGTACCTGCGAAGTACAACGGTGTCACTCTACTGTTCACCCATGGCCTCTTCGCGTTCGGTCGACCCCGGTGAGTTACGAGCCGCCGTGGTGGCCGTTTCGGCCTGGTTGGGCGGAGAGGGCCCCGAGCCCGCCCGCCCGGAGCTGGCGGCCGCTGTCCGGCTGAGCCTGCGGACGCTGGCCTCGGACGCGCCGGGCCGCAGTGTCGAGGTCCGGGTCCCGCCGTTCGCCGCGGTCCAGTGCGTCGAAGGTCCCCGGCACACCCGCGGCACGCCGGCCAACGTCGTCGAGACCGATCCGCGGACCTGGCTCGAGCTCGCCACCGGACGTCTACAGTGGACGGACGCCGTCGAAGCGGGCCGCGTCACCGCGTCGGGCACCCGCGCCGACCTCTCGCACTGGCTGCCGATCGTCCGGGTCTGACACGCGAGTCCACAAACAACCCCAGAGACCCCTCAGGGCCACTCCCGTGGCGGTGAACGCCATAAGGGTGGCCCCGAGAGGTCCGTGAAAGCGAGGTCAGCGCTTACGGCCGATACCGCCGGAAATGGTGCGCTGCGCGGAGTTCAGCTCCTTGATCTGCGGGCCGTCCGGCCACCACTCGGCGCACAGCTTGACGCCGGGCTCGATCATTTCGAGGTCGCCGAACAGCTCCTCGATCTCGCCCTTGGTCCGGAAGGTCCCGGAGCCCATCGGGCTGTGCAGGAACACGTCTTCCATCTTGCGCGCGAGGGCGCTCAGCTCGTCCTCGGGATCGGAGAAGTGGCTGATCCCGACATAGGAACCCGATGGCAGCGCTTCGATGTACTCCCGCATGATCGCCGCGGGGCGCTCGCGCGGGCCGTTGAAGTGGTGCAGCGTGCCCATCTGCAGCAGCGCCACCGGCTTGGTGAAGTCGATGTACTTGCGCACGGTCTCGTTCTGGAGGATGGCCTGCGGTTCGAAGATGTCCGCCGCGACGAAGTGCGTGTTCTCGTTCTCCTCCAACAACGCGCGCCCGTGTGCGAGGACGACCGGGTCGTTGTCGACGTAGACGACGCGGATGTCGGGGTTGGCGCGCTGCACCACGTGGTGGGTGTTCTCCGCGGTCGGCAGCCCGGAGCCGCAGTCGAGGAACTGGGTGATGTCGGTCTGGCTCGCGAGGAAGCGGCAGGCCCTGATCAGGAAGTTCCGGTTCTCCACGGCGAGGTCTTTCGCCTCCGGGGCGACGCTGGCGACCCTGGCCAGTGTCTCTCGGTCGATCGCGTAGTTGTCCTTGCCACCAAGGAAAGCGTCGTACACTCGGGCGATGCTCGCCCGGGTCGGGTCCACTCCTACGGGTGCGGGACGGTCGGTGGCAGGTGCGTCGCCGGGCATGTCAGCCTCACAGAACTGTGTCGAATATCGCGGACCAGACGTAGAGTAGGGGTACTGGCGCGGCGCGTAAACTTCCCTGCCCACTTGACGTCGAACCGTAAACGTGTACGTTGAGTAGTCGGGCTATTTCCCATAAGCTGTCGGAGAACAGGCGCACTTCGTATGGAGAGGTCCGGATCATGAGCGCGGAGAACGCGTCCGGTGAGGAACTGAATCTCGGCCCCACCGCCCGGCGGATGATTCTCGGTTCCCAGCTTCGTCACCTGCGCGAGGACGCCGGCATCACCCGTTCCGAAGCCGGCTACAACATCCGCGGGTCCGAGTCCAAGATCAGCCGGATCGAGCTCGGCCGGGTCGGGTTCAAGGAACGCGACGTCGCCGACCTGCTCACCATGTACGGCGTCACCGAGGCCAAAGAACGCGATCCCATCCTCTCGATGGTGAAGGAGTCCAACCAGCCCGGTTGGTGGCGTCGGTACAACGACCTCATGCCCAACTGGTTCAACGACTTCGTCGGGCTGGAGGAGGCTTCCTCCCGGATCCAGACCTGGGAGCCGCTGTACGTGCCGGGTCTGCTGCAGACCGAGAACTACGCCAGGATGGTCGCCTGCCACGGGCGTCCGGAGTTGATCACCGACGAGATCGAGCGGCGGGTCGCGTTGCGGATGCGGCGGCAGAAGGTCCTGGCCCGTCCCGACGCACCGCGCTTGTGGGCCGTCATCGACGAATCGGTGCTGCACCGCCCGATCGGCGGCCGCGGCGAGTTGCGCGCCCAGCTCGACAGGCTGATCGAAGTCGCGTCGATGCCGAACATCTCGCTGCAGGTACTGCCCTACGAGCGCAGCGGCTATGCCGCCGAGTGCGCGTTTTCGCTGCTCAGGTTCGCCGAGGCCGAACTCCCGAACATCGTTTACGCCGAGCACCTCACCGGCGCGGTGTATCTGGAGAAGCTCGACGAAATCGAGGTCTACGGCCGTGCGCTGGACAGGCTCGCCGTCGACGCGGAAACGCCGGAACGCAGCCGCGGAATCCTTTCGAAACGGCGCGCTGAAGTTTAATCGGACCCCCGTGTCAATTCTTTTGAATGGACGTGAGGGCCACCTTCACAGCAATTAACGCTGTGAAGGTGGCCCTCACGTCCATCTGCATGTGGTTACGGCGAGTGGTGGGTGGCCGCGAGATTGGCTGGATCTTCACTCTTTAGCGTGATATCGCTCCGCACCATCGTTACGGTAGGAGAATTCGTTACCAATTTCGTGCACGTGCATTTACGCGGGCAGAAACGCGTGCTAGTTTGATCATCACAGTCGGATGCACATGCATATGCATCACCCGAGTCAGCTTTTCGGGAAGGTGGAATGATGGCGGAACAGATCGCCAACGGAATGTCGGCCGAGCTCCTGTCGGGCGTCGCGTGGCGGAAGAGCAGGTACAGCGGAGCGGTCGGCAACTGCGTCGAGGTAGCGCCGCTGCGAAACGGCGAGATCGCCGTACGCAACTCCCGCTTCCCGACCGGGCCCGCGCTCATCTACACGCGTGCCGAGATGGAGGCCTTCCTGGCGGGGGCGAAAGACGGCGAGTTCGACGATGTCCTCGGCTAAGACCATCACCAGCCTCGATGGGGTCATCACCGACCTCGACACGGGCCTGCGGCAGCTCATCGCCAGCGGGTACCAGTTCGTCCACCCGCGCGACGCCCGTGGCGAGGTTGTCGAGATCGTCGGCATCCGCGTGCACGATCACGTGGTCGACGTCGTCCGGCTCAATGCCGAGGACGACGCCATCGCGATGCGCATGCCGGGCGACGAGGCCGACATCCTCTCGCCGCGGCGGGTCCACTGGCAGCTGGCCGGTCCCGTCGTCGAGGTGCTGAGGCGGGTGCTCGCACTCCCCGAGGATCACACTCCGGGCTCGCTCATCACGTCGGATCCGCCGGACTCCGCGCCGGCTCGCGGCTGCTGGGTGTCCGGCGGCCGCGGTGACGCCAAGTGGCTACCCGCCTCCTAGCCGTCACCCAGGCAGACCAGTCCAAGCAGGCTCCGTGTCCCGACAGTGGCCAGAACCACGTCGCGCGGGGCCTGCTTGCTGCGCGGACCGTCTAGACTGACGGCGGCCTGACCTCGCACTCTTGGGAGCACCTCGGTGGTTTCCGACCAGTCTCTAACTGGACGTCCCGCAGCAGAACCAATCGACCAGATCGATCCCGAACCGCGTGAGGAATGCGGAGTCTTCGGGGTCTGGGCTCCCGGCGAAGAAGTCGCCAAGCTCTCCTACTACGGCCTGTACGCCCTGCAGCACCGCGGCCAGGAAGCCGCCGGAATCTCGGTCTCCGACGGCAAGCAGATCGTCGTGTTCAAGGACCTCGGGCTGGTCAGCCAGGTTTTCGACGAGCAGATCCTGCAGTCGCTGCAGGGCCATATCGCCGTCGGACATTGCCGCTACTCGACCACCGGCGCGACGATCTGGGAGAACGCCCAGCCGCTCTTCCGCACCACCGCGACCGGCAGCGGCATCTCCTTCGCGCACAACGGCAACCTCGTCAACACCGCCGAACTCAAGCAGCGCACCCGCGACGCCGGGTTGAAACCGCACGGCGAGCTGACAGGCTCGTCCAGCGACTCGGACCTCATCTGCGGGCTGCTTGCGGCCAACGCGGCGGACAGGGGCATCGAAGCCGCGGCGATGGAGCTGTTCCCGACCCTCAAGGGCGCGTTCTGCCTGGTCTTCGCCGACGAGTCGACGCTGTACGCCGCGCGTGACCCGCACGGGGTACACCCGTTGGTGCTCGGCCGGCTCGAACGCGGCTGGGTCGTCGCCAGCGAGACGGCCGCGCTGGACATCGTGGGCGCGTCGTTCGTCCGCGAGGTCGAGCCCGGTGAGCTGCTCGCCATCGACGCCGAAGGCCTCCGCTCGTCGCGGTTCGCCACGCCCGAGCCCAAGGGCTGCGTCTTCGAGTACGTCTACCTCGCCCGCCCGGACACCTCGATCGCCGGCCGCAGCGTGCACGCGACCCGCGTCGAGATCGGCAAGAAGCTCGCGGCGGAGCACCCGGCCGAAGGTGACCTGGTCATCCCGGTGCCGGAGTCCGGCACGCCGGCGGCCATCGGGTACGCGCAGGCCTCGGGCATTCCGTACGGCTCAGGCCTGGTGAAGAACGCCTATGTCGGGCGCACGTTCATCCAGCCTTCGCAGACCATCCGGCAGCTCGGCATCCGCCTCAAGCTCAACCCCCTGCGCGACGTCATCCGCGGGAAACGCCTGGTCGTGGTGGACGACTCGATCGTCCGCGGCAACACCCAGCGCGCGCTCGTCCGGATGCTGCGCGAGGCAGGCGCACTCGAGGTGCACGTCCGGATCGCTTCGCCGCCCGTGCGCTGGCCGTGCTTCTACGGTATCGACTTCGCTTCGCGGGCCGAACTGGTCGCCAACGGGGTCGACGCCGACGGCATCCGCCGCTCGATCGGCGCGGATTCGCTGGGCTACGTCTCGCTCGAAGGCCTGGTCGCGGCCACCGAGCAGCCCAAGACGAGGCTGTGCACCGCCTGCTTCTCCGGGGAGTATCCGATCGAGCTGCCCGACGACGCCCTGATCGGCAAGCATCTGCTGGAAAGCATGGATGCGGTCAACGGCGCGGCGAAGCCTGTCGTGCCTGCGGGGTACGGTGCCGAAGACGCCGTCCGGCGTCCGTAGTTCTTTTCGACTGTCTAGTTCCAGGATGGAGACCGCTTTCGTGAGCGAGTCCACGTACGCCGCCGCCGGGGTCAGTATCGAGGCCGGTGATCAGGCCGTTGAGCTGCTCAAACCGCATGCCGCGCGGGCCACGCGGCCTGAAGTCCTCGGCGGGGTCGGCGGGTTCGCGGGACTGTTCTCGCTGAAGCTCGACAAGTGGAAAGAGCCGGTGCTCGCGTCGTCCACGGACGGCGTCGGCACCAAGATCGCCATCGCGCAGGCGCTCGACAAGCACGACACGGTGGGGATCGACCTGGTCGCGATGGTCGTCGACGACCTCGTGGTCACCGGCGCCGAGCCGCTGTTCATGCAGGACTACATCGCCGTCGGCAAGGTCGTCCCGGAGAAGATCGCCGCGCTGGTCGGCGGCATCGCCGAGGGCTGCGTCCAGGCCGGCTGCGCGCTGCTCGGCGGCGAGACGGCCGAGCATCCCGGCATGATGGGCGAGCACGACTACGACATTTCGGGTACGGGTGTCGGGGTGGTCGAAGCCTCGGCGATCCTCGGGCCGGAGCGGGTGCGGCCGGGCGACGTCGTACTGGCGCTCGGCTCGACCGGACTTCACTCGAACGGGTACTCGTTGGCCAGGCGGGTGCTGCTGGATATCGCTCGGATGCCGCTCGACGGGCATGTCGAGGAGTTCGGCCGCACGCTCGGCGAGGAGCTGCTCGAGCCGACCAAGATCTACGCGAAGGACTGCCTCGCGCTGGCTGCCGAGACCGAGGTCCGCACGTTTTCGCACATCACCGGTGGTGGCCTCGAGGCCAACCTGGCACGCGTGATGCCCCGCGGGCTCGTCGCGAGGCTCGAGCGCGGCAGCTGGACCCCGGCGGCGGTGTTCGCGGTCATCGGTCAGCTCGGCAAGGTCGAGCGCGCCGAGCTGGAAAAGACCTTCAACATGGGCGTCGGCATGGTCGCCATCGTGTCGGCGGACGACGCAGACCGGGCAATGGCCGTGCTCACCGCGCGCCACATCCCGTCGTGGATTCTCGGCGAGGTCCGCCCCGCCGAGGACCCGGACGGCCCGCGCGCCGTGCTGTCCGGCGACCACCCGCGCTTCTGAGCGAGTTTGCCCTCTGTGCACGCGAGTTTGCCGTCTGTCGACGCGAGTTTGCGACCTGTCGACGTGAGCTTGCGGTAACTCGCGAGACTTGTGATCGCGGCGCTGTCACACTGAACTCGTGGCAGAGGATGTGGTGGTCGGCTCCCGGTTCGTGATCCCGGCGGGCGAGTTCACCGAACGCTTTTCCCGGTCCTCAGGTCCGGGTGGGCAGGGTGTGAACACCACGGACTCGCGCGTCGAGCTGCTGTTCGATGTCGAGAGTTCGCCGTCCATCCCGGCGGACTTGCGTGATCGGGTACTGGACCGGCTTCGGCCGCGGCTGGTCGACGGCGTACTGATGATCGCCGCGAGCGAGCACCGTTCGCAGCTGATGAACCGCGAAGCGGCACGTGCCCGGCTGACGGCGTTGCTCCGCGAAGCCGTCGCGCCCCCGCCGCCGAAACGCCGCCCCACCAAACCGTCGCGCGGTTCGAAGGAGCGGCGCCTCGCGTCGAAGAAGCGCCGAAGCGACGTCAAAAAGGGCCGCGGCGGCCGCCTCAACGACTGAGCGAGCTAGCTGGTCAACCGCAGGTGGACGCACTCCCCGGCCGGGACGAACCCGACCCGGGCGTACAGGCGTTCTTCCGGGATGCCGCCCGGCGTGAGGAACACCGTCCGTCCGCCGCGCGCGTAGGCTTCGTGGGCCAGGAACTCCGTGATCGCCGCACCGATTCCACGTTGCCGGTACTGCTCGCGAACACCGATACCCGCCAACTCGGTGATGCCATAACGCAGTGGTGTGCCGACGCCGCCGCCTGCCGGCTCGCCGGTTTCGCCGTCCCGCGCAAGGGTGGCGAGTCCGCCGAGTTCCAGCTGCTCACGGGCATGCTCGATGCCCGCCGCGGTGATCCCGCCGGGTTCACCGAATGCTTCGTTCTGGGCATTGCTCATGCCTTCGAACTCGGCGTCGGACTTCGGGACCAGCAGCTCGATGCCGTCGAGGCGCGGTTGTGCGACGACCGAGCCAGGCGGGCAGACCATCAGCGGGACTCGTCGTTCGAGATCGAACCCGGCGTTGACGAGCACGGCTTCGACGTCGGGTGCCGACTCGGTCAGGAACTCCAGCCGCGGGAGCAGGGCTCGCTGCCGGTAGGCGGCGATCAGACCATCCACATCGGACCTCGACGGCCGCGCGCCCGTATCCGGGATCGCGTAGTTGAGGAAGGGATTGGTCGAATTGCGGGAGAAAGTGGCCAGGAACGGGCCGATCCGCTCAAGTTCACGGCCGTCGGCCGCGGTGTCACGGATGTAGGACTGGATTGAAGCCAGGGTATTGGGCATGACTGTGTCTGGACCTTTCGAGCAGGAGGAAGACGCGCTGAGACAACAGGTGCAGGCGAAGCCGGCAGTGTTATCGCCGGACGACGCCCGTGGGGGCGTCAGTCATGAGGCATTCCTCGTGCTCGATGGGCGGCCTTGACCAGCCTCACCCAGTCTTGCAGCCCTGGCAAGCGGATTTCCCGTGCTTGCCGTCGCGAGTCCCACGCTCGGGCACCTTGAGTCCCACACCGAACGCGGGACTCGCAGGTTCAGCGAAGGTGAGTCGCACACCCGGCGCGTCTGGATGGGGATTTCGACCGGGACGGCGGCGAGTCGGACACCCGGCCAGCGCCGACGGCTGGCGGTGGCGCCGATGAGCGCGCCTGCCGAGTTGAGCAGCACGTCGTCGGTCGCGGTGACCCGGCCGGCGTGGATCAGATACTGGGTACCTTCCACCAGCATCGACACGATCATCGCGGCGAGCACCACGCGGAACAGCGACCGGAACCAGCGGACCCGCAGCGGCAGCAGCGCGCCGAGCGGGCTCAGCATCAGCAGATTGCCGCCGACCTGCCAAAAGGACCCGTCGTCGCCGAAGACCGAGCGGATGTCCTCGCCGGGCATCAGGTGCAAAGTGCTGCTGTGCGAGTCGCCGACCGGCATCAGGACCAGGCACAGCACCAGTACCGAAAGCAGGCTGATCGCGATGTCGAGCGCGGCTGTCCTCCGTGCTGCCCGGGCCGAACCGTGTCTTCGCCGGAACGCCGTGAGCAGCGGCCAAGCGAGCAGCGCGTAGGGGACGGCGATGAGCGTCAACGGGATCATCGCACCGAAATTCCGCAGCAGGTCACCCACCCGATCCCCTAACGCCGTAGTCGATTCCAAGATCACCTTGACATCACAAGATCGACTTTGCGCGTTGAAGGGGTGCCACTATGAGGTGATTCTGCGGTGGCGGGCGTGTCGCTACCGTGGTTGAGTTCCCGCGGTGGTGCTTGGTGGCCGGCTCGTAAGTCGTCCACTTTGGACACTGTGGACAACCTGTGGATGGATTTGGCGTCCGCGCGAGAAAGTGTTATGCGCTAACGGTTTTATCGTCAACTTAGCTGTGCACTACTCGCCGTGAGCGGGCTCTCACCCGCGGAGCAAAAGCTGTGCCTGGTGGATGACGCGCTGCAGGTGCAGGCCCCGGTGGACATCGCAGTCATGGCTCGTCGTCCCGCTCGCGACCATTGCCGCGAAATCGTCGAGCAAGGAGGTGTACGAGTCGTTCGCCGCTCCTTGCCGACGTCCCAATGATCGGTAACCGTGCTCGCCGAACACGGCGAACTCGACGACGGTCGGGTCGATCGGCAGCCGCAGGGACAGGGTCACCGTGCTGGTGGCACCACCGGAATGGGCGAACATCAGCTGCCAGAGGTCGGCATCGGTGCGGTGCGCGGCGAGGACTTCGGTGATTTCGCCGAGCGCCGCGTCCATCAGGTCGAACGCGTGCGGGCCGATGTCGGCGAGCGCGCCGTCCTCCTTGCGCCAGGCCGAACCCTCGTACGGTCCGCCGAGCAGCGCCCCCGACAGCCACTTGACGCTGCCGCCCTGCCAGCCGCCGGAAGCCGCGACACCGGCCAGCCATTCGCGCGTCTGGGCGGCATAACGCAAGGTCAGCATCACGAGGGAAACGACGCCCGCCTCCGACACGGCGTCCGCCAACCGCTGCGCGGAGTCGAGATCGGCGGCTATCGGCTTCTCCAGGATGACGTGCTTGCCCGCCCGCGCGGCCTGGATCGCCAAGTCGGCCTGGATGGCGGGCGGCACCGCGAACGCCACCGCGTCGACTCGGTCGAGCAGTTCCTCAAAGCTGGCGGCTGCCGTCGCGCCGTGAGCCTCGGCCAGCTCCTTGGCGGGCTCCGAGCGGCGCGACCACACCGCGGCCAGGCTTGTCCCCGGATGGTCGGCCAGCCCCGGCGCGTGCACCGACTTCGCCCACGGTCCGGTCCCGATCAGTCCAACGCGCAGTGTTTTGTCCACGGGCGCAGTCTATTTGCGATGCCGGTGAGGCTCAGCCGTAGGAGTAGAAGCCGCGACCGGTCTTCTTGCCGAGCAGCCCGGCGTCGACCATGCGCAGCAGCAGCGGCGGCGACGAGTACAGGGGCTCCTTGAACTCCGCGTACATCGAGTCCGCGATCGCCTTGATGGTGTCCAGGCCGATCAGGTCGGACAGCCGCAGCGGACCCATCGGGTGCGCCGTGCCCAGCTCCATGCCGCGGTCGATGTCCTCGGCGGAGGCGAACCCGGACTCGATCATCCGGATGGCTGAGAGCAGATAGGGCACGAGCAGCGAGTTCACGATGAACCCGGCCCGGTCCTGCGACCGGATGACGGTCTTGCCCAGCGTTTCCGTGGCGTGCGCCTCGGCGCGCTTGACCGTGGTGTCCTCGGTCAGCAGCGACGGCACCAGCTCGACCAGCGGCAGCACCGGCACCGGGTTGAAGAAGTGGATGCCGACCACCTGCTGCGGGCGGCTGGTGGCCATGCCGAGCTTCATGATCGGGATCGACGAAGTGTTGGACGCGAAGATGGCGTCCTCGCGCTCGACGATCTTGTCGAGCTGGCGGAACACCTCGACCTTCGCCTGTTCCTGCTCGAGGATCGCCTCGATGACGAGGTCGCGGTCGGCGAACCCGTCGAGGTCGCCGCTGAAGGTGAGCCTGCCGAGCGCTGCCTGGGCTTCGGCGTCGGACAGCTTGCCGCTCTTGACGCCGCGTTGCAGCGACTTCTCGATCCGCGCCCGCCCGGCGTCCAGCGCCGGCTTGCTGACCTCGGTGACGATCACGTCCAGGCCTGCGCGGGCGTGGACCTCGGCGATACCCGAGCCCATCAGGCCGGCGCCGACCACTCCTACTCGCTGGATATCACTCATCAGCACGCTCCTCGGTGCATCAGTGCACTCGAAGTCGGGCACAACACGACCCACCTGGGCCGGTGGCCGGGCACTGGCCCGGCACCGACCCAGGTGGGTCGTGTTCGCTCAACGACGGTACTCGTCGTACCCGTCTTTATCAGGGTCGTCGCCGTCGGTTGGTTTGTCCTCGTGGTTGTCGGCAGAGGAACCACCAACTGACAGCTCGCGCTGCAAAGCGTCGAAGTCCGTTTCAAGAGAGCTGTACTTGAGCTCCCGTGCCACCTTCGTCTGCTTAGCCTTAGCCCGGCCGCGCCCCATGACTCGACCCCCTCGCACAGGGGCGGGGCGGCCGGGGGAAATCGGCGGCCCCGCATCGTCTCAACAATTATTTCCTGTTCACACCGTACCGTGTCCTGGGGGGTAGATGCGACGTGGCACCGTGTGCCGGTCGCGACAGTGCGGGATCCGGGCGGGATCCGGGCGCGATCGATGCCGCAGCGTGCTCCCCTCGACCCGGTCGGTGGCGATCGACGCTGGTAGGCGTGCCACGATTCACGGGTGCTGCGTCCGTTCGTTTCCTACCTCCGGGTGTACGAACCCCTGTCCGCCTTCGGGAGCCCACCTGCCGACAACCTGCGCAAAGCCGTCGAGGCGGCCCAGCTCAGCAGGGTCAACGCGGGTGAGCGAGAGCAGCTGATGTGGCTGAGGTCACAGATCGCGGACCCGATCCGGCTGCTGCCCGCCGAGTACGCCGACGGCAGAGCGGCGCCGAGCACCACGACCGACGTCCTCGTCCTCGATCCGGCCGACGTGCCGCGCGGTGAGGCCGGGAGGGTGGGCCCCGGCCCGCTGGTGTGCCCGCTCGAACTTCGGGCGCGGTCGGCCGCCGCCCTCGTCAGCTTTCTGGGCGACGCGCACCCGGCGTTGAAGTGGTCGGCGCTGAACGACGGCCGGGTGCCGGTCGAACTGGTCCGCGCCCGCGCCAAGTCCGCGATCAACGGACTGAGCAACTCGGTCGTCCACGTGCTGTCGACGACGTGGAGTGTGCCGTTGCCGTGGTTCGCCCTCGTCGATCCCGACCAGCGTCGCCTGGTCCTCGGCTCCGGCCGGTACGACCCCAAGCGCGAGCTGTCGTGGCGCGTCGCGATGGCCGACGCGAAGGTGCGCGTCGGCGAAGCGCGTGAGCTTGTCGAGGCGGGCTTCGGTGATTCGGGGCCGGCGGAGATCCTGTCCGACACCGAGGAGTGGCTGGAACGCTTCCACCCCAACTCGGTCGTCGAGCTGGATTACGGCGGCTTGGTGCAGCTGATCGCCGACCCGATCCTGGAGTCCGACACCTCCGCCGACGAGGTCCACGGCATTCTCGAGGCGTTGCGGCAGGGCAACGTCGAGCACCTGGCCGAGCTGTTCACCGAGCTCCGGGAGTACTGGGGCCAGCTGGCCTCCCGCGAACACGCGAACTAACCCCCGCAACTCGCCGTCGACTTGCGGTCTCTCGCGCGCAAGACAGGGCACAAAAGTACAAAAGTGCCCGCTTTAGTCGGCGGGGTCGGGGGCGTTGCGGCGGCGTTCGGTGTCGAGCAGGTCGTCGACGGACGCGTCCCCGCTGCGGTACCGGCCGGCGATCTCGGCGTTGATCGTGTCCATCACGACCTGCACCTCGCGGCGACGGGCGGACACGGACAGCTCTTCCTCGGCGTAGGTGAGCAGCGTCGCGGCCAGCTTCTCGTCGGACAACGCGACGACGTCGGACAGGTCCGCGTCGCCGACGAGCGCCTCGGCTTGGCGCCGGTGCTCGCCCGCGCGGGACGGCTCCAGCTGCTGGTGACGTCCGGAGCCCGTCGCGGGCCCGATCGCGTTGTTGGCGAGGATCGCGGCCAGCCTGTCGACGATGCTGTCCCCGCCGGAAGTCCGCCGCTGCTGCTCCGCGCGCACGATGTCGATCCGCGCGTGCAGGAGACGCCGCAGGTAGGAGAGGTCTGTCTCCTCTTGTGCGGCTTCGTCGCGGCGCTCGCGCAGCGCGCTCAGGGTCAGCTCACCGAGGCTCAGCACGTAGTCCGCGGCGAGGACGCGATCTATGCGGCGGCGTCCACCAGGCCGGACTTCGATCACGTTGTCATCCTGCTCTACCTGGGTCGTCTACGCCAGCGGCGGGGCTTGATCATCGTTCAGCCGCGCAGGCGTTGCGCGGCCTCACGACCGGGCGCGGCACCCTCGGCGGGCACGGAATCCGGGTCGACAATGGCCTGGACCACTCGATCCTCGACGCCGGCCAGCAGTTCCGGGCCGATCGGGGTGGTGCGTTTGATCAACGCGAGCGCGATCGGGCCCAGCTCGTGATGCTGGATGACGCTGCCGACCCGGCCGACGGTCCGCTCGCCGAGCAGCACCGGGTCGCCCGGTTCGGGCGTGATCTCCGGCGAGCCGTCCAGATGCAGCAGGACCATGTGCCGCGGCGGCCTGCCGACATTGTGGACCTTCGACACCGTCTCCTGGCCGCGATAACAGCCCTTGGCGACGTGCGCCGCGGTGCCGATCCAGTTCACTTCGTGGGGGATCGTGCGCTCGTCGGTGTCGAGGCCGACGCGTGCGTGCAGCGACTCGACACGCAGCGCGTCGAACGCCCAGCTGCCCACCGGCCGCGCGCCGGCGTCGGTCAGCCGACGCCACCAGTCGGTGAGCTCGGCACGCGGCAACGCGAGGTCGACGCTGGACTTGCCAGGCCACGGCATCCGGCGCGCGAACCCACCGCCGGGGATCGTGGCGACGCTGTACGGCTCGGAGCCGAGCGAGACACCCACGGCCAACAGGAGCTGGTCGGCGTCCGGGCCGAGCACGGTGACGAGCGCCAGTTCGCTCGTCGCGTCGCGGATTTCGACCTTGGCCCAGAACTTCATCGCTTCGAGGTACTCGAGCAGGCTTTGCGGGCCACCCTTCGGCAGCGCGCTCGTCACGCGGGAGCCCGGGTCGGTGTCCAGCCAGACCGTGCCGCCCGCGTCGTGGGTGTGGGCGACGACCATGTGCGCTTCGACCCGGCCGTTGGTGTCGAGCACCAGCGCCTCGGTGCCGGTGCCTTCGGCGAGTTCGGTGACGTGCTGCGAGATCACCAGGTGCAGCCACGACAGCCGTTCCTCGCCGGTGACCGCGATCAGTTCCCGGTGCGACCGGTCGACCACGGCGACGCCGCGGGCCGCTGTCCGCTGCTCGGCGAACGGGTCACCCCAGTGCCAGGGCACGCCGGCTTCGAGGTGGTCGTCCGGGGGAGCGATCGAACCGCGCACGTCCAACAGCGGTGACTCGTAGGTCATATCCGCCATGCTAGGCGCTTCACGACAGGTTTCTGTTGAGTACGGTGTCGTCATGCGCGTACTCGCCTTCCTGGATGGGACTCTGGCCGACCCCGACACCACCCAAATCCGTGTGGACGACCTCGGTCTGCTCCGCGGTGACGGGATTTTCGAGACGATCCTCGTGGTCGACGGAAAGGCCCGGGAACTAGGCCCGCACCTCGAGCGCCTCGCCCACTCCGCCGCGATGCTGGACCTCCCGGTGCCTGATCGCGCCGCTTGGGAGCGGGTCGCGCAGCTGGTCATCGACAACTGGACCGGTGGTCGTGAGATCGCCCTGAAACTGCTGCTCACCCGGGGTGTCGACGGCGATCCGGAAGCGAAGCCGACGGGGTTCGCGCTGGGCTTGGACATCGAAGAGAAGGTCGTCACGGCGCGCGCGGAAGGCGTCGCGGCGGTGACGTTGGAGCGCGGCATCGACTCCGGTCTCGCGAAGCGCGCCCCCTGGCTGCTGCTGGGTGCGAAGACCGTTTCCTACGCCGTCAACATGGCCGCGTTGCGCGAAGCCAAACGTCGCGGTGCCGACGATGTGATCTTCACCGCCGGTGAGGATTCCGTCTTCGAAGGCCCGACGTCGACGGTGGTCGTCGTCCGGGACCGCGTGCTCTACACCGTGCCGACCGACACCGGCGTCCTGCCCGGAACCACTCAGGCCGCGCTGTTCCGCGGTGCCGAGCGCGCCGGCTGGACGATCAAGTTCGAGCCGCTGCGGGTGTCCGAGCTGTTCGAGGCGGACGGCGTGATGCTCGCGTCCTCGGTCCGGAAGGTCACCCGGGTGCACACCCTCGACGGCCGGAAACTGCCGGACTCCGCCGCCGTCCACGCCGAGCTGCTCACCGCCTACGAGGGCGAATACGCGTAAGGGCCAGGCGTCAGGCGCCGGTCGTGATGCGGACGACGACCGGCGCCACGTTTTCGGCGCGGTAGGCGGCGATCTTGTGGTGGCCGTCGAGGATGTGGGTGTCCACCAGCAGCGCCACGGGCTTGTGCCCGGCGCGGATGGCGGTCCGGTAGTACTCGACGCGGACGGCGTCCGCGGGTGGCCAAGGTGTCAGCGGCTGGGCTTCGACGCCGACGTCGAGCCGCTCCGGCCCGGCCACCTCGTAAGGGCCGTCCACCAACAAGTCGAGGGCAGGACGCAGCGTCTCCGAGAGCGGGCGGCGCAGCTGCCCGGTCGCGAGCGCGATGCGCAACGCGGGATCGAGTTCGGGCCGGTCGATCTCGCGTCGGATGTCGATGACTCCCCTGCCGCCGGTGACGGTTACCTGTTCCACACCCTTCAAGACGGCTGGAACCATAGGTTGGTTCCAGGACGCGCCTGACCGAGCGCGGCCAGTGAACCCCGGCGGACGACCGCGATCACCGGGTAACCGCCGGTAGTCGGGTGATCGGCGAGGAAAACCACTGGTAGACCGCTTGGCGGGAGCTGGATGGCCCCGGTGACCAGTGGTTCGCTCGGCAGTTCGGACTCGCGGTAATCAGTCGATCGGGTCAGTGCGTGACCGGCCAGCCGGAGGCCGACCCGGTTGGATTCCGACGTCACCGTCCACCTGCCGCGCAGGGCTTGGGCGGGCGAGTCGAACCAGTCGTCGCGCGGACCGAGCAGGACGGGCACCTCGAGCTCGGCCGGTGCGGCTGCCGGGACGAGGACGTCGAGCCCGGTCGGGACGCCGAGCGCGTCACCCAACGGCAGGACGTCGCCCGCGCTCAGCGGCGGCGGTCCGAGCTCGGACAGGACGTCCCGCGAGCGGCTGCCGAGGTCCGCGTCCGCCTTGATCCCGCCGGACAGCGCCAGGTAGCAGCGCAGACCCCGGCCCGGAGTGCCGATCGTGAGGGTCTGACCGGCGCTCAGGTGCACGGGCGTGTGCGAACCGACTTCGCGTTCGTCGACCCGCACCGAGACGGCCGGCCCGGTGACCGCGGCGGTGCACGACGTGCGGGCCCGGATCGTCAGCCCGCCGAGCAGCGCCTCGATCCCCGCGGCGGCTTCGGCATTGCCGGCGAGCCGGTTCGCCAGGCGCAGCGCGGGGGCATCCAACGCGCCGGAGGGCGGGACGCCCAAGTGAGCATGCCCCGGGCGTCCGAGGTCCTCGATCAACGCCGACGGCCCGGTCGCCAGCACCTCGACCGTCCTCATCGGACCCTCCGGAAGCGCACGCGGTCGCCGGGGGCCAGCAGCGCTGGTCGCTCGGCCCTGGCGTCGAACAGGGTCGCGTCGGTGTGGCCGAGCAGGCGCCAGCCGCCCGGTGACGAGCGTGGGTACACGCCGGTGAACTCTCCGGCCACGCCGACCGAGCCGGCCGGGACCCTGGTCCTCGGAGTGTCCAATCTGGACTGACGCAGCGGTTCGGGAAGTCCGCTGAGGTAGCCGAAACCGGGCGCGAAACCGGTGAAGGCCACGGTGTACTCGGGTTCGGTGTGCAGCGCGACGACGTCGTCCACGCTGAGTCCGGCATCCCGCGCCACGAGTTCGAGGTCTTCGCCGTCGTAGTGGACGTCGAGGGTGACTTCGCGCGGATGGGGGTCCGGCGGGTGGTCCAGATCGGCCGACGCGAGCAGCTCACGCGCTCGGAGCAGGGTGCCCGGATCGGCCTCGATCAGCAGGCTTCGCGCGCCCGGCACCAGTTCGACGACCCCGGCGAGGTTCGCTGCCGCGACCGTGGCGCGGGCGGCGTTGACCTGGGCGAGGGACTCGCATTCGAGCAGGGACGCGTGCTCGCCGACCCGCCGCCAGCGCATGGCGGCCGTGTCAGCCGACGATGCGCTTGTACAGGGCCGACACGTGCGGCTGGAGGTCCTGGCCCACCATCGCGCGCTCTTCGACGTAACCGAGGTCGCCGTTGTTGACGATGCCGTACAGCCGCTTCGCGCCGGTGACCTCTTTGGCCGACACCGAGCGCACGACGGCGTCGGTCCCCAGCTCCCAGGAGGCCTGGCCGCGTGTCTCGCCGTAGAAGAGTTCGATGATGCCGCTGGAGTGCGTGAGCACCAGCTCGATGCCGTCGGTGCCCTGCGGACGCCAGAAACCGGACTCCCGTGCGGCCGGGCGGATCACGGTGCCTTCGTCGTCGAGCAGCCAGGAACGCGCCTCGTGCACGAGGAACGGACGGCCGTCGTGTGCGATCGTCAGCTGCTGCGCGAACTTCCGCGGGCCGTCGATCGTCGGGTAGTTGATCTCGCCTTCGCCGCGCCAGACCCCGACCAGCGGCAACAGCGCCAGGCAGGCGTCGTTGAGGTTCTGGCCCTCGCGGAGGTTCGCGGTGTCGTTCGGGATCGGCAGCTCGTCGAACTGGGGCAGGTTGCGGGCGCGCGTGGTCTCCGCGCGCTGCTCCGCGACCTCGACGGCCTCGTTGCCACTGGTTGTCATCGGGTTCTTCGCTCGACTCAGCGCTGGTCCGCGTACAGCCGGTAAACGACGTACACGGCGAACGCCATGATCGCGATACCGGCGATGATCAGCATCGTCGTAAACAGGATCTCCACGCCCAGCACAATAGTCCGTACGCGCTCACTCGGCGGCCCGCAGGGTGGTGGCCGTGAGCACGGTCACCGCGAGCAGCCAGTGCGGCGCCTAGAACCCCTCAGGGCCACCCTTGTGGCGGTGAACGCCATAAGGGTGGCCCTGAGGGAACTTGTGAGACGTCAGGCGACGGCGATGGCCAGCTGGTGCAGGCCGGGGCCTGCAGCGGTCACGGTGGCTTCGCCGTTGCCGCTGCGGTGGAGTGCGCGCACGGTCCACGAACCCGGCGCGGCGTAGAAGCGGAAGTCGCCCTCGGGTGAGGAGACGACCTCGCCGGTGAAGTCGCCACCGGAGTCCAGCAGGCGGACGAACGCGCCGCCGATCGGACCGTCGGTGCCGGTCACCTTGCCGGCCAGGACGACCTGGCCGTTCGTGTCGAGGTCGGCGGGGGTCGCGGACTGTGCGGGAGCGCCGCAGCCGTCGGCGGCCATTACTTCGCGCCCAGTTCGACGGGGACGCCCACGAGGGAGCCGTACTCGGTCCAGGAGCCGTCGTAGTTCTTGACGTTGGTCTGGCCGAGGAGCTCGTGCAGCGCGAACCACGCGATGGACGAACGCTCGCCGATGCGGCAGTACGCGATCGTCTCCTTGGTTTCGTCGAGGCCGGCCTCCGAGTAGATCTCCTTGATCTCGTCGGAGGTCTTGAACGTGCCGTCCTCGTTCGCGACCTTGGCCCACGGCACGTTCAGCGCGCCGGGGATGTGGCCGGGCACCTGGGACTGCTCCTGCGGCAGGTGCGCCGGGGCGAGCAGCTTGCCGGAGAACTCGTCGGGCGAGCGGACGTCGACGAAGTTGTCGCTGCCGATGGCCTTGACGACCTCGTCGCGGAACGCGCGGATCGAGTGGTCCTGCTCCCGCGCGGTGTACGCGGTGGCCTCACGCTTGACGTCGTCGCCGTTGAGCTCACGACCGTCGAGCTCCCACTTCTTGCGGCCGCCATCGAGCAGCTGGACCTTCTCGTGGCCGTAGAGCTTGAAGTACCAGTACGCGTACGCCGCGAACCAGTTGTTGTTGCCGCCGTAGAGCACGACGAGGTCGTCGTTGCCGATGCCCTTCTCGGACAGCAGGGCCTCGAAACCGGCCTTGTCGACGAAGTCGCGGCGGACCCCGTCCTGCAGGTCCTTGCGCCAGTCGAGCTTCACCGCGCCGCGGATGTGCCCGTTGTCGTACGCGGTGGTGTCCTCGTCGACCTCGGCGAACACGATGCCGGGGGTGTCCAGATTCTCCTCGGCCCACTGGGTGGTGACCAGGACGTCTTCACGGCTCATGGAGCGGCACTCACTTTCTTGGATCAACAGGGTTTTGGATCTGCACTGTCTTCTGGGACTTGCGGACGAGTTCTTAGGTCGCTTGACCCGACGTGGTCGGGGTGAAGCGCTTGAGGAGCAGGTACATCTCGCAGCCGAGGCAGAAGTTGAACGCCGCATTGATGAAGGCGGCGAACAGCGCGAACGCCGTCGCGACGATGCCCAGCGTGGTCAGGCCGGTGGCATAGCCGACCGTGCCGACCAGCGCGAACACGAAGCCGACGGCCTGGGCGAAGCGCAGCGGGGCGGCGTCCTCGCGTTCGGACGTCTTGGCGAGGCGTGGCGCCACGACGTAGCGGTAGACCAGGCCGTACGGGGCGTACTTCAGCCCGGCGAACGCGCCGAGCGCGAAGATCACCGTCTGGATCGCGAGCAGCGGCCACCAGCCGGTGATGAGCACGACCGCGATCACGACCGTGGTGAGGACGGCCGAAAAGCGCGGACCTCGGGGATCTACGGCTGGTCCTGCCGACATGTCAGCTCCTGGGGTGGGCGGACGGGTGAGTGAGAACGCACGCCAAAAGGCATCAACTGCGGAGTATGCGGACGCGCGGCTAGCGCAGAACCGGTGAAAGCCGACACAGACTGCTGCGCACGCGGCACAGATCGACTGCGCGGCGCTGCGTCAGAAGGGTGATCGGCAGCTTGTCCACTCCTTGAGAGTACTCAGAGCTCTCTCAGAGTGGGAACAACGTTCATTCCTTGGGACGATTCCCAGGATCCGGGAGTGCGGCGGCGAATTGGGGTAGATGCGGCCGCAGCGCGTCGAGTAGCGCGGTGCCCTTCGGCACGCCGCCGATACGCAGCAACTCGCGGCCGTCACCGGTCAGCGCGAGCGTGGTCGGCGTCCGCAGGATGCCCAGGGACTGTGCCACTTCGGGCTGCTCGGTGACGTCCAGCTCGACGTGCCGCAGGCCGTCCGTCTTGTCGGCCAGCGCCGTGAGCACGGCCTTGGCGTGGCGGCAGGGCGCGCAGAACGTGGTCGAGATCTGGACCAGCGTGACGTCGGCGGCCTGGTCGAGCAGCGCGCTGACCGGCTCGGGAAGCGAGTGTCCAGGCTTGTCGGCGGTCACGCGGACCCGGCCGTTACGGGCACGCGAGACTACACCGAAGACGAGCCCGACGACCAGTACCCCGACTACTACCCACAACCCGACCAATGTCCGTCATCCCCTCGCCGGCGCTCCGGAGAACGTCACATCCTTGGCGGTGCCCTTGATGGTCACCGAACCGCTGTTCACGTGCACCGCCGTCGGCGTCACCTTGAACGGCAGGCCGCCGGTGCCGATCGCGGCGTGGAAGTTCGGCAACAGCGCTTCCTGTACCGCTGGTGAAACGACGGTCGTCTTCTTGTCATTCCCGAACTGCAGCCGGGTCGGCGTGATCTGGACCTTGTCGCCGTTCAGGGTGATCATGGCGAAGCAGAAGATCTCCACCGACTGCCCGGCGATCTGGACGTCCCCGGAGATGCGGATGCCGGCGGTGGAGCTGTCGGTCGTCGGGTCGCCGTTGGCGTCGGTCGTCGTGGTGGTCGTCGTCGTGGTGGTGTCCGTCGAGTCCTTCCCGGTCCGGACGTACTCCTCGGTCGACGGCTCGATCCGCAGGTTCTTGATCTTGTCCAGCGGCGAGATGCGGTTGATGTCGGTTGCCTTGATCGTCACCTGGGCCTGGAGCTTGCCGATCACGATCGTCTTGATGTTGCCCGCGAGCAGGTCCGACAGCGGCGCCGTGACGTCGGTCAACTCGGCGTTGATTTCGACGTCGCGCAGCTGTGCGGCCGGTACGGGGACGCCGGCTGCATAAACCGTGATGTGGCTGTAGTCACCGCCCAGCGCCTGCGTGGTGAACGGGAACCCGTGGATGGTGACCGAGGGATCCTGCGTGAGGCCGAGCTGGTCGTGGGCCTTCTGCGAGATGGTGTGCTCGGCGAACGCCGCGAGCCCGAAATCGGCTCCGACCAGCAGTCCGACGACCACCACCAACACGATGATGAGCCGCCTGGCCCGGCGTCCGCGCCGCGCGTCGCGGCTCGGCATCGGCCTGTCCTGGTGGGTCACGGGACTGCTCACCATCGTTTCCGATCTGTCGTGTTCGGGGTGCGTTCGCGGCCCCAACCGTCCCACCAGGTGTGATCGACCCGGCAGGGGGGAGGTGTTCCGGCCGTTCACCCGCTATTCTCACTTAGCACCGACCGGCGCCGTGTTCGAGGCGACGAAACGACAAGGCGGTGTGGCGATGAGCCTGGACCTTTTGGTACTGACTGCGGAACCTGACGCCACCCTGGTGCTCCCCGCGCTGGACCTGCTTCCCCACACGGTACGGGTGCGGGCCCCCGAGGTGACCGCACTGCTGGACGCGGGTCACCGCGACGTGGTCCTGCTCGACGCGCGCACCGATCTGGCGTCCGCGAAGAGCCTCTGCCGGCTGCTCAAGGGCACCGGCGAGGACGAAGGCGCCACCCCGATCATCGCGGTGGTCGGTGAAGGCGGCCTGGTCGCGGTCAGCGCCGAGTGGCGCACGGACGACATCCTGCTTCCGACAGCCGGCCCCGCCGAGGTGGACGCCCGGCTCCGCCTCGTGACCACGCGTGACGGCGGGTCTTCGCAGGTCGACGCCGAGCTGCGGGTCGGCGAGCTGGTCATCGACGAGGCGACGTACACCGCGCGGCTGAAGAAGCGCACGCTCGAGCTGACCTACAAGGAGTTCGAGCTGCTCAAGTACCTCGCGCAGCACGCCGGCCGGGTGTTCACCCGCGCCCAGCTGCTGCAGGAGGTCTGGGGCTACGACTTCTTCGGTGGCACGCGCACGGTCGACGTCCACGTCCGGCGGCTGCGCGCGAAGCTCGGCCCCGAGCACGAGCAGATGATCGGCACGGTCCGCAACGTCGGCTACAAGTTCGAGCGCCCGTCGAAGTCGACCGGCAAGCCGGGCCCGCCCCCCGCGGTGCCCGAGCCGGCCGCCGAACGCAGCGAGTTCTCCACCCCTTAGCGCCGGGCCAGGACTCGTGAGTGTTCCGGCCGGGTTAGAAGCGGCCGGAACGCTCACGAGTCTGTGCCGGGCCGCGCAGGTAGGTTGGGATCATGTGGATCGACGAGCTGACCTCCGGTGACGAGCGCCGAGTCCGCGAGCTGCTGCTCGCGGTGCGCGAGGCCGACGGACGTCCTGAGGTCGACGTCGACGGCCCGTTGCCGTCGGAGTTCCGCGGTGGCCCCCACCTGCTCGCCGACGTCGACGGCGAGCTCGTCGGGTATGCCCACCTCGACACCGGCGGCGACTCGTTCGGCCGTCAGGTCGGCGAGCTGTTCGTGCATCCGGCGCACCGTCGTCAGGGTCACGGCACGGCCATGGTCGAGTCGCTTGTCGTCAAAGCCGCGGCCGAGCCGGACAAGCTGCGTGTGTGGGCCCACGGCGACCACCCCGCCGCCGCGCGCATCGCCGAGCACTCCGGGCTCACCCGGGCCCGCGAGCTCCTCGTGCTGCACGCTGAGGCCACCGATGGCTCACTGTGGCCGGAGCCGGTTCCCCGCGCCGGCATCACCCTGCGGACGTTCGTGCCGGGACAGGACGAGCAGGCCGTCATCGACGTCAACGCGCGCGCCTTCGACTGGCACCCCGAGCAGGGCAGCCTCACTGTCGACGAGCTTCGCGCCGAAGAGGCCGAAGCGTGGTTCGACCCGCAGGGCTTTTTCGTCGCCGTCGACGCTTCCGACAAGGTCGTCGGCTTCCATTGGACGAAGGTCCACCCGGCCGATCCGAACGAGGGTGGTGGTGGGCGACGGGTGGGCGAGGTCTACGTCGTCGGTGTCGATCCGGGCGCGCAGGGTGGCGGCCTCGGTCGCGCGCTCACCCTGGCCGGGTTGCGGTACCTCCGCGGGCAGGGTGTCGGCCAGGTGATCCTGTACGTCGAGGGCGACAACACCGCCGCGTTGGCCCTCTACGAAAGGCTCGGATTCACTCGTTACGCGGTCGACGTCCAGTACGCCCGCTGACTCACGTTTCTGGTTAACGCCCAGTCGGCACCCCGTCACGCACGGCATACACGCAGGTCACGGGCAGGACACAGGAGTCTCTCGAACCAGTAGTCCTGCTCACACCCGGGGCCTTGTTCATTCTCCGTTCACCTGCACAGGGCCGAGCGTCCATGGTGGCTGCCTAATGTCCGGATCCGAAGCGGCGAGTCGTCCGCGAGACCCTTGAACTCTCCAGCTGGAGGAAATGCAGTGAAGATCATGCGGCCCCTGGGCGCGGTTGGCATCGTGGCGAGCGCCGCCCTCGTGCTTGCCGCCTGTGGTTCCGACCCGGCAGCGAGCAACACCCCCGCGGCGAACACGTCCGGTGCCGCGCCCGCGGCGACGGCCACCGCTCCCGTGGACTGCGGCGGCAAGAGCCCACTGTCCGCCGAGGGCTCGACCGCGCAGAAGAACGCGGTCGACATCTTCGTGCTGAAGTACAGCCAGAAGTGCCAGGGCCAGCAGGTCAACTACAACCCGACCGGATCCGGCGCGGGCGTCAAGCAGTTCAACGCCAACCAGGTCGACTTCGGTGGCTCGGACTCGCCGCTCAGCGGTGCCGACGTGGCCGCCGCGGCGAAGCGCTGCGCCAGCCCGGCCTGGGACATCCCGATGGTCGTCGGCCCCGTCGCCGTCGGTTACAAGCTCTCCGGTGTCGACAAGCTGGTGCTGACCCCGCAGGTCGTCGCCAAGATCTTCAACGGCGGCATCAAGAACTGGAACGACCCGGCCATCAAGGCGGTCAAGGGCAATGAGAGCTTCACCTTCCCGGACAAGCCGATCCAGGTCATCTCCCGCTCGGACGAGTCCGGCACCACGGACAACTTCCAGAAGTACCTGACCGCCGCCGCCAAGGGCGTGTGGACCCAGGGCGCCGGCAAGGCCTTCAAGGGCGGCGTCGGTAACGGTGCGGCCGGCTCGAACGGCGTCGCGACGGCGGTCAAGGCCGCCGACGGTGCCATCAGCTACGTCGAGGGCGCCTTCGCCACCGACGGCATCACCCCGGCCCTGATCGACAGCGGCTCCGGCGGCGTCGAGCTGAGCGCGGCGAACGTGGGCAAGTCCCTCGACGCGGCCAAGTTCCTCAACGCGGGCAGCAACGACCTCGCGCTCGACCTCAACGGCATCTACGCCAGCAACGTCCCGGGTGCGTACCCGCTGCTGCTGACCACATACGAGATCGTGTGCTCCAAGTACTCCGACGCCAGCGTCTCGAAGGCCGTCAAGGCGTTCCTGACCGTCGCCGCCACCGACGGCCAGCAGCCGCTGTCCGCCAAGGGCTACGTCCCGCTTCCGGACGCCCTCCAGGCGAAGGTCCTCACCGCCATCAAGGCCATCGCGTAAGCGACTAGCCAAGCTGGACAGAAAGAGTCGATGAGCGAGTCATCTTCGGCGCGAACGCCCACCGGCGACCCCGGTGGGCGTTCGTCGTCGGCAAGCAGACCTTCTCGACGCCGCGAAAGTGGGTCAGGGCTTCTACGATGAGCGATAACCACCGAAGTCCCGACCGCGCGGTAGGCCTCGCGCGTACCCCAGCCAACGCTTCCCCGGAGGACAAGATTTCCGAGTTATCCGCGGCGCCGGCGCCCCCCAAGCCCCAGCCCGGAAAAAAGACCGCGAAGGTACGGCCCGGCGACCGCATCTTCAAGAACCTGACGACCGGAGCCGGCATCTTCGTCGTCGCTCTCATCGCGCTGATCGGCATCTTCCTGCTGGTGCAGGCGATCCCGGCGCTGAAGGCGGACAAGGTCGGCTTCCTGACCTCGCGGGCCTGGTCGACCGGCGACCCGACCAACCTCAGCTTCGGCATCCTCGACCTGCTCGAGGTCACCGTGACCACCTCGTTGGTGGCACTGGTGCTCGCGATGCCGGTCTCGCTCGGCATCGCGCTGTTCCTCACCCAGTACGCGCCCAAGAAGCTCGCGCGGGCGTTCGCGTACGTCATCGACCTGCTGGCCGCGGTCCCGTCGATCATTTTCGGCCTGTGGGGCATCCTCGTGCTGGCGCCGGCGATCGAGCCGTTCTCCCAGTGGATCAACTCGACGTTCTCGTGGTTCCCGCTGCTGGCTCCCGGCAACGTCGCGCCGAGCGTCCGCGGCACGATCTTCACCGCGGGCATCGTGCTCGCCGTGATGCTGCTGCCGATCATCACCTCGCTGACCAAGGAGGTGTTCGAGCGCACGCCGACCCCGCACGTCGAGGCGGCGCTCGCGCTCGGCGCCACCCGCTGGGAAGTCATCCGGACGACCGTCCTGCCGTTCGGCAAGGCCGGTTACATCGGAGCGTCGATGCTCGGCCTCGGCCGCGCACTCGGTGAGACCATCGCGTTGGCGGTCATCCTGCTCATCCCGCAGGGCCGGAACTTCGACTGGAGCATCTTCGACGGCGGCGCGACGTTCGCCTCGAAAATCGCGGCGAACTACAGCGAGTTCAACAACGCCACTTCGGCGGGCGCCTACATCGCCGCCGGTCTGGTGCTGTTCCTGCTGACGTTCGTGGTCAACTTCGCGGCCCGTGCCATCGTCGGCGAGAAGAAGGGGGACTGACACAGTGAGTACCGCGCTCGAAAGCCCGGCCACGGCCCCTGCCTTCCAGCAGGTTTCGGCGGCCCGCAAGGCCAAGAACGCCTTCGCCACGGTGCTGGTGTGGGGTTCGTTCCTGATCGCCGTGATCCCGCTGGTGTGGGTGCTGTACACGGTGATCGCCAACGGCATCAAGCGGATCCCGTTCACCAACTGGTGGACCCAGGATCTGTCCACTGTGCTCTCGGATGAGGTCGGCGGCGGCGTTCTGCACGCCATCATCGGCACCCTGCTGCAGGGCCTGGTGTGCGCGATCATCGCGGTTCCGCTCGGCATTCTGGTCGCGATCTACCTGGTCGAGTACGGCCGGGGCACGCGGCTGGCGCGGATCACCACGTTCATGGTCGACATCCTGTCCGGGGTGCCGTCCATTGTGGCCGCGTTGTTCATCTACGCGCTCTGGATCACCACGCTCGGCCTGCCGCGCAGCGGGTTCGCGGTGTCGCTCGCGTTGGTGCTGCTGATGATTCCGGTGGTCGTGCGCTCCTCGGAGGAGATGCTGCGGATCGTCCCGGACGATCTGCGCGAGGCCTCGTACGCGCTGGGCGTGCCCAAGTGGAAGACCATCGTCAAGATCGTGCTGCCCACCGCGCTGTCCGGCATCATCGGCGGCGTGATGATGGCGCTGGCCCGCGTCATGGGTGAGACGGCGCCGCTGCTGGTGCTCGTCGGCTACTCCGCCTATGTGCACTGGGACATCTTCAGCGGCGGTCAGGCTTCGCTGCCACTGCTGATCAACAACGAACGCGTAAGCAACACCATGACACCCGGCAGCGTCGGGTTCGACCGGATCTGGGGTGCGGCGCTGACCCTGGTGATCCTGATTGCCCTGATCAACCTCATCGCCACGGTGGTCTCCCGCCTGGTCGCCCCGAAGAAGAAGTGAGCTCATGGCCAAGCGAATCGACGTCAAGGACGTGGACATCTACTACGGCAAGTTCCACGCCGTGGACAATGTCACGCTTTCTGTGCCGCCGCGTAACGTCACGGCGTTCATCGGCCCGTCCGGCTGCGGGAAGTCCACCGTTCTCCGTACCCTCAACCGGATGCACGAGGTGATCCCCGGCGCGCGGGTCGAGGGCGAGGTGCTGCTCGACGGCGAGGACATCTACGCGTCCACTGTGGACCCGGTACAGGTGCGTCGGACGATCGGCATGGTTTTCCAGCGCCCCAACCCGTTCCCGACGATGTCCATTCGGGACAACGTGGTCGCCGGGCTGAAGTTGGCCGGTACCAAGAACAAGGGCAAGCTCGACGAGATCGCCGAGCGGGCGCTGCGCGGGGCGAACCTCTGGAACGAGGTCAAGGACCGGCTGAACAAGCCGGGTGGCGGCCTGTCCGGTGGTCAGCAGCAGCGGCTCTGCATCGCCCGCGCGATCGCGGTGCAGCCGGACGTGCTGCTGATGGACGAGCCGTGCTCGGCGCTGGACCCCATCTCCACGCTCGCGATCGAGGACCTGATCGGTGAGCTGAAGAAGGAGTTCACCATCGTCATCGTCACGCACAACATGCAGCAGGCGGCCCGCGTGTCCGACCAGACCGCGTTCTTCAACCTGGCGGGCGTCGGCCAGCCGGGACGGCTCGTCGAACTGAACGACACGGAGAAGATCTTCTCCAACCCCAACGAAAAAGCGACCGAAGACTACATCTCCGGCCGCTTCGGCTGAGTCATCGGCGGACGTGCTCACGCCAGCCGTGGTCACGTCCGCCGACTCGTCCGCTCCCACGCCCTCCTTGAGGGCTCAACTACCGCAACTCGCCGTCGAGTTGCGGTAGTCCCGGCCTAGACTTCGGTGTCGGACGCGCCGTATCCGGGCATCTTGCCGGTGACGACGAAGACCATCCGGCGGGCGACCGACACGGCGTGGTCGGCGTAGCGCTCGTAGAACCGGCCCAGCAGCGTGACGTCGACCGCCGCGGCCACCCCGTACGGCCAGTCGCGGTCCATGATCACGGTGAACAGGTGGCGGTGGATGTCGTCGACCTGGTCGTCGTCGGACTCCAGCGTCTTGGCGGCCGCGACGTCCTTGGTCTTGATGACCTGCTCGGCCTGCCTGGCCAGTTTGACCGCGACCGTGCCCATTTCGGCGAAGTAGGGGCGCACGCTCTCGGGCAGCACCGGTTCGGGGTGACGGCGGCGGGCCGCTTTCGCGACGTGCAGCGCCAGGTCTCCCATCCGCTCCAGGCTTTCCGCGGCGTGGATGGCGGCCAGCACGGTCCGCAGGTCGGTCGCGACCGGCGCCTGCAGCGCGAGCAGGGCGTACGCCTGCTCCTCGCATTCGGCGCGCGCGTCGTCGACCTTCGTGTCGCCGCTGATCACCTGCTCGGCCAGCCCGAGGTCCACCTCGAGCAGGGCCTTCGTCGCCCGCTCCATGGCATCGGCCACCTGCAGGGACATGGCGGCCAGATTGCCGGCCAGCTGTTCTAGTTCGACGTGGTAAGCCTCGCGCATGCGCTCACTTTACGGGGCGGGGTACGCCAATGGCGCATCGCCGGGTGAACCGGACATGAACCCGGCCTAACGAATCGTTTCAGGGGGCCGAATTCGACGAAGAGCTGGATTTCTTGGCGCTGCTGCTCTTCGACGAACCACTCGACGTGCTCGTGTTGGACGTGGTTTTGGACGTCGTTTGCGACGTGGGATCGTTCGGCGCCGCGGGCGCGTTCGGATCGGGCAGCGGACCGTTGTTGATCAATGCCTGGAACAGGTTGTCCGCCTTGGACGTGACCAGTACCTCGTTGCCGCGGGTGTTCGCGGTGCCGGTGGTGGGCACGGTGAGGAACGAGATCTTGCCGGCGTCCAGGCCCCGCATCGATTCGGCCAGCGTCAGCAGCTGGTTGACGTCGATGTTGTCGCCGGAGGTGGCTTTGGCGAACCCGGTGACGAACCCGCTGATCTTGCTGACACTGAGCATGACTTCTTTCGACATGACCTTTTTCAGCAACGCGCCGATGAATTCCTGCTGCCGCTTGATCCGGCCGTAGTCCGAGGTCGGGTCGCCCTTGACGTGCCTGGCGCGCACGAAGTTCAGCGCCTGGTCGCCGGTAAGGACTACGTCGCCCGCCTGCGGTACGACGCTGCCGAGGACGCTGTCGATGATCGGGGTATCGGTGTGGACAGTCACGCCCTGTACAGCATCGACCATTGCTTTGAAACCGTCGAAATCGATCGCGACGAAATGGTTGATTTTGAGTCCGGTGATCTTTTGGATCACCTTGGTGACGCATTGTGGCCCGCCGGCGGCGAACGCGGTGTTCAGTTTCGCGTATTTCGCGCCTGGACTGGTTTTGTCGGTGTACTGCTTGGTGTTCGGATCCCAGGACTGGCAGTCGGGCCTGGCGATCTCGAGGTCGCGCGGAAAGGAGGTCATCACGACGTTGTGCCGGTCGGCCGGGATATGCGCGATCATCACGGTGTCCGAACGCGCGCCGGGGACGCTGCCCGCGCTGCCGATGCCCTCCTCGTCGGAGGCGTCGGCGCGGCTGTCGGACCCGACCATGAGGAAGTTCTCGTCGCCGCCCTGCGCGGCCGCGTTGTTGATGTCCGAGGAGTTCTCGTCGAGCGCGGCGACCTGGATGAACTGGCTGTCGAGGAAGGTCTGGTAGCCCCAAACCCCGCCGGTGCCAAGGAAAACGAGCGCGGCGACGACCGCCGCGGTGATCCTGGCGATCATGATCGAGCGGTGGTTGTGGCGTTCCTTCTTTTCCTGCAGCCGGGTCTGCGACGCCTTTTCGTTCGGGTCGGCGGCGGACACGGCGGGCACGGGCGGCTCGGACGAAACGACTCGCTGCAACGCGGTGCGCGTCTGCTCCAGCAGAGCTGCGGGGCGCGAGGCGAGCCTGTCACGGCGCTCCCGGCGCTTCGCCTCTTCGGCGTTCATCTCGTCGTGCGCCTTGGAGAAGCGCGCCAAGGTGTCGTCGATCTTGTGGCGGTACGCGGTCGCGTCGTCGATGGCCTCGAGTTGGTCGGTCATCGTCATCGGGTCGAGCTCCGACCGCGGCGGGATCGGGTTACGGATGACGGGGGCCACTGGCGGCTTCGGCTCGCCGGGCTTGACCGGCGGCACGCCGGCTTCGGGTTGGCGCGCGGCGGGACGGCGCGGCCGCTGCGGTGGTCTGGGGGGCTCGTCAGCTGTCGGCGCTGTCTGCGCCGGTGGTACTGCCGGCGCGGGTGGACGCCGGCGCCGCGGGGCGTCCGGTACCGCCGATTCGGCTGTCTGCGTGCGGCGGGGCTCGCGGGGGCGCGGGGGCCTGGCCGTGCGGGCGGGGGTGCCGGCCGTGGGCAGCGGAAGCGGCCCTGACGGCTGCTGCCGGGGTGCGGGCGGCGCTGACTGGGCAGGCGGGGCTGACTGGGTGGGCGGCGCGGCGCGGCGTTGCGGCTGCCGGGGTGCCTGCGAGGCCGGCGGCGGGCTCGCCGGAGCCGCCGGAGGCGCGGGGGCCCGCCGTGCGGGCGGTGAAGCCGGGGGCGGAGGGGTGTGAGCGCCGTTGTCCGAGTTGGGGTCGTAGATCGGCCGCTCACTGGTCTGCCGGGCGAGGACGTCGGAGACGCTGATGCCGCCGTAGGTATCCATCGAGCGGCGGTGTTTGCGTGTCTGACGAGCACGACCGAGTCCGTCTTCGGAGCGGGGACCGGTGCCGGGTGTCCTGCGATCGTCGGGCACTCAGTCTCCTCTCGTAACAGGTGAAGCGGACCCCGCGTGTCGTTCTTTGACGCCTTGTCACCCGTGTAGGTGGCTCTCTAACCCCAGCCCCGTTAGGAGTCATCGTCTCGGTGGGGCTTTTCGTTATCGTACGGATACCGGCCGTTCGTGACGACACCCTCCCACGATTTTTTTCACCGTGAGTATGACTGAGCAAACTTGATCCCACGAAACGGTGAAGAAACTCGTCTCAAGTGGGGGCAATGTCCGCCTTTTTGTTACTGACGGTGTCTGACGATCTGAACTGATTCGCGCCCTTGATAGGCGACGGCGTTGCGCCCTGCGCGTTTCGCGGCGTAGAGCAAAGTGTCCGCGTGGACGAGTTGACGCTGCCCGGGGCCCGGTTGCGTTTCGTGTGCGATTCCGACACTGATCGTCACGGCTAGCCCTGGGCGAAGCTGTGACCAGGGATGGTCCGCGACCCTGGCGCGGGTCGCCTCGGCGATCAGCAGCGCGCCGCGGGCATCGACGTCCGGCAGGACCAGCGCGAATTCCTCGCCTCCGTACCGGGCGCAGAACCCGTCGGCCGGCAGCCCCTCTTGGAGCAGTTCCGCCACCCGGCGGAGTACTACGTCCCCGACCATGTGACCGAACGTGTCGTTCACGTTCTTGAACAGATCAAGATCGATCAGCGCGATCGCGACCCCCGCCCGGCCGTGCCGGTCGCCGAGCAGCCCGTGCAGGCGCTGGTCGAGGTAGCGGCGGTTGTAGCTGGCGGTCAGTGAATCACGCAGACTGCCCGCGTGAGCGAGGTCGAGTGCGGAGCGAAGGTGCTGGTAGGCGCGTCGCCAGTCGCCCTGGCCGGCGAGCAGATCGGCGATCGACTCGTGCAGCGCGACTAGGTCGACCGTGTTCGAGACCCCGCCGGACGCCGGGCGTACCGGGTCTTCGGAGCGTGCCAGGCCGCCCGAGGGCGCGTTGCTCGCCGGGAGCACGACCTCGGGTTGGGACACGGCTGTCACCTCCGCCACGACTTAGTTTTCGTCGGTTGCGGCGGGTCTCTTGAGGTATCAGTCCGGGCGTAAGTGAATATCGCTCAAGTGGACGAAGTAACGGCCGTTTCGTCACTCGCCGCAGTTTCTTTGCTGAGCAACGAAAACGGTTCCAGTTTCCTGAGCAGCGGATATTGGTCGTTCGCCCAGTAGCTGAGGCCACTTTCCCCAGTTTCAAGTAACCGCGTGTAGTCAGGCCAGGAAATCCATCGGGTGGCCTCGACCTCGATCGGGTTCGCGGCAGGCTCGACGTCGGTGTAGGCGACGAACACCGGGCAGAACTCGTGCTCGACGATCCCTTGGAACTCCGGGGTGCGGTAGACGTAACGCGGCAGCACGCAGCGGAGCTCGTCGAGGTCCGGCAGGCCCAGCTCGTAGGCCGCACGACGGCGCACGGCGTCCTCGAGGGGCTCGCCCTGCGCCGGATGCCCGCAGACGCTATTGGTCCAGACCCCCGGCCAGACCTTCTTCGACAGTGCCCGCCTGGTCAGCAGGAACGCGTTGTCCTGCCGACGGAAGACGTAACAGGAGAAGGCCAGGTGCAGCCGGGTGTGCTGATGATGGCTGGCCAGCTTCGGGCCGGTTTCGCCGGTGGGCACGCCGTCCTCGGTGACGAAGACCACGTGCTCGCTCTCTGCTGCCTCAACGTTGTCCACGTCCGACACTGAACTACACACCGGTTCGTCCGGGTACCGCGAGGCGGGCCCCTGGCCGGGTGAACTTGAATTCGTACCCGCCGCAGAGCGTGTCGATCAGGAGGACGGGCACTGGCGGCATCCGGCAGAGTGCGCCTCTTCGGCGCGGGGTGAGTGATTCGCCGACTCGGCGGGAACGGGAGTGGAGGAGTACACACTCCCTTCCATGTCTAACTTATAGCGCACCCCGGGGCTTGCCGCAAGACCCCGGTCGTGCCGCACAATCGGTCGGCCTACACCAGCTTTTGGATGCACAGGGGGATTTTCATGAGTGACGTGATCATTGCCGGCAGCGGACCGACCGGACTGATGCTGGCGATCGAGTTGCGGCTGCACGGCGTAGACGTGCTCGTGCTGGAGAAGGAGGCGAAGCCGACCAAGGTCGTCCGCGCGCTCGGCCTGCACGCGCGCAGCGTCGAGGTGATGGACCAGCGTGGACTGCTGGAGCGGTTCCTCGCGCTCGGCCAGAAGCACCCCGTCGGTGGCTTCGCCGGCATCACCAAGCCGGTGCAGGACCGGCTGGACACCGCACATCCCTACACCCTCGGCATCCCGCAGACCACCGTCGAGCGCCTGCTGACCGAGCGCGCGACCGAGCTCGGCGTCGAGATCCGGCGCAAGTGTGAACTGGTCGAGCTGAGTCAAGACGAGGACGGGGTGACTGTGGAGCTGGCCAATGGGGGCACGTCGCTGCGCTCGCGCTACCTCGTCGGGTGCGACGGCGGCCGCAGCACCGTGCGCAAGCTGCTCGGCGTCGGTTTTCCCGGCGATCCCGCGAGGATCGAGTGGCTGCTGGGTGAGGTGGAGGCCGACGTCCCCGCGGAGACGCTGATCGAGGTGATGACCGAGTTCTACAAGAACAACAAGGGTTGGGGCGGCGCCGGGCAGCTCGGGGACGGGGCGTACCGCATCGTCGTGCGCGCCGCGGGGGTGGCCGAGGATCGCGCGGTCCCGCCGGCCCTCGATGAGCTCAAGCAGCGGCTCCGGGAGCTCACCGGCACCGATTTCGGCCTGCACTCACCGCGCTGGTTGTCGCGCTTCGGCGACGCCACCCGGCTGGCCGAGCGTTACCGGAGCGGCCGCGTGCTGCTGGCCGGCGACGCCGCGCATATCCACCCGCCGCTGGGTGGGCAGGGACTCAACCTCGGCGTCCAGGACGGGTTCAACCTCGGCTGGAAACTGGCCGCCGAGGTTGGCGGCTGGGCACCGGCGGGGCTGCTGGACAGCTACCACACCGAACGGCACCCGGTGGCCGCCGCCGTGCTGGACATCACTCGCGCGCAGAGCGAGCTGCTGTCCCAGGAACCGGGTCCCCAGGCAGTGCGACGGCTGATGTCGGAGCTGATGGACTTCGAGGACGTGAACCGATATCTGGTCGAGAAGGTCAGTGCGACCGGGATCCGTTACGACTTCGGCGAGGGTCACGACCTGCTCGGCCGGCGGCTGCGGGATGTCGGGCTGAAGGGCGGTCACCTCTACGGGCTGATGCACGCCGGCCGCGGACTGCTGCTCGACCAGACGGGCCGGCTCTCGGTGGCGGGCTGGGCGGCTCGGGTCGACCACGTCTTCGACGTCAGCGAGGAACTGGAGGTGCCCGCGGTGCTGCTGCGGCCGGACGGCCATGTGGCGTGGGTCGGCGAGGATCAGCAGGATCTGCTCGGCCAACTCTCCAAGTGGTTTGGCGCGCCCGCCAGCTGAATGGTTTTCCGGGGGCTTGACAAAAGGTGGATAATAAAAAATCGACGTGTCCTCGATTCATGTTCTGAGGACTCGCCGCTTCTGTCAATAGAATAGCCGCTGTGAGGGGTATGTGTCAACTCAGGGGTACGAAGAAGAATTGCGGTCCGAGCGGAGCTACGTGGCCGGGCTCTACACGCGACTCGACGCCGAGCGTGCGCGGGTGAAGGCTGCGTACGACTCGGCGTTGGGGGCAAACGGCAACGCTCCTATGGAACGGGACGTCTCGGTGCGCTCGTTGGCCAGAGAGGCGAAGCGGCTGGACGTGGCGGACAACGGGCTGTGTTTCGGCCGGTTGGACGCGCTTTCCGGCGAACGTTCGTACATCGGCCGGATTGGTCTTTTCGACGGCGAAAACGACTACGAACCGGTGTTGCTCGATTGGCGGGCGCCGGCGTCGCGCGCTTTCTACGTCGCCACCGCCGCGACTCCGGAAAATATGCGTCGTCGTCGTCAGTTCCACACGCGTGGACGTGAAGTAGCCGATTTCACCGACGAGGTGCTCGGCCGCGACGGCGGTGCGGACCGGGGGGACGCGGCTCTGCTCGCGGCGGTCAACGCGCCGCGCGGTGAAGGCATGCGCGACATCGTGGCGACGATCCAGGCCGAGCAGGACGCGATCATCCGGCTCGATCACCCGGGCGTGCTGGTGATCGAAGGTGGTCCGGGCACTGGGAAGACCGTGGTGGCGCTGCATCGCGTCGCGTACCTGCTTTACACCCAGCGCGAGCGGATGGAACGCCACGGGGTGCTCGTGGTCGGTCCGAACCCGGCCTTCCTGCACCACATCGGGCGCGTCCTGCCGTCGCTGGGCGAGTCCGATGTGGTGTTCATGACCACCGGCGACCTCGTGCCCGGTCTGAGCGTCACCGCCGAGGACACCCCGGAAGCCGCGCGGCTCAAGGGTTCGCTGAAGATCCTCGATGTGCTCGCGGCGGCCATCGCCGACCGGCAGCGGCTGCCGGAGGATCCGGTGCCGATCCAACTGAAGGACGTCACGGTGCGGATCGACGCCGGGATCGCCGAGTGGGCCAGGGACGAGGCGCGCGCGAGCGGGCAGCCGCACAACGAGGCCCGCGCGGCTTTCGTCGAGATCGTCACGTATGTGCTCACCGAACGGGCGATCGGGCGGATCGGTCGCGGCTGGCTGACCCGGGACGACCGCGAAGAGTGGGAGAGCATGCGGGCGGACCTGGTCAAAGAGCTCGCGGACGACGCGAAGTTCACGGCCGCGATCGACGAACTCTGGCCGATGCTGACGCCGGAAACCCTGTTGGCGCAGCTGTACACCTCGACAGAACGGCTGCGGGCGGCCGGTGCGGACCAGGCTCTGTTGCGTGTCGACGGCGACGCCTGGACGGTGTCGGACGTGCCGCTGCTCGACGAGCTGGTCGACCTGCTGGGCCGAGACAAGACGGCCGACAACGCGGCCGAGCAGGCCGCCGCGCGGGAACGGGCGGCCGAGGCCGAGTATGCGGCCGGGGTGATGGACACGCTCAAACTGGACCGCGAGGAAATGGACGAGGACGTCCAACTGGCTGTCGAGAACCTGCTCTACGCCGAGGACCTGGCGGACCGTTTCGTCGAAGTCGACACCCGTACCCTCGTCGAACGCGCCGTCGCGGACCGGGACTGGACCTATCGGCACGTCGTGGTCGACGAGGCGCAGGAACTGTCCGAAATGGACTGGCGGGCGTTGATGCGGCGCTGCCCCAGCCGGTCTTTCACGGTGGTCGGCGATCTCGCCCAACGCCGGTCGGTGGCCGGAGCGACGTCGTGGGGCACGATGCTGGAGCCGTACGTGCCCGGCCGCTGGGTGTACCGGTCACTGACGGTGAATTACCGCACCCCGGCGGAGATCATGACCATCGCCGCCGCGCTGCTCGCCGACTTCGCCCCCGGCGTCCAGCCGCCGGAGTCGGTCCGCGCCTGCGGTGTCCAGCCATGGTCCAAGCGGGTCACCGAGGACGAACTGTCCACTGCCATCGAGGAGTTCGTCCGGGACGAAGCCGGTCGCGAAGGCACCAGTGTGGTGATCGGGCCCCCGGGCGTCCCGGGTGCGGTGCCGGCGTCGGAGACGAAGGGTTTGGAATTCGACGCCGTACTTGTCGTTGAGCCAGAACGGATCCTCGCCGACGGCCCGCGCGGCGCGGCCGAGCTCTACGTCGCCCTCACCCGCGCCACCCAACGGCTCGGCGTCCTGCACCAGGGCCCCTTGCCGCAGGCACTGACCGGCCTCGCCGAAACCGGCGCACCCGCCCCAGCCGGACCACGTTGAGGTTGAGACGGGGCGCTGGCGACGCTGCCGACCAGCGGTGGCGTCGTACATCTGCGAGGATCGGACGCCAGTTTTCAGTTCGGTTCGGCAGCGCTCGATGTCACCATTGCCATTATCGAATGGGTGACGCGCTGGTCCCGGGGCGAGACCGTTGACGGCGTTGCTTGCCCAGGAGACGAAGCGCTCAGCATGTGGATGAACCAGATCAGCTGGCTGAACGACGACGTGGTGGTTCCTTTGCGGCCTGAGGCCAAGTCGGCCCGTCAGGGCCGAAGCGTTTGCTGGGCGCTTGGGCCGTTGGTCGAACCCTTCGAGTTCGGCGGAACCAACCTTGGGTGTGCGTCGTCGTAGTACGCTGAGAACCCTCCGTGACGGCGAGTGCACGGTAGGGGACGACCGGGAGGTTTGTGATCGTGTCTGACGCAGCGGGAGCGCCGCCGAGTTCGACGTCTGGGGGTCAGCAGGCGCAGCCCAGTGGCCCGGTGGGGTACATCTCGCCGGAGGAACAAGCGAAGCGTGATGCGTTGGCGAAGCAGGCCGACGAGGGCATGAACCAGAACATCTCGAACCAGTACCGGCGGCAGGCCGCACAAGACGCCGCCGCCAGCGCGGCGGTCTCCGGTGGCGGGTTCGTCATGGACGCCGACGGCATGGGGAAGTTACTGCCGAAGTGGCAGTCGATCGCCGACAAGCTGGAGCGGGCACGGCAGTTGGGCGTACAGCTGCGCTTTGTCAAGGCGCCTGCTGAGGACGACGGCAGCCTCATGCAGAAGAAGGCGGCGGATTCCCACGCTGACGCTTACATCAAGAGTGTGACAGCACAACGGGACTATGCGCGTGGTTACGCCACTTCGTTGCAGACCGCGATTGGGACGTACCAGCAGCAGGAACAGGCGGCAGCCGACGCCGTTCGCAAGCAGGGGGCATAACGTTGAAGCGGATACTGCCCCTTGTCTGCGTGCTAGTTGCCGGGCTTTCGTTGGCGGCGTGTTCGACGTCGACCACGGGCAACGCCGCCCCGTCGCCGTCACCTTCGGCGGCCAGCCCATCAACGGGGGCGAGCAGCGGCAAGTTGTCGGCACCCCAAGTGGCGAACCCGCTTGACGTCAGCAAGTTCGAGCAGAACCCGTGTGGCGTCTTAACCGCCGCGCAGGCAAGTCAGCTCGCCAACCTGACCAAGACCAGCGGAAACTCCAGCGGCAATTCTCCGATATGCAGCTGGAAAGACGACAGCTACAACGACATCGGTTTCGGTTTCGTTCGCGGCGGCGGCTTGAGTGACGCCTATGGATATCAGGACAGCGAGTCCGGTTACTTCAAAGTAGCTCCGGACGTCGATGGCTACCCGGCGGTCTTCAGCGGACCTACGGATGATCGCTCGAAGGGCGGTTGCCAGATCGGTGTCGGGGTAAGCAACACCGAGGTGTTGACGGTTGACTCGTCATTCGTCGCGTCGTCGCCGTACTACAGCGACCCATGCTCGCTCTCGCAGAAGGCCGCAGAAGCGGCCATCACAACGCTGAAAGGCGGCGCGTGATGGCGTACACCGCGCAGCAGATCATCGACATGGTCAATAAGGGCGCCGGTCCGACCGGCATGTACGACGGTAGCGACACGGCCGCACAGCTGGCGGCGCTGCACAAAGAGATCGCCGACGACATGCTCCAACTTCAAGGAGGCATGGGCGAGTACTGGCAGGGAGACGCCGCCGGCCAGGCCTACGCCGGTGCCGGGCCGATGGTGCAGGCCTCCCAGGTCAGCGGCGACCATCTCGCCCAAGCGCAGAACCTGTACGTCGGCCAGGGCAGCTCCTTCAACGACCTACACAGCAAAATCGCGGCGGTCGGGAGTCTGGGCGACAAGCCGTCGGACGACTGGGTCAGCAACACGCCGTTCTCGTTCATGTCCAACCGCGCCGACGAGATCGCCGCCTACAACCAGAAGTCCCAGCAGGTCGTGGACGGTTACACCGTCTACCACGGGCAGTCCACCGACAACTCCGGACGCTGGCAGGCACCGTCGAACTATGGCGAACTCGGTATGCCCCCGGCCGGAGCCGGCATTCAGGTCGCCCCTATCCCCGGTGGCGGTGGCCCCGGGCCCGGCAACCCCGGTCACATCGGTGGGCCGTCGGGTCCCGGTGGCGGCGGCAACGGTCACGTCGGCGCGAGCGGTGGCGGCCCGGTTGGTGGTGGCAACGGCGGCTCCCAGCCTGGCGGCCCCGGTGGAAGCGGTGGCCAGCAGCAGGGCGCACCCGGCTCTGGTGGCCAAGCGCCTGTGCACTCGGGCGCGCCGGGCAACGGAGGCACCTCGGCAGCGGGCTATGTCCCTCCGCCCCCGGCAACAGGTGGGCCTGGGAGCGGAGGCAATCAGTCTTCCGGTGCTTACAACGGCAGTGGTGGGTTCGGACCGGGTTCCGGTGGAGCAGGGTCCGGCGGGTTCATGCCGGGCATGGGCGGCTTCGGGCCTGGCGGTGGCTTCGGTCCCGGTGGCGGCTCCGGCGGAAGCAGCGGTGGGATCGGTGGTCGTGGCGCAGGAGGGTTCTCCTCGGGGTCCGGTGGCTCCGGTTCGGGTTCGGGCGCTGGTGAGCTCGGTGCGGGCAAGGGCGCTGGCGCTGGATCGGTCGGCAGCGAGTCCGGAACCGCTCGTCCCGGCGGAGCGACGGCGTCCAATGCGGCCGGGCGGCCGGGGACCTCGGGCGCGGGTGGCATGGGTCGTGGCGGCAAGGGCGAGGGTGAGGAGGACGCTGAGCACCAGCGTCCGGCGTATCTGCTGGAAAACGATCCCGACGAGGCTCTCATCGGTGAGCTGCCGCGTACGTCACCACCGGTCATCGGCCTGTGAGCGCCAGTAAGGGACCGTCGTGCTGGTGATCAATCGCGAGATCGTGCTCCCTGTGGAGTGCGTCCTGGCCGCGGCGAACCTTGCCGAGGTGTCACTGCCGGCCGTGCTCGCACCGACACCGGTGTGGCGTCACCCGCACGAACAGCACCCGCACTTCGACGGCATCCGCAGGACGCTGGTGGAGCACGGTTTGTGGCACGGCGGCGGGCTCAGCGAAGCCTTCCTCCTCACTTTGAGGGTGCTGGGCCGCGGTGAGCGGGAGTTCTCCGCGACCGTCACCACTCCCACCGGGGGCTATCGCCTGCACGTCGCGGCGAGTGGGCGGGATGCGATCTTGGCCTGTCACGTCGCCTCGAGTGGCCAGGTGCTGCTGCGTCCGGCTCGTCCTGAAGCGCTCGCTGAAGATCTGTTCGCGGAGCTTCCGGCGGTCGCTCCCAGTTCGTGGCCGGGGCTGTCGGTCCCGGAGTCCGACCTGCGCCAGGCCATGAACGGCGCACCACCGCGTCGGGATGTCCGGCGCGTGCTCGAGGTCGCCGGACTGCCGCGCACCAGCAGCGGTCAGATCTCGGCCGGGTTTCGTGACGGGGTTCACGGGTATCGCAAGACCGGCGCCAACGTGTGCACCTTCTACGACACCGAGCAGGGCCGCTACTTGTTCTCCTTCACCGAGGAACCCGGCTACGAGCGGTACGTCAACGTGTCCCCGGGTCGGCCGGACACCGTGATCGCGAAGATCTACGACCTGCTCGAGCAGCTGCGTCGCGGACGTTAGAGGCCGCATCACAAGCACTATCCGATGTCGACGAGGGGAAGGTGTAGATGGCGGGCGGGTACCAGGTCGACCTGAACGAGATGGGCACGCTCATCACGACGTTGCAGCAGGCCAAGGACCGGATGACTGACGCGAACAAGGCGCTCGGCGACTCCACCCCGAGCGACATGGGCAGCCGTGAGATCGATTCGGCGGGCGCGGAGTTCCAGGACCGGTGGAAGTACGGAATCGGCAAGATCGCCGAGTTCTCCGGGGCCGTGGTCGACGGCTTGACCAAAGCCAAACAGGCCTACGCCGACGTGGAGAGCGAAGCCATCGCCGCGCTCGGCCAATCCCCCAGCGGGCAACCGTCGCCGACTCCTGTCACTACTACTCCTGCGCCAACGGGTGCGCAGTCGGTGATTACCGACCGGCTGGGTGGTGGTGCGTCGTGACCTGGGACCAGATCGTCGACAAGGTCGACCCCCTGCAGACCGCCAACTACCCGGCGCTGGGGTTCGACCCCGCACCCGGGACCGTGGCCAAGGTCGCCGACGTCGCCGCGACCTTGGGCAAGGTCGCCACCGAGATCGGTCAGGCCTACGAGGACCTCACCCGGCTGGGCAAGGCTGACAGCTTCTGGCAGGGCGATGGCGCACAAGCCTTCCAAGGCACAGTCGGGCAGGTCCCCGATTATCTGAACAAGGCGCAGCAGTCGCTGACCGGTGCGTCCGGCACATTGAGCAGGTGGGCCGACGACCTGGGCACCATGCAGCGCCAAGCTGCCGATCTCGAACGACAGGCCGAAGCGGCGCAGTCGCAGGTCACGCAGGCCCAGTCCAACCCCAATCTCCGTCTGGCTGGCCAGACGTTCACCGATCCCGCCCAGTTCCAGCAGGCTCAGGACGCCCTCGGGCAGGCTCAGCAGCGCCTCACTCAGGCACAAGGCGGCCTGGATGCTCTCCGAGAGAGCGCAAAGCGTCTGCTCGACCAGCATCTGGACTTGGCCGGCCAGGTTGCATCGGCCCTGCGCAAAGCCAAAGACGAGGCGCCGGAAGAACCCGGTTGGCTCGACAAGATCGGCGAAGCCATCGGCAAGATGGTCGACGGCGTCAAGAACCTCGCCGGAGACGTCTGGAACTGGGTCAAGGACCACGCCGACGTCATCGCCAAGATCGGCGACGTGCTGAGCAAGGTCAGTGCCGTGCTCGGGGTGATCGCCATCATCACCGCCCCGTTCGAACCGGTCGGCGCGATCTTCGGCGCGGCTGCCGGTCTCACCTCGGTCGCGGCACTGGGCGCTCACGGCTTGGCGAAGGCCGCGGGTGCTGATGTGTCGTGGACGACCATCGGGTTGGACGCGCTGGGTGCGGTGCCGTTTGCGGCCAGCATCGGCAGCGGCGCCAAGGTCGCCAGCGCCGGGCTGAAGGAAGCCGGTGCGATTGGGCGGGCCGCCGATGTGGCCGGTGATCTCGGGAAGGCCGGAGCCACGGTGAAGGTGGCGCAGTCTGGCAAACTCGTTGCCGAGGCTGGCGACCTCGGAACGGTCGCGATCAAGGGCGAAGGGCTGGCGGGGCGGGTGCTCGTCGCAGGCGAGAGCAAGATCATCAACGGGCAGATGGTCGGTACGAAGGGTCTCAACATGCTCGGTCGCATCACCGGCGGCGGTATGGCGGTCGACCCGCTGTCGGGTTTGGGGCGTGGGATCGACGCGGGCATCGGTGGCACCAAGATCGTCGGCGGTCAGGTCTACCAGCAGCTCACCGACGACAAGGGGAACCCGCCCGCACCCGCAGCGCAGACGTTCAGCGGTCGGCTCGCTGGCAGGGCGGCATCGTGACCACGTCGACGCCGCAGGCGTTCTCGCTGTCGCTGCCGCGAGGATTCGTCCCACTCCCGCTATTCGAGGAAGGGCGTGACGATGCTGGGTTAGCCCGTCACTTCGCGGACCTGCTCGGTCTGGACGACGTCGACGAGAGCTCGACGATGGTCGCCGCGGTGATGGCCGACTTCGGCGCCATGCTGGGCAGCGGTGGTCTGGAGTACGCCGCGATGGGCCTGTTCCGTTCGCCGTCCGTTCCGACCAGGCCGGTGTCGGCGCTGCTGACGTGTGTCCGGATGACGGCGTCGCAGTCGGCGCTGAGCACGGAGATCGCGGCCCTGATGACGATTCATCAGGAGCTGGGAGCCGCCCCACAGGTGTTGACGCTCCCCGCGGGCGAGGCGGTGGCCGTGGTGACGGAAGAAGCTCAAGACGTCGGGACGGCCCCTGCAGTCCCCGCAGTCGTGCTCAACCGGCAGGTGTCGGTGTGGATTCCGGAACCTGACGGCGACACGATCGCCGTGGTGTCGGTGGCGTCGCCGTCTTGGCCGGACTGGGAACACGTCTGCGACCTGGCGCTGGGCATCTTCGACTCCTTCGGCTGGGAGAACGGGACCCCGGCATGATCTTCGCGGACGCCCAGGGCGGCGTGTGGACCGTCGGCCGGACCCGGTGGCTGGGGTCGCGGCAGTGGATACCGATCAAAAACCCCCGGGAGTTCATCCCGTCAGGTGGCCTGACCGGTGACATCTTCGAACTGGCGCTGCTCGTCGTCCTCGCGATCCTGGTGCTCGTCCCGATCATCCTGGGCACGCTGGAGTACCTGCTCAAACTGCTGATCCGCCCGCTGCGGCTGCTGCTGCAACCGTCCGCGCGGGACGTCGGCTGGGGATTCGACGTCGTCCAGGTCGTCCCGGCCGGCGCCCCGGTCACCGTGAAGCCCGCGCCGGTACGTATGCACATCAGGGTGCCGAATCGAGCGGGCGCCCGCCAGCTGCGCCAGCAGTTCGTCACGTGTCTGCCCACGGGGGGAGGCCTTCACCAGCCGCAAATCCAGCAGGGGCTTCGGGTCGCCAATGCCACGGTCCAAGCAGAGTCGGCTAGCGGATCAGCCTGATGGCCACCGCGCTGCTCGCCTCGCCGAACCGGGCGGACGCAGCTCTCGCAATACCCAGCGATCTGTCCGGGTTGGTGCGCGCGACGACGGTCGTGACGCGATGGTAGAGAGCGCCTTTCGTGGTCAAGTGACCTGGGACCGCCGAGCCGATGACCGCATCGGTGTCTTCCACCCCGCTCACATCGTGGTGCTGCGGACGCACTTCGACGGGCTGTTGAAGATCGCATCTCGCAGGCTTGAACAGCGCAACGCCGGTGAGGACCTGGACCAAATTGACTGCCGGATCGACGCCATTGGCCGTCGACGCAGCAGTGAAGACTCGGTGGTATCGGAGCTGGAGATCGTGCTGGCGATCGCCAACCGAGCGACGCACGCGCTGGTGGCGCTCCCGGAGACTGGTGGTGTGGTGCACCTGCGGGGCCCGGACTCGTGTTTCCTGTTCGGCTCGGCCGCGCTCGACGTCACCATCGCCATCATCGAGTGGTGACCCGGTGGTCCAGAGGCGAACTCGTCGACGGCATCGCCTGCCCCGCGCAGGAAGCGCTCGATATGTGATGGAGCAGATCACCTGGCTCAACGACGACGTCGTCGTTCCGCTGCGACCTGATCCACCAGCAGCCTGCCACGCGGCGGCGGCTGTAGACCCGACGCCTGCGATCAGACCGACGTAACTGAAGGGTGTTCGGTTGGTGATCCACACCCCGTACGCGGTCGCACCACCGAGCCCCAAGGCCACGATGAGACTGCCGACGAGCCACACGTACCGCAGTCGCTGCTTGACCTTCTGCTCACGAAGGAGAACCTGTTGATCTGATACGGCGTTGGCGGCTTTTCGCTGCCTCTGACGTGGTTGTCGTCGTTGGGTTGATAGTCGGTCGTCAACAGCGTGGCCTCTCGCAGTGTGGATGATCATGAGCAAAGTGGCCACGACACTGGCGCAGATACGCGAGGCTGGTGAACATACCCATGCGGAGTAACGAAAGGTCGTCGATCGGTCACAGTGCGTACGACCGCTGGCAGGTCATGTGGTGTGTGGATACCCCATACAAAGCACGGAAACTCATCATGAGGTGAGTGAAATACCAGCAGGCAAGACGCAGGTCAGCGGCGGACTCGACTGCTAGTCGTTGGCGAAAGCCGCGTACGCTGCCACCGGCGTTTCGTTGCCTCACACCGCTCAGTTCCAAAGCCTCTATAGTCAGCGTTCGAAGACGGCCCACGAGGGCCGCTTGCATGCTGGCGAGATTGGTTTTGGCTCTTGGGGGCGACCGCAGATGTTTGGGTCGCAAGATAAATCTAGCGACTTTCGGTATCGGCAACTCTGGAGTTACTCTGGAGTCTGCGAGCCGCAAGCGCTAAGCTAATAAAGCACTTCGCTGAAAATAGTCAAGTTGGTGATCATTCTGCTGCCGGTATGGAAAACTTGGACGGCGACAGAAAGGTATATAGTTAGCATTAATTCTTCTCTGTCGGCGGCGAGTATATCGGCTTAAGGTCTACCTGCTCGTCAGCGGGGTTGTCGCTATTGCCCTCGAGAACGGCATAACCGATCGGGAAGCCGAGCGCCAAGCTGACTGTTTCGTGCACTTTGCTGTTGGCATGGACTTGTGGACAGCTCTGTGGATGGTTTGTGGGCAACTATCCGCCGGAGTGCATGTCCTCGGCTTCGGGGACGCCGTCGTCGTCGGGGTCGTCGAGCCAGCCGTGAGGCAGCGTCACCTTGCCGGGAGAGCCCTGTCGGCCTCGAGGTCCTTCTGCGGCGGTGGGGAAGGGTGCGTCGTGGTCGAGTTGGGCGAGGAGGTCGTCCAACTCAGTCAGGCTGGTGACCATGGCGAGGCCGCGTCGCAGTTCTGAGCCGACGGGGAAGCCCATGAGGTACCAGGCCATGTGTTTGCGGAGGTCGCGCAATGCTTTTGTCGCTCCGTCGTGCTCGATGAGAAGCTCTGCGTGTCGACGGAGGACCCGGGCGACCTCGCCGAGGTTAGGGCCGGTGGGGATGGGCTCGCTGCGGAAGGCCGCCTGAAGCTCGGCGAACAGCCACGGGCGACCGAGGCAGCCGCGGCCGACGACCACGCCGTCGCAGCCGGTTTCAGCCATCATCCGCACGGCGTCGTCTGCGGAGAAGATGTCGCCGTTGCCGAGGACCGGGATCGACTTCACGTGTTCCTTGAGCCGGGTGATCGCAGACCAGTCGGCTTTGCCGGAGTAGCGCTGAGCGGCAGTGCGGGCGTGCAGTGAGACTGCGCTGACGCCGGCTTCTTCGGCGATGCGGCCAGCGTCGAGGTAGGTAAGGTTCTCGTCGTCGATCCCAATGCGGAACTTCGCCGTGATCGGCACGCCTGAGGGCGCGGCGGCCTCTACGCAGGCAGAGAGAATGTTGCCGAACAGCTTCCGCTTGTACGGGAGCGCCGCTCCTCCGCCCTTACGCGTAACTTTGGCTACTGGGCAGCCCCAGTTACTGTCGATGTGGTCGGCGATTCCTTCGCCGATGATGATCTTGACGGCTTCGGCCATGGTCTTGGGGTCGACGCCGTAGAGCTGCATGGACCTGGGCTTTTCGTTCGCTCCGAAGGTCATCATGTGCATGGTGCCTGGGTGCCGCTCGACGACTGCGCGGGCGGTGATCATCTCGCACACGTAGATGCCGGCGCCGTAATCCTGGCAGAGGGTGCGGAAGGCGACGTTGGTGATGCCGGCCATCGGTGCGAGCACGACTGGTGGATCGACCTGGTAGGGGCCGATCTTCAGGGCGGGCTTCGTCTCGACGAGGGCAGTCACGCCTCCCATTGTCCCCCGTGTCAGACGTCACCTCGATCCGGCCCGGTTCCGTACGATCCGAGGGTGGCCCGGTGAGCTCCCGACTGGCCTGTTGGCCGAGTTGGGGAGGGTGGCCACGGCTCTGCGCGGTAGACCGCCGAGCTGAACTCCCAATGGTTCCGAATCGTCAGGTGGAGGGACGGCTATTGGCATGTGGCTAAACACAGATACTCAAGAGATGGAAACCGCGTATTCCGTCGGGAAAGGCCAACTTGCATTTTAGGGTTCGTTATGACAGCAAAAGTTTGGATCTGAGTTCCAATGGAAATACAATATGGGGCCCGTGTGGGCGGAGTGTGGAGACGTGTCCTTTCCCGAGTTTCGGTGGGAGGACATGCCGCTAGCGTTTCTTCTTCAATTCATGGGATCTTTATCGCTGCTCAATAGTGCGGACAATAGGAGTTCGCGCGTGAGATTTTTTGACGGACCATTCTGGCTCAATTTGGAAGCTGCGGGCGACGGAATGATCAGAGTGTCCGATAATAGAGATGCTTTAAACGTTGAGTTTCTCGTTGAAATAGATGAGCAATTAACTTTGGCAAGAGTTTTGGCGCTGGAATTGGTTGAATCCTGCCGGAAACGCGGCTGGAGTGAGCAGATGGATGTCCGACGACTGGCCGATTTTATTGGTTCTAAATAAATAGCGGGTAGAATAACATCGAACACTCCGCCCCGGTTTGAACTGATTGTGTTATCGGATTCACGCGTTTGGCTGAGCGGTGCTGCACGCCGCCGGAGCAATGTTGTCGCCCCTGCGCGTAGCGCCCTTCCTGAAAGGTGTCTCGCTCTGGAAATGCCGGAGAATTCACCAATGGCGCAGGGGATGCAGCTGCCAGTTCGGAAATACTGCAGAGCATTGAGCCTTTCCGAGTAACCAGTTGTCGCGTTGTGTGATTGGTCGTTGTGGATCATGTGGTCCGGTGGTTTTCGTGGTGGAGCAGGACCAGCGCGGCGGCGACGATCTTGCTGAGCCGCCAGGGGCAGCCGCGGTAGCGACGCAGGGCTTTGTACGTCGTTTTCAGTAGGGAGTTAGCGCGTTCCCCAAGACAGCGCAGGGCGCCGTGGACGGCGTTGTAGGCCTGCTGGTCGATGGTCAACTCCCCACCTTGTGGCTTCTTGAAAGGGATCGTGAAGATATCGGGTTCGCCTTCGTAGCCCAGGTCAGCCAGGCTGAGTTGGCCATCGCTGACCCACACGGCGATCACGGTTAACAAGTCGGGGTCAGCGCGGGCCGCGGTGGTGTCGTGCTCACGGCCAGGTCGCACATTCGAGGTCCACAATGGCCACCCATCCGGGGCGGACACGACCTGAATGTTGCCGCCGTGATGCTTGTGCTTCCCCGACCACCACAGATCCACCCCGACGGTGGGGCCAAGGGTGTCGATCCGGTCGGTGTAGATCAACGTGCCGTCCACGATCACGTGCGAATGCCCGGCGGCCTTCGCCGCCAGCAACGCCC
>NZ_JAODNM010000055.1 GCF_025464955.1 Amycolatopsis sp. | reverse complement strand
GCGATGCGCGGCCTCGACCTTGTACTCGGCGGTGTATGACCGACGCTTGCGGGCAGACATAACAGACATCCTTCCAGCAGGGCTGTGCCCTGCTAAAACGGTGTCCACTCTCCGGGGGGAACCTCAGAACACATCCTCGGAGCGAACAGGAAGCACAGAGAATCATGACTATCCCCATGCCGGCTACGCCGACTACGCCGTTCGCCGACCCGGCGCCCGCGCAGCGCCTGGAGTGTGCGGCCACTGCGCTGGCCGCACACGGTTTCACCGTGGAAATCCTCGACGACGCCGCTGCGGCGCGAACCCGCATCAAAGATCTGATACCGGCGGGCGCCAGCGTATTCACCGGGGCCAGCGAGACCCTCCGCCTGTCCGGTATCGATGAGGACATCAACGTCGGCGGTCGATACCAGGCCATCCAAACCGCGCGTCCTGGCCATGGATCGGGTCACCGGCGCCGACGACATCCGGCGACTGCTCGCCAGCCCTGACGTCATCGTGGGCAGCGTCGCCGCGCTCACCGAAACCGGCTCCCTCGTGGTCGCCTCGGGCAGCGGAAGCCAGTTGCCCGGTTACGCGGGCGGCGCCGCCCGCGCGATCTGGATCGTCGGGGCGCAGAAGGTGGTACCCGACCTGGATACCGCTCTGCGGCGCGTCGAAGACCACTGCCTCCCATTGGAAAGCGTCCGCACCCAGGAAGCCTACGGGTGGCCCAGCGCCGTCAACCGCGTTCTCATCCTCAACGCGGAACACCAACCTGGACGAGGCACCGTCCTGCTGCTTCGCGAAGCCATCGGATTCTGAACCACCAAGCTGCGGTCGCTAAAGATGCTTCTCCAGCAGGAAATCCTGGGTGCGTCTCCAGGTGAGGTGGGCGAGCAGCAGCCCGACGACAATCGGGAACAGGACGTAAAGGTTGCTCAGGACGAACGCCGCCGCGGTCAGCGACACCTCGCCGTTCGACCCTGGCGTGATCGAATGCAGGGGCCGCTGAGCGAAGACAAGCAACGTGACCGGTGCCAGCACCTGCGCGAACCTGTTGCCCGACAGGGCTTCCGGCAGCAGCAGCGCGAGCAGGGGGACGATCCACACCCAGTGGTGCACCCACGAGACCGGGCTGACCAGCAACGCGAGGAACGCCGTCACCAGCATCGCGTGCACCGGACGTTCCCGGCGGTGGAACCGGCGTACCAGCACCGCCGCACCTACGGCTACCAGCGCGCCGATGCCGTAAGCCAGGGTTTGCGACCACGCGGCCGAATCGCTGAGCCGCCGCACCACGCTGCCGAGTGACTGGTTGAACGACCAGTTGGTGGGGCCGATGCGGGAGGAGTCGTACACCGTGTGGGTCCAGAACCGGATGGTGTCGTGCGGCGCGATGGCCAGCATCAGCAGCTGCAGGCCGACGAACGTGCCGGCCGCGCGGGCGGCGTCGGCCCTGCGCCCGGTCAACAGCAGGTGGACGACGAAGATCAGCGGAGTCAGCTTGGTGGCCGCGGCGACGCCGATCAGCACTCCGCCGAACCCGCCCAGCCGACCTGCCCGGCCGCACACGACGAGCAGGTCGACTGCGATCAGCGTCATCAGCAGGGCGTTGACCTGGCCATACCCGAGCGTTGTGCTGACCGGCGTCAGGACCTGCGTCACGCCGAACACCACGGCCGCGCCCCAGGCGGGCGAAAGCCAGGACGGCCGCCGCGCCACCCGGCGAAGGACGAGATAAGCGACTCCGGCCAAGGCAAGATCCGACGCCATGCCCAGCAAACCCCACGCGATCTGCACTGGGAAGAACGCGAGCGGAACGAACAGCAGCGTGGCGAAAGGGGCATAGGTGAACGGCAACTGCGCGAAGGCGGGTTCGGACGGCAGGGTGTCCGCGTCGTAGAGCGGATGGCCGTGCATCAGTGCCGACGCGCCCGCCTGGTAGACCGCCGTGTCGCCGCCTTCGGGAAGGTGATGCAGGTACGCGAGCAATCCGCGCACACCGAACGCGACCGTTACCAGGCCCACCACCACCCATGGCAGGGCCCGGACTCCCCCGTGACGCACCGGCCCCCTCCTGGTTCTTGATCACCGGGGACGGTAGCAGCACGGCTCAATTAGAGTCGCAGGGTGATCGAACAGCTGAGCATCGCCACCGCCGCCGGGTCCTTCGACGCGATCGCGTCCGGGCCGGAGAACGGCAGGCCCGTCCTGCTCCTGCACGGCTTTCCCGAAGCCGCGATGTCGTGGGAACACCAGGTGGAGACGCTCGGGATGTACGACTGCCGGGCCGTCGCGCCCGACCAGCGCGGCTACTCCCCCGGCGTCCGGCCCGAGCAGCCCGCGCTCTACGGCATCGACGAACTGGTCGGCGACACGATCGCGATGGCGAACGCGCTCGGCTGGGGCAAGTTCGACCTGGTCGGCCACGACTGGGGCGGCGCTGTCGCGTGGTGGACCGCCGACGCGCACCCCGAGCGGCTGCGGACGCTGAGCGTCGTGTCGACGCCGCATCCCGGCGCGCTGGCCGAAGCGATGCGCACCGACGAAGACCAGCATCAGCGGTCCGGCTACATGCGTGAGTGGCGGCAGACCAGGGTCACCGAACGCCGCATGCTCGAGAACGACGCCGAGGCCCTGCGCCGGATGTTCGAGTGGAAGGTCCAGCCGAGCCACATCGACGAGTACGTCCGGCGCCTGTCCGAGCCGGGCGCGCTGACCGCGGCGCTGAACTGGTACCGAGCAGGCCGGCCCGGCGGCAAGATCGGCAAGATCGCCGTGCCCACGCTGTACGTCTGGAGCACCGAGGACGTCGCCTTCGGCTCCACTGCCGCCCTCTCGACGGAGGACTGGGTCACCGGCCCGTACACGTTCCAGATGCTCGAGGACGTCTCGCACTGGATCCCCGAGGAAGCCCCGGAAGCCGTCAGCGCCCTTCTGCTGGAACACCTCCGCACGCACTGAAACCCAGGTGCCGTCCAGCGCGCACCGTGACACGATCCGATCATGGACTCCGACACGTTATTCGCCCAAGCCGTGGCGTCCGCGCGCGCAGAAGACCACGAGACGGTCTGGAACCTGCTGCCGCGCATCGCCGAGTCGGACCGGGAAGCCGCGCGGGTGGCGCGCGAGCACGTCACGTCGCCCGATCCGGTGCTGCGTGAGGTCGCCTGCGACCTGCTCAAGGTGTCCAGCGAGCTGAACGACGTCGACGAGAACACGGCGACGCTGCTGATCTCCTTGGCTGCCAACGAAACCGACGAGAACGTGCAGGGCGCGATCGTGCGCGCCCTGGGCTCCACCAAGGACTTCCGTGCGGTTCCCGTGCTCATTGGCTTTGCGGCCCACAGCGACGCCGACGTCCGGTGCTCAGTCGCCGTCGTGCTCCCGTCGGTGATGGGCGACGTCGTCGACGACGCGGCCATCGAGGCGTTGCTCGGTTTGAGCCGCGATCCTGACCAGCACGTGCGCGACTGGGCGACGTTCGCGGTGGGCCAGCAGACGAAGGCCGACGGCGAGGACGTCCGGGCCGCGCTGTGGGAACGCACGGCCGACACTTTTGCTGACGCGCGGGAAGAAGGCATCCGCGGCCTCGCCCGGCGACGTGAGCGCAAGGTGCTTCCGTTGCTCGCAAGTCTTCTCGAAGAAGAATCCGCGCACGTCCTCACCTTCGACGCGGCCTCTTACCTTGCCGACGCGTCGTTGCTGCCCTTGCTGCGGAAGTTCGACCCGACCGACCGCGGCGTGGCCGAAGCTCTCGTCGAATGCGACCCGGCCGAGCGCGACGACTTCGCCGTCCGGACGGGTGACGCATTGCGGAAACTGTTGCCGGACAAGGACATCTCGATCTTCGGTGCACGCTTCGAGGTGGGCTTGACCCTTGCGGTCGGAAGCACGTTGTGGTGGTCGGTGGAAGGCCTGCTAAAGCGAGCGGAAGGCGACCCGAACCTCGCTGCTCGACTCGCCGCCGACGACGTATCAACGAGCTCTCGGAGGTAGACGCCGGTCGTCGCCACGGCGCGCCTATCACCATCTCCTCGACCAGGCGGGCCGGCTGCGGAGGGGTCGGCAACCGAACGCGGGGTTCGCGCGTGGTGGAGGAATGACATCAGACACGACTCAGGACGGGGAGTCCGCCCCGTTCGAGGTCGTCCGCCGTCGCGCCATGCGCACGGGTCCGCCGCCCTACCAGGGAGCGTCGGCGCTGCGGCAAACGCCCGCGGTAGTCCTCGACGTACTGGTGCACCTGCTGGCCGGGGTGATCGTCGGGACCGCGGCAGCCGGCTCGCTGGGATTCGGCCCAGGGCTGGTGGTGGGGTATGTCGTGGTGTCGTTCGTGCACCGGGTCCTGCTGCGCCGGTGGTGGGGAGCCACCATCGGCGGGGCGCTCTTCGGGCTTCGCTGGATCGATACCGGGACAGGCCGGAAGCCGACCCTGGGATGGCTCGCCGCGGCGTGGTTCATCAGGTCGCTGGCTACGGTCCTGACGGTGCTCCCGGGGTTCTAGTACGGCAGCCGCACTTGCTGGTTGGGTTATATTTGCAGGTCACGGCCTAAACGGGTGCGGTGGTGGAACCAGCGGGCGCGGGCTTGGTGACGTCGTCGCCACCAAGTCCAATGCAGGTGATGGGTTTCGGGCAGCAGCCGGCGGGTCACCAGGATGAAAAGTCGTTTGATCTCGGCGACGGTGAACCCGATCAGACCGGGATCGGCGAGTGGCGGGTCGTTCTGCGTGGCAGGCAGGATCGGTGCTGGGGCACGAATTTTGGCCTGGGCAGCGGTGATCGCACACGTAGCAGTAGTGACAGGCCAGTTCACCGGTGCGCAGGTGCTTGCGGATCAACAGAAAATGCCGATCGCTGGTAGTGGATCGCTGCGGCCGGTTGCGGTGACCGTGACCGGGTCTTTGACCCTCAGGTTTCTCTGCGTTCACAGCGGGAAACACCTCGTTCGCCTCAGGGGCGGCCGAGGAGTCCCTGGGCGGCCAGGCCCAGCATGTCCGCGTATACCTGGGGAAAGTCGACACGCGCATCGACGAGCCGGGGGTCCGCGGTGGCTTCGACGATGGCCGGCGTCGGGTTGGCGAACGGCCACAGCCCCGCCAGGATGACGACCCCGATCCTGGTCAGATGGAGCGCCGAACGCGCATCGAGACCGCGCACCCGCTCGCTGAGCAGCCCCGCCAGCCGGGTGCGCTGCTCGAGGTCTTCCAGCTTGTACGCCCGGACGGATTCCGCGGACACGTTCCGCTCGAGCACCATCGCGAGCAGGCTCCACAACTGACACAGCAGCGGCCTCGCGGCCAAGGTGTCCGCCCATACCCGGATCACGCCATCGAGGTCGGCCGGAGCGGCCGGCAGCTCCTTCTCGAGGTCATCCAGCCACAGCTGCCGGGTGCGGTTGAGTAGCGCCAGCAGAACACCCTCGCGGGATTCGAAGTAGCGCACGACGTTGGTCTTGGACGTGCCCAGCCGACGACTCAGCTCACGCAGGCCGAGATCCTCCAGCGGCACCTCGGCGAGCAGCACCTCCGCCGCGTCGAGAATCGCGCGCCTGCGGAGCTCTCGTTGCTCGTGACTGCGCGCTCGCTGGAATCCCGGCTCTTCGATGACGCTCACTGCTACCTCCACGGGTTACCTCCCCAGTGTAGCGGTCCACTGGACCCTTGCTTAAGGTCCATTGGACCGCTATGGTGGCACATAGCAGTCCAATGGACTGCTATGACCGAGAAGGGCAGACCGGACCATGCTCAACTTCGACAAGCTGTACATCGGCGGCCGCTGGACGACCCCCGCCACCGGGGAGACCCTGACCGTTCGCTCGCCCCACGACCAGACCGTGGTCGGCACCGCTCCGCACGCGGCACCCGCCGACGTCGACCGCGCCGTCGCCGCCGCACGGACCGCGTTCGACGAGGGACCGTGGCCGCGGATGAGCCCGGAAGAACGCCAGACTGTGATCGCCCGCCTGACCAAGCTGCACGCCGCTCGCGCTGACGAACTGGCCGCACTGGTCACCGCCGAGAACGGATCACCGAGCTGGTTCACCGGCTGGACCCACCACACCGGCGTCCCCGAGCAGAACGACGCCTACCTGCGGGCCGCTGCCGCGCTCGACTGGGAAGCCCAAGTCGGCAGCACGGGCACCGCCCGCACGCTGCTGCGCCGCGAGCCCGTCGGAGTGGTGGCGGCGATCATCCCGTGGAACGCCCCTCACCAGTCGGCACTGGTCAAGCTGGTCCCGGCCCTGCTGGCCGGCTGCACGGTCATCCTCAAGGCCTCGCCGGAGACCGCCCTGGACGCGCTGGCACTGGCACAGGTCTTCGACGAGGCCAACCTCCCCGAGGGAGTCGTCAGCGTGCTCCCCGCAGGGCGGGAAACTAGCGAGTACCTGGTCGCGCACCCGGATGTCGACAAGATCGCCTTCACCGGGTCCACCGCCGCCGGGCGGCGCATCGCGTCGATCGCCGGCGAGCAGCTCAAGCGCGTCAGCCTGGAACTCGGCGGCAAATCCGCGTCGATCGTCCTCGAAGACGCCGACCTCGAGTCGACCGTCGCAGGCCTCAAAACCTTGTCGCTGGGGAACAACGCCGAAAGCTGCGTCGCACACACCCGCATCCTGGTCCCGCGGACCCGGTACGAAGAATTCGTCGCCGCGCTCAAGACGATGATGGAAGAGATCGTCGTCGGCGACCCCGCGGCACCCGAAACCTTCCTCGGACCGATGGTGCGCCCGGACCAGCTCGAGCGGGTCCGCGACTACATCCGGATCGGTCTCGATGAGGGCGCGCGCCTGGTGACCGGCGGCTTGGCGCCGATCGACGGGCTCGAAGCCGGGAACTACGTGCGCCCAACGCTTTTCGCGGACGTCGACAACTCCATGCGCATCGCCCGGGAGGAGGTCTTCGGGCCGGTGCTGGTCGTCATCCCGTTCGACGACGAGGCCGAAGCCGTACGCATCGCCAATGACTCCGAATACGGGCTCGGTGGCGGAGTGTGGGGCGCCGACCCCGAACACGCCCTCGAAGTCGCCCGGCTCGTCCGCACCGGCTGGATGACCGTGAACGGGGCACCGGCCACGTACGACGGGTCGTTCGGCGGTTACAAGAACAGCGGCATCGGCCGCGAGTTCGGCGCGGTCGGCCTGAGCCAGTACCTCGAGTACAAGACAATCGGAATCTGACCTGCAAAACACCCCCGTCGCCCTGGTCACCGGGGCCAACAAAGGAATCGGTCTTCAAATCGCGAAGGATCTCGCGGCGCACGGCTTCACCGTGCTCGTCGGGTCGCGCAATCTCGAGAATGGGGAGACGGCCGCGAAGAACGTCGGAGCGGATGCGCGCGACCCGCCTGAGCGTCGCGTCTCTCGACGAAGTACGCGCGGTGTTCGAGACCAACCTGTTCGGCGTCATCGCCGTCACGCAAGCAATGTTGCCACTCCTTCGTGAAGCGCCGGCGGGACGCATCGTCAACGTTTCGAGCGCCGGCGGCTCGATGACGATGACCACTGACCCGGCGAACCTGTTCCCCGGGGTCTTCGGCATCTACTCCTCCTCGAAGGCTGCGCTCAACGCGATCACCATCGCCTTCGCCGTCGAACTCGAGTCGACCCGCATCAAGGTCAACGCCACGGCCCGGGCTTCACCGCTACAGACCTCAACAACTTCGGGGGCACGCGCACCGTCCAAGAGGCCGCGCGTGAGCCTGTGCGCCTCGCGCTCCTCGACGCGAACGGTCCGACGGGCACGTTCTCGAGTGAGGACGGCCCGATCCCGTGGTGATTTCGCCCGGCTGACGCCGGTTCGCCGATGCCATTCCCCCGATCGGCGGGGTTTTCACCGCCGCGTGGCGGATGGCGGGCTCAGCGTCGAGTCGGCCAGGGTGGGTGGTGAGCGCGACCGCTGCGCAAACCAACCACGAAGGCAGGGAAAGAACGAGATGGGACAGGGACGCCTCCGAATCGGACGTCGCGGCTTCCTCGCAGCTACCGCTGCGGGCCTCATGGTTGCCGGTTCTCCGGCTGCGTACGCGGCCGGAGGAAGGCAGAAAGCCAACCAGGACCACGACTTCGACGTCGTCGTCATCGGCGCGGGCGCCGCCGGCTTGAGCACCGCGCGGGACCTGGCCGATGCCGGCCGGCGAGTGGTCGTCGTGGAGGCCCGGGACCGGATCGGCGGTCGCATGTGGACAGATCGGACCACGATGTCCGTCCCCGTCGAACTCGGGTGCGAGTACATCCACGGGGCGACGGCCTCGACCTGGGACCTCGTCCGCAAGCTGGGCCTGAAAACCCTGCGCGCCGAGATCACGGCCTCCCGTACGAAACCGGGTGGCCCGTGGAAGAAGACCGTCGAAGGTGATGTCCCACCCGAGTACCAGAACTTCCACATCATCGGCGGCTACAACCAGATCCTGGCTCCGCTCGCCGATCAGCTCGACATCCGGCTCAACACGGTGGCGCAACGCGTGGAGCACTCGTCCGCCGGCGTCGTCGTCCAGGCGGAGCAACAGGGTTGCCCGGTCAGCTACCGCGCTCGCGCCGCGGTGGTGGCCGTGCCCGTGGCCGTACTCGCCGCCGATGCCATCAAGTTCTCCCCCGCGTTGCCATCGACGAAAGTGGAAGCCTTCAAGGCCGTGCCGCAGGAGCCCATCACGAAGGTACTCATGGAGTTCGACCACCCGGTGATCCCGGACGACGCCGACGTCGTCGAAGAGGCCGGTCTGACGTGGTCCCTGTTGAACGGTTCCCAGGGAGTGCCCGGCTTCTCAGGGCAGATTTTCGTCATGGGGGCGGACCAGGAGGAGGCCACTCGTCTGTTGGCTCTCCCCCGCGAACGCCGCCATGCCGAGGTCCTCGAGGTGATCCGTGGCATCGCGGGCGACCGTAGCCTCGAACCCGTCAAGGTCGCCGAGCACGAATGGGCCAAGGACCCGTTCGCCCGCGCCGCCTTCTCAGCGGAAGAGGTCCCTGGCGAGGACGTGATCTACGAACCGGTCAACAACACCGTGTACTGGGCGGGCGTGATCACCGATCAGGTCGACTTCTCCCGCGATTCCGGTAAAGAGGTCGCCGCCGAAATGCTCGAACGGCTGCGGAAGTAGTCACCGGCAGGGAAAACCCCTGACGGCATCAGGTCCGTTGGCCTGTAAGGAAGTGGCGTCAGGTTCCGGAAAAGCCGTTGATCAACGTCCGCGCGGCCTCGTTCAGATGATCCAGCATGAACTGTGCCGCGGCGTCGGCCTTCCCCGCGCCGATGGCTTCCGCGATCTGCTGATGCGCACGGAGTTCTTCGGCTGACGTCACGTGATCGGCGATGCCGGGCAGGAGGTAGTGCAGCCGCTGCACCTCTTCCACGAGGGTCTCGAGGATCGAGTACAGCCGACGATGTCGACCAGGCGCAGGTGAAAGGACTTGGCAGCGGCGAGAGCGCGATCGAAGTCATCACCGCCCGCGAGTCCCACGTTCGTATCGCCGAGTCCCACACTCGGCTGCTGACAACGCCTTACACCGCTCTCAGATGACGCCGGCCGCGATCAGTTGTTGCCAGATCCCGCTCTGGTCGACGACCTCGACGCCGTGCTTCTCGGCCTTCGTGAGCTTGCTCGCCCCGACGTCGGCGCCGGTGATGAGCAGGTCGGTGCTCGCCGAGACCGACGACGCGACTGTGGCGCCGGCCTTCTCGCACAACCGCTGGAAGGTCGGCCGGGCGACTTTCTCACCGGAGCGCGGGTCGCTGATCGCTCCGGTGATCACCACCGTCTTCCCGGCCAGCGGCGCGCCGGCCGCGACGACAGCCGGGAGGTCCTCCTCGCGTACGTCCAGGGATACGCCGCGCTGCCGCAGCCTTTCCAGTTCAGGCCGCAGCCGGGTGAGGTGCTCGACCAGCGAGGCCGCGACCTTCGGCCCGATGTCCTCCACGTCGACGAGCGCATCGACACCGGCCTCGGCGACCTGCTCCAGTGAGCCGAAACCCGCCCGGCACAGCCGGGCGGCGGTGCCCTCCGAGGCCATCGGGATCGCGAGCCCGATCAGCGCCCGGCGCAGGCCGACCTGGCGGCTCGCGTCGATCGACTCGACCATGCGGGCCGCCGAAACCTCGCCGATGCGGTCGAACTCCAGCAACGTCTCCTTGGTCAGCCGGTAGAAGTCCGACGGGTGCTCCAGGATCCCCGCCTCGGCGAGCCGTTCGATCCACACCCCGCCGATGGCATCGATATCCGCTGCCGCCCGCGACGCCCAATGGATCAACCGCCGCACGGTCTGGGCGGGGCAGGCAACGTTGGTGCAGAAGAGTTCCCGGCTGTTGCCCTGTTCTGTCAACGGCTGCTCGCACGACGGACACACCGTGGGCGGCACGATCTCCCGCTCCGCTCCCGTGCGCTTCGACGCGTCGAGCACCCCGGCGACGAACGGGATGACGTCGCCGGCGCGGCGCACCAGCACCGTGTCGCCGATCCTGATGCCGCGGGCGCGGATCACCTCCTGGTTGGCCAGCGTCGCGCGGGTGACCGTCGTCCCGCCCACGAACACCGGCTCCAGCCACGCGACCGGGGCGATCTTGCCCGTCTTACCGACGTCCCAGACCACATCGGCGAGCACCGTGGTCTTCTCCTCGGCGGCGAACTTGAACGCCAGCGCCCCACGCGGCGAGCTCGACCGGGTTCCGGCGGCGGCGTAGGCGTCACGGTCGGCCAGCCGCAGCACGGCGCCGTCCAGGTCGTAGTCCAGGTCATTGCGCTGGGACTCGATCGCTGAAATCGCCGTCTGCGCTGCCTCCGCGTCAGCGCAGCGCCGCATGTCGGCGACGGTGAACCCGAGTGTCCGCAGCGCGCGGTCCAGGTCGGTCTCCGCGCTGTCGGGGTCGGTGTCCAGGTCGAAAGCGAAGAACTGCAAGCGTCGCTCGGCGACAGTGGCCGGGTCTTTGGCGCGCAGGGTGCCCGCGGCGGCGTTGCGCGGGTTGATCAGCGGCTTGTCCGGATGCGTGGAGTTGTACGCGGCGAACGTGGACCGCAACATGACCGCCTCGCCGCGCACCTCGACCCGGCCCGGCGCGTCCACCCGCTCCGGGACCCCGTCGGTCAGCGCCCGCACCAGCATGGTCACGTCGTCGCCGGTGGTCCCATCCCCGCGGGTGATCGCTCGCGCCAACCGTCCGTTCTCATAGACCAACGCCAGCGACAAACCGTCCAACTTCGGCATGATGACCACCGGCTGGCCCGGAAAGCGGTCGAAGAACGCCACGACCTGCTCGGGCCGGGTCGCCTTCTCCAACGACAGCATCGGACGCGAGTGGCGGATCGGCGCGTGCAGCACCGCGGGCGCGCCCACCTGCTCCAGCGGGTTCGGGTCAGGTGCCAGCTCCGGGTTCGCCTCGACCAGCCCTCGCAACTCGTCCTCGATCGCGTCGTACTCGGCGTCCGCCACCGTCGGCGAACCCCGGTAGTAGGCGTCGCGCAGCACGACGACCTGGTCAGCGAGTCCCTGAATGCGCTCCTGAACGTTCACAACGCAGGACGCTACCCGGGCCTACCGACAGAACAGCCCTCACACGGAAGTCTTCCGGGCAGTCGCCAGGATGTCGTCGATGGCGGCGATCTGCTCCGCGTCGTTCCCCGGCTGGGGGGCGAAGATCAGGGCGTCGGCCCCCGCGTCCCGGAAGGCCTCCACCTGCGCGGCAAATGCCTCCGGCCCACCGGAGACGGTCACCCGGTCGAGAACCTGCTCGAATTCCCCCGGCTCGTCACCCAGCTGGAACCGCATGAAGTCGTCGCTCAGGGCTTTGCGCACGACAGGACGCAGAACGTCTCGCGCCTTGTCCGTGTCGGGCCCGACACTGGTCCAGACGAAGACGGTCAGCCGTTGCCCTGGCCCCACCGCCTCCCGGACCCCGCGGACGTACTCGGGCGTGGACCCTTCGGCAAGGATGACACCGGCGGCGGCCCGTTTGGCCAACTCCATTCCCTTGGGCCCCCGGACCCCCAGGTGCAGCCCGGGAACCTCATGCGGCGGGTGCTTCAGCACGACCCGGTCCAGGTGCACGTGCCGGCCGTTGAACGACACCTCCTCGCCGAGCAGCAGCCGGCCTACCGACGTCGTCACCTCCTCGAGTGCCGCCATCAGGCTGACCGGGTGGGCTCCGACCTGTTCGAGCCACTCGGGCATCCCATGGCCGAGCCCCGGGAGGAACCTGCCCGGGTGGATCCGCGCCAGCGTCGCGACCTCCATCGCGAAGTACGCCGCATTGCGGACCGCGGCGGGGCTTATCCCCAGACCGACACGAATGCTCGTCGTGGTCGCCAGCGCCGTCGCGGCTTGCGCGATGCCCCCTGCCAGACCGAGGTCCTCCACAACCCAGAACTCGTCCAAACCGGCCTGCTCGGTCGAGCGAGCGAAATCACTCACCTGTTCGGCGGGCAGCCCGTCTACTTTCACGCCTAAGTCCACGCCACGTCCCTTTCCTTGTTCGGTTCCCACGGATTGTCGACGCTCGGGCTGTGGTCGCGACATGCACAAACCGTGCAGGCGCCGCCGTCCGGATTGCACGTGTCGTGCCTGTCCCCTACCTGATTCCACTGTCTACCGTCGCGTCCTAACAACGGACAATTCTCTGAGGAGGCCGTATGTCGGCGGGCGAACAGCAGAGCTATGACTACGTAGTGGTGGGCGCGGGCTCTGCGGGCTGCGCCCTCGCCGGGCGATTGTCGGAGGATCCGGACGTCACGGTGGCGCTCGTCGAAGCCGGCCCACCGGCCCGCGGTCGCCTGTTCGAAATCCCGGCACTGTTCTCCCAGCAGTTGAAGACTGTCTACGACTGGGATTTCGAAACAGAGCCGGAGGAACAGCTCGGTGGCCGCCGGGCATATCTCCCCCGGGGCCGCGCGATCGGCGGCACCAGTTCGATGAACACCATGTTGTACGTGCGCGGTCACCGCTACGACTACGACACCTGGGCCGAGCTGGGAAACAAGGACTGGAGCTACGACGATGTCCTGCCGTTCTTCAAGAAGTCGGAGGACAACCAACGCGGCGGCGACGAGTTCCACGGCGTCGGCGGGCCACTCACGGTCAGCGATCCGGTCTCGGTGCACCCTTTGCTGCGGAGCTGGGTGGAAGCCGCGACCAACGCCGGGCACGCCCCGAACCCCGACTTCAACGGAGCAGAGCAAGAAGGCGTCGGCTACTACCAGGTCACCCAACGCAACGGGTTGCGGTGCAGTAGCGCGGAGGCGTTTCTCGCCCCGGCAGCCGACCGGCCGAACCTCACCGTCCTGCCCTCCACACTCGCGCTCCGGCTGCGCTTCGACGGCAGCCGCGCGACTGGGCTGGAGGTCGATCACCTCGGCGAAGTCCGGACGATCCCGGTGACGCGCGAAATCGTGCTCTCCCTTGGTGCCTACAACTCACCGCACCTGCTGCTGCAGTCGGGCGTCGGCCCGGCCGACGAGCTCACTGCCGGCGGAATCCAGCCCCTGCACGATCTTCCGGACGTCGGCCGCAACATGCAGGACCACGCTGGCTGCTTCCTCAGCTTCACCAGCAACACCCCGCCGGTTCTCGGTCCCGATACCAGCATGGAGGAAGAACAGTTGCGCGCTACCGGCGCGAGCCCCATGGCCTGGACAGAGGTCGGCGGCTTCCTTCGGTCCTCCGAGGACGTCCCGGCACCCGACATCCAGGTCCACGCGGCGCTCGGCATCGTCCGCGATCAGGGCCTCGCGGCTCCATTGGAACCAGGGATGTCCTTCGGCCCTTACGTCGCGCGCCCCGCGAGCCGCGGAACGGTACGGTTGCGACACTCGAACCCGTACGCCAAACCCCGGATCGTCCACAACTACCTGGCCCACCCGGACGACCGCATGCGGCTGCGGGAAGGAGTCCGGATCTGCATGCGAATCGCGCGCGAGTCCCTGCTTACCTCACAGCTCGACGGCGATTTGCGGACGGCCGCAGCCGCCGGGCTGGCTCCGGTGTCCGACCGCGACCAGGACCTCGACGACTACATCCGCACCCAGTCGTTCTCGTTCTACCACCCGTCGGGCACCTGCATGATGGGCAAGGTCGTCGACCACGAGCTGCGCGTACACGGTCTCGACAACGTCCGCGTGGCGGATACGTCGATCATGCCGACGCTCGTCACCGGCAACACGAACGCGCCCGCCATCATGATCGGCGAGCGGGCAGCCGCCTTCATCCGCGGCACCTCCGCGTCCTGAACCGATCAGCCAACCACCGACAAAAGGCTCCGTCCATGCCTGATCTCCACGCCGACCCCCACCTTCCGGCCGGACTCGACGCCGGCACCGTCGTCTCCCTGGACGACACCGACGAAATCGACACCGACGTCCTGATCATCGGATCGGGCATGGGCGGCGGAACGCTGGCATGGGCGCTACGAGAATCCGGCGCCCGCGTACTGGTCGTCGAGCGCGGCGGTTTCCTGCCCCGTGAGCCGGAGAACTCGCAGCCGGAGGAGATGTACCTCAAGGGACGGTACAAGAACGCCGGCTTGTGGTACGACGGCCGCACCGGTGAACCGTTCGAGCCCGGTGCCTACTACTGGGTCGGCGGGAACACGAAGTTCTACGGCGCCTCGCTCCCCCGTTTCCGGCGCAGCGACTTCGTCGAAGTCAAGCACCAGGAGGGACGCACCCGCGCTTGGCCGTTCAGCTACGACGACCTCGAACCGTTCTACAGTCAGGTCGAACGGCTCTTCGACGTCCACGGCCAGATCGGCGAGGACCCTACCGAGCCGCCGCACTCGTCGCCCTATCCCTTCCCGCCCTTGGCCCACGAGCCCACTGTGGAGCGGTTCGCCGACTCGCTCCGCAGCCAGGGCCTGCATCCTTTCCACACCCCGAACGCCCTCAACGTCCTCACCCAGGCGGACCGGGTAGCCGTGACCACGGCCGACGGCTGCCCCGACAACACCGGCATGAAGTCCGAGGCCGAGAACAAGGTCGTCCTGCCCGCCCTGCGCGACGGCGTGAAGATCATGGTCCAGACCGAGGTCACCCGGCTGCTGACCTCGCCGGACGGACGACGGGTCATCGCCGCGGAAGCCAGGCATCAAGGCCGCACCATCCGGATCAACGCGACTCGGGTAGCACTGGCCGCCGGCGCGGTGAACTCGGCCGCGCTCCTGCTGCGCTCGGCCACTCGGGCACAGCCGTACGGGCTCGGCAACTCCTCCGGGCTGTTGGGCCGCAACTACATGGTCCACAACAGCACGTTCTTCGTCGGCGTCAACCCCCTACGGACCAACACCACGAAGTGGCAGAAGACCCTCGGGATCAACGACTTCTACGAGGCCGGCGACGGAACGCCCTATCCGCTGGGCAATCTTCAGATGCTCGGCAAACTTCAAGCGCCGATGCTCAAACCCGCCCGCTCCTGGGCGCCGATGCAGGCACTGAAGTTCATGTCCGGCCGCAGCCTCGACATCTATCTGACGAGCGAGGACCTTCCGTCGAGAGACAACCGCGTGCGCGTCGACGGCGAACGAATCCTGATCGACTGGACGCCGACCAACGTCAGCGCACATCACGAACTCGTCCGGCGGGTGACCAAAATGGTCCGCAAGGCCGGCTATCCGCTGATCTTCAAGCAGCAGATGGGGATCGCGACCAACTCCCACATGTGCGGCACCGCCGTCGCCGGTCACGATCCCGCCGACAGTGTGCTCGACGCGTCGTGCCGAAGCCACGACATCGAGAACCTCTGGCTCGCCGACGCCTCGTTCTTCCCGTCCTCGGCCGCGCTCAATCCAGCCCTGACGATCGCCGCGAACGCCCTACGCATAGCCCCGTCCGTCGCCGCAGGCCTGCCCACCTGACGTGTCCGTGACGATTCGTCGTAACCGCCGCAACTCGCCGTCGAGTTGCGAAACGGACATCCTCCGCGGCACGGCCAACTCCCGTGCCCAGATCGCAAACTCGTGCGCAGGGATCGCGGACACGCCGGTGGACGGGTCGGATCCCGGGCGTATCCGCGATCTGTGAACGCGCGTCCGCCGGTGATGACCGCGTGTCCGCGCTCGGTGGACGACGTTCTCACCGACCATCGCAACTCGCCGTCGAGTTGGCTCACCGGCTTCCCACTTTTGCGCCTTTGTGGGGTCTCTTGGTTTCTAAGAGACCGCAAGTCGACGGCGAGTTGCGGTCCGACTTGGAACGCAGACAGAGCTCGCCAGGCAGCCAAACTACCGTCTACTGAAGCAAGGACGGGGGCGGCGAGGGGCGCGCGGTACGGATCTGAGGGCCGTATCCGTCACGCGGTGGTACCACCGGTGACCACCGAGGCTGCTGGGGCTTGCTGCGTCCGCTGCCATTCGTATCGGGGACCCCTGGTACGAATGGCTGGAGCGCGACCGGCTGCTCCTGGTCGACTTCGACCCGGCGCGTGGTGAAGCGGGTCGAGGAGTTGCACCGCTCCGGGGTGGTGCCGCTGCCGGGCAAGACCGCGTTCTACGCCCTGATCGAGCGGCTGACACCGGCAAGCACACCTTCGGGTCGGCGGTGACCCGCCGCCAGATGGCGAACCGGCCGACGGGCGCGTTCACCGCGACGCTGGCAGCGCGGCCGGGACCAGCCGGGGTCATTCGGCGAGGAACCGACGCACCGCGGACGCAACCCGTTCCGGCGCCTCGATCGCCGGCGAGTGACCGGCCTCGGCGATCGTCTCCACCCGCACGCCCGACACCGCGCGGTACCGCGCGCAAGACTCCGCACTGCGGTACGTCTGGTCCTGCTGTCCGAACAAGACGAACGCCGGCACGGACAACCTTCCGAGCCGGATGTCGAGCGGGACGTCGGCGACGTACTGCTCCTTCCCGTCCTGCGTGGCGCGGAAGCACTCGTAGCCCACCGCCCGCGCGTCAAGCACCGGCCGGTCCGGATCGCTGAATGCCTCGGTCATGGCGAAGCCCGGTGCGAAGAATCTCGCGACGGCCGATCGAATCGCGGACGCGGGCAGGCGCGCGTACAGGAACCTGCCGATCCTGGGGAGCCGCAGTAGCGAGTTCACCGCGGGAGTGGTTGCCAGGGTGTAGTCCGGCCCCTCGTTCACCACCATCAGTGCCGAGACGGGCGCCCCCAGTTCGGCGAGCGCGATCGCCACGTCCGCCCCCAGTGAGTGCCCGAGGACCGCGACGGAGGTGATGCCGAGCCGGTCGAGCACCTCGGCCAGCGCACGCGCCTGGTCTTGGGGTGCGTAGCCGTCTGGGGCCGTGCCGGAGCGGCCATGACCCAGCAGATCGGGCCGGATCACCCGGAAGGTACCCGCGAGCAGCGGTGTCAGTCGGTCGAACCAGTGTGCCGAGCCCAGAAAACCATGCACGAGCAGCAGCGGTGGACGTTCAGACGGCCCATCCGCCCAGACATGCACAGCAACGCCACTACCCAGGATTTCATGCGGCACGGTGTCCTCCCTCGGTCTGCCCTTTGACTCATACACGGAACCAATGCTTCCGAGGTTCAGAGGACACCACGGCCCTCGGCGAAGCCGAAACCCGCCTTCGCGTGGAGCATACATTCTGCGCTGCGGTGGTATCACCAGCTGCGGGCACCGTCACCACATCTTGGGCGGCGATGTTGTGGTAACAGCCGCGAGTTCCAGCGACAGCGCTGCGGACAACGAGGCTTACCCCAGCGATACGTCCACCGTCGAATCCGCCAGGTAGGTCCGAACAACTCGCCTGCGTGTCTTCCGCGCCTAACTGGCGTACCGCATGTCCTGTTCAACCGAACTTTGCGGTGTCCAGGGCTAGCAGACAGTCCACACCCGACCGCAGAAGGTCGCCTGGTTGTCAGTTAACAAGTCGGGGTCAGCGCGGGCCGCGGTGGTGTCGTGCTCACGGCCAGGTCGCACATTCGAGGTCCACAATGGCCACCCATCCGGGGCGGACACGACCTGAATGTTGCCGCCGTGATGCTTATGCTTCCCCGACCACCACAGATCCACCCCGACGGTGGGGCCAAGGGTGTCGATCCGGTCGGTGTAGATCAACGTGCCGTCCACGATCACGTGCGAATGCCCGGCGGCCTTCGCCGCCAGCAACGCCC
>NZ_JAODNM010000049.1 GCF_025464955.1 Amycolatopsis sp. | reverse complement strand
GCGCCTCAATCGGATCGCCCAGCGTGGTGCCCGTGCCGTGCGCCTCGACAACGTCCACATCGGACGGCACGAGACCGGCGCCTGCCAGCGCCTGCCGGATGACCCGCTGCTGCGACGGACCGTTCGGCGCGGTCAGACCATTCGACGCGCCATCCTGATTCACCGCGGAACCACGCACCACAGCCAAAATCTCGTGCCCATTGCGCAGCGCGTCCGACTGCCGTTCCAACACCAGCAGACCCACTCCCTCCGACCAGCCAACCCCGTCCGCGGTGTCCGAGAACGCCTTGGAACGACCGTCCGGAGCCAAGCCACGCTGACGCGAGAAGCCGACGAGAGCTCCCGGCGAAGACATCACCGTCACACCGCCGGCCAGCGCGAGTGTGCATTCGCCGCCGCGCAGGGCCTGCATCGCCCAGTGCATCGCGACCAGCGACGACGAGCATGCGGTGTCGACCGTGACCGCGGGTCCCTCGAAGCCGAAGGTGTAGGCGACACGACCGGACGCGACACTCGGCGAGCTGCCGGTGACTGTGGAGCCTTCGATGTCCGCGCCCTCAAGGAGTGCCGAGTAGTCGTTGTACATGACGCCGGTGAACACGCCGGTTTGGCTGCCACGCAGCGACGCCGGGTCGATCCCGGCCCGCTCGACCGCCTCCCAGGTGGTCTCCAGCAGCAGGCGCTGCTGCGAGTCGGTGGCCAGCGCTTCCCTCGGACTCATGCCGAAGAACGCGGGATCGAACTCGGGGGCACTGTGCAGGAACCCGCCCGACTTCGTGTAGGAGGTTCCTGGGTGATCAGGATCGGGGTTATAGAGCGCTTCGACGTCCCAGCCTCGGTCCGTGGGGAACTCCGTGATCGCGTCGGTGCCTTCGAGCACCAAGCGCCACAAGTCCTCTGGGGAACTCACCCCGCCCGGGTAGCGGCAGGACATGCCGACAATGACGATCGGGTCGTCCGTCGTCGTGACTATCGACGGCAGCTGCGCCACCGCGACGGTGTTCGCGCCGAACAGCTCCGCACGCAGATACCCGGTGAGCACCGCCGCGTTCGGGTAGTCGAAGACCAACGTCGCCGGCAGCCGCAGGCCGGTCGCGGTGCCCAATTGGTTGCGCAGTTCCACCGCGGCCAGCGAGTCGAAGCCCAGATCGCTGAACGCCTTCGCCGGATCCACGGCTTCGGCGCCAACGTGACCCAGGACGACGGCCACTTGCCCGCGCACGAGTTCCAGCAGTGCCTCGGTCCGCTCGGTTTCGTCCAGCAGCGACAACCTGCGCACCAGCGCCGCCTGCGATCCGGACGCTCCCGCGGCAGCCGCCCGCCGTGTCCGCGGCACCATGCCCCGCAGCAGTGCGGGGAGCTCGTCAGCACGGTCACGCAATGCCAGAGTGTCAACCCTGATCGGGATCACCGTTGCGCGGTCCGAGTCGAGGGCGGCGGCGAACATCGCGAGTCCCGCGTCGTAGGACAGGGCCGGAACTCCCTGAGTCGCCATCCGCGCGCGGTCGACTTCGGTGAGGTACTGACCGAGTCCGGCGCCGACGTCCCACAGCGAGAACGCCATCGACGTCGCCGGCAACCCCTCGGACCGGCGCAGGGTGGCCAGTCCGTCGAGGAACACGTTCGCGGCCGCGTAGTTGGCCTGTCCGGCCGTCAGGACGAGCCCACCCGCGGACGAGAACAGCACAAACGCCGCCAGGTCCATGTCTCGGGTGAGTTCGTGCAAGTACCAAGCGGCGTCCGCCTTGGGAGCCAGCACCGAGTTCACGCGCTCGGGGGTCAACGACCCGATCAGACCGTTGTCACCGACACCCGCGGCGTGCACCACACCGGTCAGCGGCCGCTCGATCCCGCCCAGCAGGGCGACCAGCGCATCCCGGTCCGACACGTCACAGGCGACGACGTGGACCTGCGCGTCCAGTTCGGCGACCAGCTCCGCGGCACCCGCGGCCGCCATGCCACGGCGGCTGGTCAGCACCAGGTGCCTGACCCCACGTTCCGCGACCAGGTACTTGGCCACCACCGCGCCCAGACCACCGGTGCCGCCAGTGATGAGCACGGTGCCTTCAGGATCGAACGTCACCTCGGATTCCCCGGCAGGCACCGGCACCAACCGCGGCACCAGCACCTCGTCACCGCGAATCGCCACCTCAGGCTCACCCGAAGCCACCACGGCGGCCACCATCCCAGCGCTGACATCGCCGTCGACATCGATCAGCACGAACCGGCCAGGGTTCTCCGCCTGCGCCGACCGAACCAGACCCCAGACAGGAGCCTGCACCACATCAACCTCAGTAGTGGCAACGGCATTGCGGGTAACGATGACCAACTGCGATCCGGCGAGGCTTTCATCAACAAGGGATTCCTGTACGACACCCAACACCTCGTGCGTCAACAACCGCACTGCCGCAGGCACTTCACCTGCAGGTGTCGCACACTCGAACACCTGGAAACTCGGCGCATCGGCGGCCGTGGCGGAAATCGTGACGCGGTTCCAGTCGATGCCGAACAGCGGATCCTGTTTGGTGCCTGCCGTTTCCAGCTGCTCCTCCGACACCGGACGACCCACCATCGACCCCACCGAGAGCACTGGGCGGCCCATCACGTCGGCGACGGAAAGCGAGAGCCCGTTTTCCGTCGCCGGCGTCAGCCGCACACGCACTTCGGCCGCTCCGACCGCGTGCAGGGAGACGTCGTTCCATACGAAGGGAATCACCGTCTGCTCGCCGGTTCCGACGAGGATCGCGGCATGCATCGTGGCGTCCAGGAGCGCGGGGTGCAGACCGAACCGACCGGCCTCGGTAGCTTCCGGCAGCGCCACCTCGGCGAACAGTTCCTCGCCGTTACGCCAGACCGCCTTGAGTCCCTGGAACACCGGGCCATAGCCGAATCCGCGCTCCGCGAAGACCTCGTAAGCGCCCTCGACGCTGACCGCCTCGGCACCTGCGGGCGGCCACTGCTCCAGATCGAACGTGGCGTCCACGGAGGCTTCGCCGAGGAATCCTGCCGCGTGCTGGAGCCAGATCTGGTCCACAGCGTTCTCCGCCCGGGAGTGGACGCTCACCGGGCGCCGACCGCGGTCGTCGAGCCCGCCGATGACGACCTGAACCTGAACTCCGCCCTGTTCGGACAGCACCAGCGGCGCGGCGAGCGTCAGCTCCTCAAGAACCGCGCACCCGACCTCCTCGCCCGCTCGCAGGACGAGCTCCACGAATCCGGTGCCCGGCAACAGCACCGAGCCCAGCACGGCGTGGTCGGCGAGCCACGGATGCGACCCGACAGACAACCGACCGATAAACACGGCGCCACCGTTGTCCGGCGACCACACCACCGCACCCAGCAGCGGATGATCGAGAGATCCCACACCGACGGAACCGAGATCGCCGGCGCCGTTCGTGGCGTTCAGCCAGAACTGCTGATGCTGGAACGCATACGTCGGCAAATCAACACGACAAGCACCCGTCCCCGCGAAGAACCCCGCCCAATCCACCTTCACACCGCTGACATGCAAACGAGCCAACGCCG
>NZ_JAODNM010000125.1 GCF_025464955.1 Amycolatopsis sp. | reverse complement strand
CCAGATCCAGGTTTGCTTGATGGTCGAGCTGGAGGGGTCGAAGGCCAGGTCCCAGGCGGTCATGGCGAATGCGCCGATGACGGGGGTGCCGATGGTGGTCAGCCAGGTCGAGTTGCGGCGGACGTCGTCGAGCAGGACGGTGGCCACGATCCAGGCGAGGTAGCCGGTGGCCAGGTAGGCCGGGCCGATGAACCACGGCACCTGGAAGATCTTGCCGCCACTGGTGTAGTGGTAGTGCCCGAACGGGAAGCCGGTCCCGATGCTGAGGTTCTCCAGGATGTTGCTGATCACCAGGCCCGCCACGACGAACACGGCGATCGCGGGCCGGCCGTAGCGTCGCGCGCCGTGCCAGAGCACGAACACGACCTGCGCCACGATCACCGGCAACCTGATGCCGGGGACGAACGCCGAGACGAGCAGGCCGAGGAAGATGACGGCGGTGAGCGCCCGCAACGTCCGGCTTGAACGGGGAAGGGCAGGCATGTGACGACTCCGGTTCTCCTGCGGGACTGGGCGTTACGAGGTGCGAAGGAAACCGAGTGGTGGACCGGGACTGTCCTCCCGTTACTCCTCTTTGGCGATCGAGGCGAGCACGAGGTCCCGCTGCTCACGCAGGAGCCGCAGACCTTCGTCGACGGCCGCGCGGAGGTCGGCCGGGCTCGCCTGCTCGGGTCCCAGCAGTGCGGTCACCGCTGCGGCGATGACCTGGTCGGGCGCGGCGACGGTGACGGTGGGCAGGATGTGGGTGTGGTTGGCGGCCGCGGAGAAGCCGGTCATGAGCGATTGCATCGCGTAGGCCTGATCGTCGAGGGCCCAGTCGGTCCTGGCGAGCCCGTACTCGCGCCACACCGGCAGGACCAGGTACATCAGCGCGGCCAGGCCCAGCCTGTCGACCAGCTCCGTAGTGCGGGGGTGCTGGGTCAGCACCCCCAGCAGGTCGGCGTCGCCGACCTGGATGGCACGGACGAACGGGTAGTCGCGGCCCATCCCGACAAGGCTGGGGCACAGCCGGTGCGGGCGGCCGAGGTCCGGGTCGGCGGTCAGCGCGTTGTACATGTCGTCCACGGCGGTCAGGAAGTCCCTGGCGAACAACCCGACCAGCAGGTCCTCCTTGGTGGCCCAGTGCAGATACACGGTTCCCTTGGCGACGTGCGCCCTCTCCGCGATCTCGGCGACGGTCACCCCCTTGACCCCGCGTTTGAGCACCAACTCCTTGGCAGCGGCGAGAATCCGCGCGGCTTTGCCGGAGTCCTGTTCAGCCAGTACGAGCATGCCTTCACTTTAGCCGTAATGACCAGATTCGTCATTTGGTTCATTTGTGACCTGTGTCATGAGGCCTTCACCGAAGGCGGGGTGCCCTGGCAGCACGCCGCCAGGGCACCCCGAGCCGGCTATTCGTAGCCGAGGACCTTGAAGTCCTTGTTGAGGAAGACGTGGTGCGGCCAGTTGATGCTGATGTTGTGGACCTCGTAGTCGCCATCGCTGAGCAGGACGACGCGGTCGACGATGCCGCCGGGGACGACGGCTTGCGAGGCGGCTGTCGCCTTGTCGGCCACTGCGCCACTGACGATCGTGCCGTCTCCTTCGGTGTAGTCCGTCGGGATCTGACCGACCGACTGCGTGGGCGAAGGCACTCCCTGCTGGAACGGGATCACCCCGGCCGCCTGGGCTGCCGCAACTCCGCCATCGCCAAAGGGCTGGACGGTGACCTGCGACGCGGTGATCGTCGAGGTGTTGACGAGCCCCAGGGCGAGGACGCTTTCACCCTTCTGCACGACACTCGCCGGGACCGGGAGTACGCCCACCCGGTATGTCGTGGCGGAATTCTCGTTGACAGTCACCTCCACCCCCGTCGCCGTCGCGAAGGTGAAGCTCGACGCGGACTTGGAGTCGACGATGCCGGTCGCGCCGCCGTCCGCCGGCGCGGCCACCGGTCCGCCGCCGACGGGTGTGGCCGCGGCCGACGTGGACGGCGAGAGATCTGCCGCGGAGGCTGTGCCGGCACCGGCGATTCCGACGATGGCGACCGTTAGTCCGGCGGCCACGATCCACGCGCTCTTCTTACTCGAGTGCCATCGTCGCGCGCGCGTTCGGCGTTCTCCGTCGGCCGTGGTCGTCGGGTGGCCGGCCGGTTCGTAGTCGTTCATGACGGCTTTCCTCTCATTGGCATGGCTGGTTGCCTACCTACCAGGTAGGCAACTATTTCGAGAGTGCTGACCGTTCGTGTGAGCTTCTTGTGGGCGGTCTGTGCTGAAGCTGTACGGCGACCTGCTTGCGTGTTCTGGTCGTTGACCAGCCGCACTCCGGTGACTGACTGGCCTGCCTGGTCGCCGGCGGCGGCTGATCGACCATGCACTCTCGGATCACCGTTCTGGAGCGGTTGCGGGTTTCCGGAGTCCTTCGATGATGAGGTCGGCGACGGCTTCGGCGTGCCGCTCGATCGCGGCGGGCTCGAAGGGCGCGTCGCCGAAGAGCCGCCGGGTCATGCCCTCCTGGCTGAACATCGCCCCGCCGCCGGCGGTGATCAGGTAGTACAGGGTGTTGGCGGGGACTTCGCGGAGTTGGCCCGACTCGATCAGTTCGCCGTACAGCGGGGCGAAGGCAGTCAGCACCGGGAGGACAAACGTCTCGAGGAGGTGGTCGAGCCGATCGCTCTGTTGTCCCGCCTCGCTGTTGATCACCCGCTGGAGGTCCGGGTTGCGCGCCGAGAAGCACACGAACGTGCTGACCATGGTCCGCAGCCGGACCTCGGGATCCGCGGCGGTGTCGTCGGCTTGGGCGAGCTCGGCCACCAGGCCGCCGAAGCCCCAGTCGACCGCGGCGCGCCAGATGCCGTCCTTCGACCCGAATCGTTGGTGCAGCAGGTTATGGCTCACGCCCAGCGTGCGGTTGAGGTCCCGGACCGAGACCCCTTGGTAACCGTGGACTGCGAAGGCGTGGAGCGCCTCGGCGAGCACACGGTCGTCGGACGCCGGTGCGGTTCCATTCTTCGGCCTTCCCCGCCGTCTCGGCTCCGCCTCGGTCATGTCCGCGATCCTACCGACGCGTTCGGCGGGCCCGGTTCACCGCTCAAGGGCCGTTTTGACCGCGCGTAGGTAGCCGTCGTGGGCTGATCCGTCGGCCAGGTTGGTGAACAGGGATTCGTCGACGTCGGCGGCGTCGTCGACGAGGACGGACATGTCCCGGCGGAAGTATGTCCCTTGTGGATGGTCGGTGAAGGTGTACACGATCTGGCAGCGGACCCCGGCTGTCTGCAGGCGGTCGGTCTCGATCACCCAGGTGTGGCCGGCCGCGGCGAGGGTGGCCAGCCACTGCGTCCGGAAGCCCGCCGTGTCGCCGGGCGGGCGGATGAGCTCGACCCAGCGGGCACCGGCCGTCGCGGGCGTCTGCGTCGCGCCTTCGACCGCCGCGGTCACCGGGTGGGTGCCGACCCAGTTGGCCGGGGTGGTGACGAATTCGTAGACCTCGCCGGGGGTCCGCCCGATCACGGTCTCCGCGCCGGTCTGCACGATCCGCATGGCTGTCCTTTCCGGTCAGGCTTCGACGGCGGCTTCCTGCTGGTAGCCCGTGGGCTCGCTCGGGTCGGCGTCGATGGCGCGAGCGTCCGCTATCTGCTTGAGCTGGTCGCGCCGCCAGGCGTCCGGGTTTTGCCGCAGCTTGGTGCGACGGGCTTGGACTACCCGGATGGCCGCGGAGAGCACGCCGTCGGCCGGGCCGGCCGACGGCAGGCCGAGTTCGTCGCACAGCGAGTTCCCATGGAACCGGCGGGTCAGCGCGTACATCGCGTGCAGGCCCATGCGTGGCGGGATGGAGAGCACTTCGTGGAGGACGTCGACGACGGACTCGATGGTGGCCTTCGCGAGGACACCGGACTCCGGGATCAGCGGGCCCGTCACCGTCTCGAGGAGGTCGTCGACCCGCTTCGCCTCGTCGTTGCCGGCGATCCCTTCGATCAGGCGCGGGTCGATGCCCAGGACGTGGCCGACGTACCACCAGTAGCGGTAGAGGGAGTGTTGTTCGCTGCCGTTGAGGTCGAAGCCCATCAGCGCTTCGGCGCGGTAGGAGGTCACGGTGAAGTCCATCCAGGTGCGGGCGAGGTCGACCTGGTTGATCGGCGCGCCGAACGCGGCCTCGTCGTAGCCGCGGGTCCGGGCGAGGCGTCGCATGTGGGCGTGCAGCATCCGGACTTGGAGTGTCTGGACGTAGCCGGGCGCGCCGAGGCGCATGGCGCCGGGCAGCGTGGCGGTGCGGACCCATTTGCCGGTCTCGTCGATCCGTCGGCGGGCGCCGTCGATCAGGCGGCCGGTGGTCGCGAGCACCGTCGCGATCGACGGTGACTGGTAGACTCGGACCAGTGCGCCGGCCGAGAGCGAGATCGCGTGTACCGGGTTGGGCATGCTGTACTGCGGCAGTGGTCCTTGGTCGAGTAGCGCGTCGTCGACGTAGTCGGGTATGGACTCGGCTTGGGTGAGTAGCGCGGCGACGGCTGCTGGTGGGTCGGTGAGCGCCGCGATGCCGTGTTCGATACCGGTCGCGAGGGCGATCCTCACGGTTCGCCCGTGTTCGTGGATTTCTTCGACGACGGCGTCGGCGAGGGGGTCGGCGGTGGTCAGTGCCCAGGCCATCAGTTCGGCGCGGTCCGCGCCGAACTGGGCCGCCACCGTCGACTGCCTGCTGCGCTGTGTGGGCCACGCCCGCGCTTCCGGTGTCTGCTCAGTGCTCATGGGTCGCTCCGTTCTCCAGGTGGGACTAGGCGCTGACCAACCGATAGCGGGCCATCATGCATTGGTCCTCGTGGTCGATGATGTGGCAGTGCCAGACGTAGCCCTGCAGGTCCATACCGGACGGTGCGCGGAACACCGCGTCGGGATCAAAGCCGAGTTCGTCGGCGGTCGGGAAACGGACGACGAAGCGGGTGACCATGTTCTGCGGGCACCGGATCGTGTCCTTGGGGCCTGCCTCCCACACGGCCGGAGCCTGCGGTTGGCCGACCAGGAAACGATCCGCGGACGGTGCCCAGAAGGTGCCCTGCTCCGGGCGTGGGTAGGCGCGCAGGTAGCTCGCGACGTCGAAGGTCTGGCGGTTGAGAATCCGCATGTTCACCAGGTGCAGGTGGATCGGATGGTCCTCCAGCGAGGAGTTGACGACCTCCCACAGTTCGGTGGTGCCCTGTTTGGGCGTCACCATGGGATCCTGGCCGTAACAGAGGTTGTTCAGCCCCATGCTGACCGGCGGCCAGGTCTGCGCGGGGGACTGCGTGAGCGAGACGACCCGGGTCCGCGTGGGCGCCTGTACCGCGGGGAGCGCCGCCGGTTGGCGGGCACCTCCGCGTAGGCGGGCGGGCAGGCTTCCGGTGTCCCCGCTCGCTCCGGTGCCGACGAAGCGCACGAGGTCGCGCAGCACCTCGGCCCCGGTCGCGGCCCGGACGCTGACCGCCTCTTCCTGGTCATTGGTCAGCTCGACGGTCTCACCCGCATCGAGGCCGGAGAAGTCCACCACGAGGTCGATGCGTTCCCCCGGCGTCACGCGCACCGCCGTGGTGCGCACTGCCGTGTCGAGCAGGCCGCCGTCATTGGCGACCACCCAGAACGACATCCGGTTGGTGAAGGACAGGTGGTAGCCGCGGACGTTGGACGCGTTGAGCACCCGGCACCGATAGCGGCCACGGGCCACCCGGAAATACGGCGACACCATGCCGTTCACGGTCATCCGGTCGCCGATCATGCCGCCCTCCCAATGTCCTTGGGGGACGTAGCGGACGGTGCGGAAGTTCAGCGACCCGTCATCGTGGAACCGCCGGTCGGCCAGGATCAACGGGACTTCGAACTCGCCACTGGGCAGGCCGAGTGTGTTGTCCGCGGTGCCGGTGTCGTACTCGTCGCGCAGGAAGTACATCCCGGCAAGGCCGGCGACGACATTCAGCCGGGTGATGCCCATCGCGTGGTCGTGGTACCACAGGTTCGTCGCCTGCTGGCCGTTCTCGTGCCGGTAGGCCATCGAGCTGCCGGGCAGGAAGGTGTCCTCGGGATGCCCGTCCATCTCCGGGCGGGTGACCGCGCCGTGCAGGTGCACCGAGAGTCGCGGTTTCGTCCGGTCCTCTTCGGACGCCCCGTCCAGGCTCGGATCGACGTCCGCGGCGAACAGGTGGGCGCCGAGGGAGTGGTCGAAGGTCAGCGCGATCGGCTGCCCGGTGTGCGCCTCGAGCGTCGGTCCGAGATACTCCTGGCCACCGTAGGACCAGGTGGGAGCGGTCCCGAGGTCACGGTGGAACCGGTGGCTCGACGCGGCGACGGCCAGCGTCCGATCGCCGGTGAGGACTGGAGGCACGGGCATCTCGTCGACGTAAGAGGTCAGCTCCGGCGACGGAAAGGTGAGGCCGCCTTCCGGCGGCGCTGTGGGCAGCGGGGTCCGGGCGTGGTCGGGAGTCTGGACTACCGCGCCCGCGGCCAGGCTGAGTCCGGCGGCCAGGAACCCGCGCCGGGACAGGTGACTCGACATGCTTGCGACCGTAGATTTATAAGTTGTCAGTTGTCAATATTTGGCTCGGGCTGTCACCACTTCGAGGTACGCGGTGGCGATGACCGCTGTGTCCGTCGGACAAGATGCTCGCGCTGACCGTGGCTCTACCGGTTTGCGGCTTCGGCGGCGGGTTCGGGTCTTAAGGCCGGGGCAGAACGGCCAACGCGGTTTCCGCGATCGCGCGTAGCGAGGCTGGACTGCCCCCGCCTTTGCCCAGTGCTTCGATCCCGCGAAGCACCGCCAGCACCAGCCCGCCAAGGCGGGCGGGGTCCTGCTCCGGACTGATGTCGCCGGCCCGCTGCGCCGCCGCGACGCACGACGCGATCAGATCGCCGAGATCGTCGAGCGTCTTACGGGACCGTGCCACGACAGCCGGATCCTGCGAGGACAACTCGGCGGTGCCCTTGGCCAGCAGGCAGCCGCGCAGCCGAGCATCCGCCGCGGTGGCATCCGCCACGGCCAGCACATGTGCGCGCAGCCGCTCGTAGGCCCCCGCATCCGGCCCGTCGAGCGCCCGGCGGACGGCCTCGGTGATGGCGACGCAGTAGTCGTCGAAGACCCGCAGGAACAGGTGGTGCTTGTCACCGAATGCGCCGTAAAGGCTGCCCTTGCCCAGCCCGGTGGCCGCGGCGATGTCGTCGACGCGCGTCGCCGCGTAACCAGTCGACCAGAACAGGTCCCCCGCAGCGCGCAGGACCTCGTCCTCGTCGAAGCTCCGTGGTCTCGCCATCACTCGATCGTAGCTGTTCTTTACTGGTTCGTCCAGAATGTGCTAGGTTCTGGACGAACCAGTAAAGAACAGCGTCACCAGAGCGATCATGACCGGCACACTGCGGGACAAGACAGTCGTCGTCACCGACGTCCTCGGTACCGGGCATTGGCGGCTCGGCGAAGCCCCGCAGCGAGTCCTCGCCGAGATCAACACCTTCTACCCGCAACACTGACTCCAATGTCCCGAAAGGATGGGCGCCATGGGCCCCATGAACGGAAAAACAGCCCTGGTCACCGGTGCCTCCAGCGGCATCGGACGGGCGATCGCCCAGCGCTTCGCCGACGACGGCGCCCGCGTCTACCTGACCGGCCGGCGCACGGACGAACTCGAAGCCGCGGCCAAGGACATGGGCCCTGACGCGGTCGCAGTGCCGTGCGATGTCTCGCAGGCCGCCGACCTCGACCGCGTCATGGAGGTCATCCGCGGCGATGGGCGGCAGTTGGACGTTGTCGTGGCCAACGCAGGACTAGGTGATGGAGCCCGCCTGCAGGACGTCACCGAAGAGCAGTTCGACTACGTCTTCGGCGTGAACACCAAAGGCAGCCTGCTGACCGTGCAGAAGTCGCTGCCCCTGCTCGCCGACCCCGCGTCGGTGATCCTGCTGGCGTCCTCCACCATCCACCAAGGCACCGACAGAATGGGCGTCTACGCCGCGTCCAAAGCAGCCGTGCGCAGTCTGGGCCGGACGTGGGCCGCGGAGCTGGCCCCGCGCGGCGTGCGCGTCAACGTCATCACGCCCGGCCCTATCGCCACACCCGCGATCGACCGCGTGGCCGCTCGGCTCGGCCAGAGCGCCGAAGACTTCCACACAGTGCTGTCCTCGCAACTACCACTGCAACGCATGGGCCGTCCGGAGGAGGTCGCGGCGCTGGCCGCTTTCCTCGCCGGGCCGGAAAGTTCGTTCATCACCGGCGCCGAGCACTTCGTCGACGGCGGACAGGTCCAGGTCTGACCACCGTGAAACTACGAAAGGAAAAGTGGCGTGAGTAGCAATATCAAAGCGATGATCGCCAACGTCGAAGTCGAAAGCCTTGATGCTGCCATTCCCCTCTATCGCGAACTGGCCGGGGACATCGAAGTCAGGCGATTCCCCTACCGCGATCTGAACTTGGCATTGGTAGGGCCATTTCTGCTGTACTCCGGCCCGCTGGAAAAGTACGTGTCCCAGACGGCGACCGTCATCGTCGACTCTCTGGACCCCGTGCTCGAGGCCCTGAGCAAGGCAGGCGCCGAGGTACTGGAAGCACCGACCGAAGTACCCAACGGCACGAGGATCGTGGCTCGCCACCCTGACGGCTCCGTCTTCGAGTACCTGCAGCCACAATCGAAAGGGAGAGGCTGAACACGATGAATACAACACGGGCACTGGTCCTCGGCGGCGGAGGAGTCGTCGGCACCGCTTGGATGACCGGACTTGTCAGCGGGCTGCGCCAGGAAGGAGTGGACCTGGCCGAGGCCGACGTGATCGTCGGTACCTCGGCGGGCTCGATCGTCGGCACGAAGCTCGCCACGGGCCAAGATCTTGATTCGTACACCCCTGCGCACTCCGCCGATCAAGGCGGCTCCGCGCCCAAGGCGGACCCCCGCCGCATGACCGAGGCGTTCGCCATCCTCGCCGACGCCAGCCTGGAACGCGCGGACGCCCGGCGCCGGGTCGGCCGGCTCGCGCTCGCCGCCGAGACCACCACCGAACAGGCGCACATCGCCGGGATAAGCACGCTGATCACCGCACGCGAATGGCCCGACCGCCAACTATTCATCACGGCGGTTGACGTCGAGACCGGCGAACTGAAGGTCTGGGACCGCGCCGGCGACGCACCACTGCCGACAGCGATAGCGTCCAGCTGCGCCTTGCCGGGCGTCTCCCCGCCGATCACCGTAAACGGGCGACGGTACATGGACGGCGGCATCGTGTCCGGGACCAACGCCGACGTCGCCACCGGTGCCGACGTGCTGGTCCTCGTCGAACCGCTGGCGCACCTGTTCCCCCGCGAGCCACTCGAACGGGAACTCGCCAAGACAGGCGCAGGCACGGTGGTAACGATCAACCCCGACCAAGGGGCGCAGCAGGCCTTCGGCCCCGACCTGGGCAACTGGGCGGCCTGGCAGCCGGCCCGCCAGGCCGGACTCAGGCAAGCCGCCACCGCCGCCGAGCGAATCCGCGCCGCTTGGTCCATAAAGGACCGTGTAAATCCACTGTAGTCGCTGATATTCCTGGATCAGTCAACCGCCGTGACCCAGGACAAGGGTTCGGATCACGGCGGTCGCTGTACCCAGATGCTGTTGACCGCACACCGTCGTTAACCAGGGCCTGCGGCGCCAAATAGGGCGGTGGCTTTCCGGCCGGTCCATGCGTGCGCTTTGCGCGGGCCTCGGTAACGATATGCGGGGCTCTGCCTTGCGACCGGCGGGGTTATGCCAGTGGCGAGGTCCGTGACCCGATCTTGTCCGTGGTCTCTATCGGTACCCGGGTGCCGTTGAGGAACAGACTGAGCATGCTGAACCAGCCGATCATCGCGATGTACTTGCGCGTCCCGACAGCGCCGTAGGCGTCCAGAAGGGACTGCAGCGTGGGGTCGGTGAGCGTTCCGGCCGTGAAGAGCGGGCGGTCAGCTCGGTGACCAGTGCCCGGTCGGGGTGGGTGGAGGGGTGGGGTCGGTGAGGACGACGACGTGTTCCCCCATGATCGGGTTGTCGAACACTTGGCCTCGTCCGGAGGGGCTGGGGTGCGGCAAGCTCATGGCAATTCTCGTGTCGGGTGTGTGTGGTGCGTGGCTTAGGCGGCGATCGCCTCAGGGTCAGCGCGGCTCCCGAGATGTGTCCTTCGGTCGAGCCATAGCCGCGTGCGAGGCCATGCGTCCCTTCGACAAGGAGTCGATGTGCACACTGCTCACATCGCGGCTACGATGGCAAGGTAAGCAGTGCACACCTCAGAGGAGTGTCATGGGGAAGGCGAGCGGCCCCTACCACCACGGCGACGCGCGTGCTGCCTGTCTGCGTGCGGCGCGCGAGCTGCTTGAAGAGGACGGCGCCGGGCTTTCGGTGCGGGCTGTGGCCCGGCGGGCCGGCGTGTCGGCCACCGCTCCGTATCGGCATTTCCCGGACCGGGAGGCGTTGGTCTCCGCAGTCGCCGCGCTGGGGTACCGCGAGCTCGCGGAGCGCCTCGCCGCGGCGCATCCCGCGCCCGCGGCGCCTGAAGATCTCGCGGACGTCGCCGTGGCCTATGTGCAGTTCGCGCTCGCGCACCCGGCCATGTTCCGGGCCATGTTCTCGGAGCCCTGCGACCCGGGCAACGCCGAAAGGGCGGCCGCGACCGCCGCCATCTCCGCCTACCTCGACGGCCTCGTCCGGCGAGCCTTTCCCGACCAGGGCATCGAAGTGGGCCCGGGTGCTGACTTCGAGGCTCTGTCCACCGCCGTCTGGGCCCTGGTGCACGGCCTCGCGTTCCTGCACCTCGACGGCAAGCTCGACGCTTCCGCGCCGGAAGTCGTCGCCGACCGGGTCCGTGCCGCCGTCCACGCGAGTCTCGGCCGAACAAAGCACTGAAAGCAGGTGATCTCATGCAGGCATACGTGATGACCCGGTACGGGGACGCGCGCGCCATGGAACTGCGGGACGTCCCAGAACCGGTTGCCGGCGAGGGCGAGGTACTCGTCCGGGTGCGGGCCGCGGGACTGAACCCGATCGACTACAAGGTCCGCCAAGGCGCGATGCGGATGGTGCAGCGCCTCGACCTGCCCCGGGTGGCGGGCAGTGAGCTGGCCGGCGAGGTCGAGGCGGTCGGCGCCGGTGTCACCCGTTTCGCGGTCGGAGACCGCGTGTTCGCCAGGGTGGACAAGAAGAAGCTGGGCGCCTACGCCACCTACGCCGTCGTCGACGAAACGATAGTGGGGAGAATGCCGCAGTCGCTGGACTTCGCCGATGCGGCCGGGCTGCCGCTGGCCGGGCTGACCGCCCTGCAGGCGCTGCGCGACGACCTGGCCCTCACCAAGGGCGAGCGGGTGTTCATCTCCGGCGGAGCCGGGGGCGTCGGCACCCTCGCTGTCCAACTGGCCGTCTGGATGGGCGCGGAGGTGGCCACTACCGCGTCACCCCGCGGCGAGGAACTGGTGCGGTCCCTCGGCGCCACGACGGTTATCAACTACCGGGAGCAGAAGTTCAAGGACGTCCTGAGCGACTACGACGCCGCGTTCGACCTGACCGGCGGGCAGGACCTGCGGGACAGCTTCGCCATCCTCAAGCGAGGAGCCACCACGGTCTCCATCGCGGGACTCCCCGAGCCGGCCAACGCTCGCGCGGACTTCGGCGCGGGCCCGCTGGTGGCTGCCGCACTGCGGGTGGCCGGCGCCGGGATCCGACGGCAGGCCCGGCGCCACGGCGTCGGCTACCGGTTCCGGTTCATGCACCCCAGCGGAGAGGACCTCGACCTGCTGGCCGAACTGGTCGACAAGGGCACGCTCAAAACGGTGACCGACCGGGTCTTTCCCTTCGAGCGGATCGCCGAGGCCTTCGCCTACCTGGAACAGGGCCACGCCAAGGGCAAGGTCGTCGTCCAGATGTGAGCCCCATGCCCCGGCTTGGGCCGGGATGCCGTCCGAGGTCGGCGATACAGCTCGAACACGCCTCAGCGCATAGGACAGATCATCGGAGGACCCGCGAGCCACCAACCAATCCCTCAGCATCACGAGCACATCCGCACATCCGCACATCCGCACATCCGCACATCCGCACATCCGCACATCAGCATGAGCGGGCGGCAAAAGAGTGCACTTCGCGGAATGACAATGCGTTGGACCGGCAGGCCGTCCGACAAGTCGCGCAGCCGGTGCTGGCCAGTCCCACTACGACGTGGTCGGCTCGCGCCGCCCACCCTCAACAGGCTCGCTCGTATTCGACCTGGTTGAGGGGGTTGCCGTCACCGAAGTCATGGGTGCCTACGGCGCCGGATTCGGTGAAACCGGATTTGAGGTAGAAACGCCGGGACTGCGGGGTATCGCGCAACGTCCACAGGTGCGCGTGGGTGTACCCGTCGTCGCGCAGGTGGCGCAGCGTCTGGGTCATCAATGTGGCGGCTATGCCGCTGCCCCATCCATCAGGGTGACCGTAGAAACTGTAAATCTCCGCAAAGCCCGGCCGGGCGGCAGACGGCAGTGAGTTCGACAGGGCCAGGGGCCTGCCATCGAGCGCCGCGAGCAGGATCATGCTGGTCCCCTCAGTGATCCTCTGGCGCCATCGTGTACGCCGGTCCTGGATGGCGCGTGTTGCGAACTGCGGGTCGAAGAAACGGGCGTAGGCGGCTTCCCAGGATGCGGAGTGGATCTCACCAATCGCGTCCGCGTCGTCTGGGCCAGCATGACGAACCTCGATCATTCGCTCAGGCTAACCCGGCAGTACGAAACTCCAGCCTTGTCGGCCCGCAGGTAGACGAACGGGCTCAATTCGGCAGAAGAGGACGTTCGCGGCAGGAGGAGACTGACGCGCAGGCACCGTTGCCGAGAACGGGTTCTTACAGCGATGCCGAGCCGCAACGACCGCGGCAACTGACGGATCCCCGTGCCACGCGCCGCGCCGTTCAACGCGCCGTGCTGGCGGTCGAGGTACGGTCAATCTCGCGGCATGACTGGCACGGCCGCGCCGGCCGACGAACCTGCTGCGATCACTGACCGTGCGACTGGCCGCCAGCGGGGAGCCGAACTGGCCGTCCAAGGGGAAACCCGACTGGCCGCTGACACCACCAGCCGGTTCTCTCTTGGTGGGCGGTAGGACGTTGCCGGGCAGCCCGGTCACACTCCCGGCACAGGTTTGCACCGTCGACGCAGTGCGCGCTCGCTACTGGCGGTGTGGTGGAAGTCGAATTCGCTGACTGGGCTGGGAATAGCGTCGGGTGTCGCACCCGTTTTCTGTCGGGGGCGACACCCGAACCGCAGAGGTGATCGGGTTACCAAGCGTGCACAGTGCGCCTTGCCAATCGGCCTCGGCGTCGGCACCCGCGGATCGGGTGCGGAGGCAGGCCCTCGGCGCACAGCCTTATCGCGGCGTACTCCGCGTGGGTGCCCGGTGCTGCTCCTGCTGGAACTCCGGCCGGGAGCCTGGACCTTCTCTCCTGGTCCAGACTTGGCCTGTCGACGCTCCTAGCATCAGGTCTACTCCGGGACACGACGCGGCACAAGGAAAGTCGACCATCAGATGCCGCACCGCAGAGCGGCGACCAAGCGCACCGTCGCCGCCGAGGTCGCCGCAAACGGCACGATGGCACGCGCCGCCCTGGACATGTGAGCCCTTACTCATCGGCCGAGTGGTTGCCCACTGACGAATCAACGCAGAAGTCGATCCTGCGAGCCCGCGGCGCTGTTCGGGTTCACGGTCGAGCCCGCTGTGCCGCGGGGCACGCAGGGGCTTGACCGCTCATCTCTATTAGTGAACACTAACCGTTAGTGGATACTAACCAAGCAGGAGACGGCTGGAGCGCGCTGGCGGACGGCACACGGCGTGCCATCGTCAGCCGCCTCGCCGAGGCGCCGCAGGCGGTGGGACAACTCGCCGCGCAATTGCCGGTCACCAGATCCGCGGTCTCCCAACATCTGAAGGTCCTCAAGAACGCCGGCCTGGTCAGTGAGCACGCGGCCGGCACGCGGCGGATCTACCGGCTCAACCCGACGGCGGTGGCCGCGTTGCGTGATCAGCTCGACACCTTCTGGCAGCGGGCGCTGGCCGGCTATGTGGACGTTGCCGAAGAAGCGACGGAGGAGAGTTCATGACCGAAACCGAGGCCACGGTGGTCCGCAAGCAGGTCGTGGTCGACGCGGCGATCACGCAGGCCTTCGCGACGTTCACCGAACGGTTCGGCGACTTCAAGCCACCGGAGCACAACCTGCTCCGAGCACCGATCGCCGAGACGGTGTTCGAGCCGCGCGTCGGTGGTCACATCTACGACCGCGCGGCTGACGGCAGTGAGTGCCGCTGGGCACGCATCCTGGCCTACGAACCGCCGCACCGCGTGGTGTTCAGCTGGGACATCGGCCCGCAGTGGCAAGTCGAGACCGACCCGGAACTGACCAGCGAGGTCGAGGTCCGCTTCGTCCCCGAGGGCCCGAACCGCACTCGCCTCGAACTCGAACACCGTCACCTCGATCGGCACGGTCCCGGCTGGCAGTCGGTCGGCGAGAGCGTCGACGGCGACCAGGGCTGGCCGGTGTACCTGGCTCGCTACGCTGACCTGTTCGAGCAGGCGAGTTGACATGTCGCCGATCATCGCCACGGTGGACGTTGACCGGCCTGCCGCCGAGGTTTTCGCCTACGCCACGGACCCGACCCGGTTTTCCCAATGGCAAGCAGGTGTCGTCGGCGGTCGTATGGACCAGGAGGGCGCGCCGCAGGTGGGCACCAAGTGTGTGACCACCCGGCGCATCGGCGGGGCGGAACGGCCGGTGACCGCTGAGGTCACTCACGTCGATCCGCCGAGGACGTGGGGGGTGCGCGGTATCGACGGGCCCATTCGCGCCACGGTCGATCTCACGGTTGCATCGTTGGCCGAGCGCAGGTCCCGGTTGACCATCGCGGTCGATTTCGAGGGGCACGGCATCGGCAAGGTGCTGGTCCCGTTGATCGTGCGCCGTCAAGCGCAGAAGGAGATGCCGACCAATGTCGCGAACCTGAAGCGCCGCCTCGAATCCCAATCGCAGCAACCTCCGGCGTAGGACGGACTTACGCATGGCCGGAGGCTGTGCTGTCCGGCAGCGGCACAGCCTCGGCCTGCTCGCCGACACGGTGCTGGCCTGGTGGTGGCTCGACCCGGTCGTCGGGCTGGGGATCGCCGCGCTCGCGGTGCGCGAAGGCATCGACGCCTGGTGCGGGGACGACTGCTGCTGACCACACGCCGAAAGCGAGACAGAAAGGCCACCCGCGATGGAGGTTCGGCTACTCGTCGTCCCGGACTGCCCGAACGAGACACCGGCCGCGAACCTGGCGCGACACGCCCTGGATGAACTCGGGCTCACCACAACGCCAGTGGTCACGGTCGTGGTCACCAGCCAGGAGCAGGCCGAGGAGCTCGGCTTCGCCGGCTCCCCGACGATCACGATCGACGGCGTGGACCCCTTCGCCCAACCCGGCCAGATACCGGCGTTGGCGTGCCGCGTCTACCGGACCGACACCGGAATCACCGGAACACCCGACCCCGCGCTGCTGCGGCACGCACTTCGCCGAGCCCGCCCCGACATGCCCGCGGACGGCCCGGCCTGACGCCCGGCTAGGTGTCGTCCGGTTCGCTCGCGGCGCTCAGGGTGAGTTGGCGGCGGTGGAAGTCGAAATGCTGGGTGGGGAAGCGGTAGATGTCGGCGAGGGTCATGAATTCCCCGAAGAACGGGTCCCATCGGTCGGGGTAATGCATACCCCGTGCGAGGTCGGTGTCGGTCTCGGTGTCCAACCGGCGATGCAGCATCGCGACCGCGCGACCGAACATCACTATCATTCGACGCTCGCCCAGGATCTTTCCGCCGAGGCATGATCCGGCGTAGTTCACGGTGTCGAACGGGCGGGTCGCGGCGTTGAGCAGGCGGGCGTAGGCGCGGCTGGCGCCTGACGGGAGGCGCCCGAACAGCCGGACCACCCTGAGCAGGGCCTGCATGATCAGGTAGCCGAGCAGCATGTGGAACAGCAGTTGCTGGTTGGTCCAGCGGGTGCCGTTCGACGCCCGGCGCAGGTCCGCCTCACCCGCCCCGTCGAGGAGCAGGCGAAAAGTCGCGTACGCGCGGTCCAGGTCGTCATGAACGGCTTGCTTGTCCACGAACCCAGTCTCCGCTCCGGACCGCGCTGCGAGCAAGACCTCCGGTTGCTGTGCGATCGGCGCGCGTCAGCGCTCGCCTGCGGCGGGGCGGCAACCCTGGTCGTGTAGCCAGTCACGCAGAAGTGCGCGGCGCGTGTCCGGCTCGGCGGCGATGTCGATCGCTGCGTGCTGGGCGTAGTCGGGGATCCCGTTGATGTCTGCGCCCCGGGACAGGAGGTGCTCGGCCATGCGGCGCTGGCCTCCATGGCAGGCTTGCCAGAACGCCGCGGTCACCTCGTCAGGTCCAGGCGCGGGGCTCGCCGCGAGTAGTTCGTCGACGCGTCCTGCCATGCCCAGCGCCGCGGCCTGCCCTCGTCAGGGCCGGCCGCGAGGCCGGTTCCCTGCCCGGCGGTCACGCGCCGCGCTGCGGCGGCATAACGCTGCCGCACCTGCTCGATCTGCTCGGCGGGGTCGACTTCGGTCATGACGCCACCTCGCTCACCGAGCCTGCGCAGTCGGCGGCGACCGCGTCGAACGCCGTCACGGGGCGGCCCATGACGACGTCGGCGGCGGACGGGAAGCAGCTGATGCAGCGCTGGTTGACCCGGTAGAGCCGGGCGGTCCCGCGCCGTTCGGGCAGCACGAAGCGCGCCTGGGTGAGGATTTTGAGGTGGGCCGAGACGGTCGACTGCCCGACGGTGACCTGTTCGACGATCTCGCCGACTCGGTCGGATGGTGGGCCATGGTCGACGTCGAGTCGTGCTCGGCGGGGATGTCGCGGTCGATGTGGTCGGCGTGGAACAACGCCTGCGACAGCAGGCTCTTCACACGGTCGTTCGCCGCGGAGTAGTAGATGAACGTGCCTTCCGTCGGCCCGTGAGCACAGAGAGGTAGAACCAGCCCAGCACACCGAACATCACCACCTGGAACACCGAGTTCAGCGCCACCAGGACGGCGGCTTCACGATCGCCGCAGGCGAGACTTCCGTCTCGAGCTACCGCATGGTCGGAACGGCAAGCGCCGACGGCTTCGCCGTGGTGGCTTCTCCTCCAGAGGCGCCGCGCGCCAGGCCCGCGACTATCTCCACAACCCCGCCGCGGCCGATCCGTCGTGGCGCCGCTGGGCGATGCGCAGCAGGGCCAGGAGAGCGATGAACAGCATTCCGTAAACCGTGAGTAGCGCTGATGTTTCGTAGATGTCGGCGGTGTGCCAGGTCTTGCCGGCGGCGTCGGTGACGGTGGTGTTCTCGCCGGTGAAGAACTTGGTGAAGAACGAGATCGTCGTCGCCGCGTAAGGCAGTACCGCCTGTAAGTCACTGCCTGTGGTGTCGTCCGGTTCGGAGGCCGAAAGGGGGCCACCACGATGCAGGAAGAGGGCGAAGACCTGCATGAACAAGTAGACGGTGAAGGTCCAGCCGAGGTAGTTGACCAGGGGAACGCCGAAGAACCCGCCGGCGTGTTCCCAGATCCAGGTTTGCTTGATGGTCGAGCTGGAGGGGTCGAAGGCCAGGTCCCAGGCGGTCATGGCGAATGCGC